>DEWI01000063.1:0-8284 GCA_002363575.1 Verrucomicrobia bacterium UBA3214 | reverse complement strand
CCGCAGGCTGCGCTTTTTTCTGCGCCTCCCTTCGCGCTTGCGCGGGAGCGCGTCCTCCAGGAACCGACGGAGGAGGAGCGCGCTCCCGGCGACCGCGGGAAGGGGGGCCGTGCTACGGGTGGCAGTTCTTGCAGCAGCCTCTGCAGCCAACGCAGCTCTTCGTCCAGGCGCCTTTGCGGAACTGCTTGCGCGCCGCTAATACCGCCGCGAGGATCACGATGCCGGCAACAATGAAGTTCGCCATGTCAATGCTCCTTTCAGGCTTTCACGGCCGGGCGCGGGCGGAAGATCGCCCACAGCACGAAGATGTCGGCGACGAGCGCGAGCACCGTCCAGACGCCGAACGTCCCGGAGCAGACGAGGCGGCCGAGCTGGAATGCGTTCAGCGCCAGCAGGTAGCCCGTGAAGAGCTGGAAGGCGAGCGCCAGGCATCCCCAGAGCCATGAACCCATTTCGCGGAACGTCACGGCGATCGCGACGAGGCACGGCGGGATGAAGAGGTTGAAGAGCATGAAGGAGAGCGCCGCGGCCTTGTAGTCGGCGCCGGCGAAGGACTTGAACATCGCGAGGATGTTCGCCGCGCCGGAGCCGTCGCCGCCCGCCACCATCGCGAGCGTCGCAGTCGCCTGCTCCTTGGCGATTTCCGCGGAGATGCTGGCGGCCGCGCCTTGCCAGTTGCCGAAGCCGAGCGGCGCGAAGAACCATGCGACAGCGTTGCCGACGGACGCGAGGATGGATTTGTCCAGCTCGTCGCCGACCGTCGCGAACGACCAGTCGAACGCCATCATCAGCGTGAGGACTACGCATGCCGGGAAGATTATCACGCCCGCCTTGATGGCGTACGCCTTGACGCGCTCCCACGTGTGCACGGCGATTCCTTTCAGCGTCGGCAGATGGTATGCGGGAAGCTCCATGACGAACGGCGCCGCCTCGCCGGCGAAGAAGCGCGTCTTCTTCAGCGCTATGCCGCCGAGCACGATGATCGCAATGCCCGTCAAGTCCATCGCGGCCGCCACCCACCAGTATTCGCGGAAGAATATCGCGGAGAACATCGCGATGATAACCGTCTTCGCGCCGCACGGAATGAACGTCGCGAGGATTATGGTCATGCGCTGGTCGCGCTTGTTCTCGATCGTCCGCGCGGCCATTACCGCCGGCACGCCGCAGCCTTTGCCCACAAGCATCGGGATGAACGATTTGCCGCTCAGCCCGAAGCCGCGGAAGAGGCGGTCCATGATGAACGCAACGCGCGCCATGTAGCCGCAGTCTTCCAGGAACGCGAGGAACAGGAAGACGATCGCGATCACGGGAATGAAGCCCAGCACCGTGCACACGCCGCCGACGATGCCGTCGTTGACGAGCGCCCACGCGAGCGTGCCTTCGGTGATGCCGACGGCCTCGCAAGCCTTGCCGCAAAGCGCGGCGACGCCGGGAATCCAGACTCCGAAGCCGCTCGCGGCGTCGGGTTCGTCGAAGCTTGCGGAGACTTGGTACATGGCGTAGTCGCACGTCCACTTTAACTCGTCTTCGCAATCGCAGCACGGGCACGGCGGCGCATCTTCGCCGGCCGCCGCGACTTTTCCGGCGTGCTCTTTGCAAGTCTCGCAGGCGTTCGCGCCGCCGCATTCGCAGCCGTCTTCTTCGCACGAGCATTCGGCGATGGAGATTTTCGCGTTCTCCACGCTTGCGCGGCCGGTGCGGATTTCTCCGGTTTCTTCGTCTTCCAGCCAGACTTCGGCCTTGACGGAGCGCGCGAGGGTTTCATCGAGAACTTCGAAATCGCTTTCTTCGAACTCCTCGCCGGACGCCTTGGCGGCGGCCGCCGCTTTCTCGTTGAATGCGGCGAGCGCCGTTTCGTAGCTGCCTTCGCCGTTCTTGGCGTCGTAGGCGGACTTGTAGGCCTCGCGCCACTTTTCGACGTTGGCGCCGTGCGGCTCGAACTCCGCGGAGGCGGTATCGAAATCCATACCCTCGAACCACGGCTTTTCCGCTTCCGGGGTGCCTTCCGCGCTCTTGTAGGCGTGCTGCGTCCACGGCACGAACCAGCCGTCGCCGAGGAAGCCGTCGTTCGCCCAGTCTGTCAGCACCGTGCCGGGGCCGCCGTCGGAGACGGCCAGCCAGTACATCGCCAGAAGCGAGACCACGAAAACGGGGATGGCGAGAATCCTGTTGGTGACGAAGCGGTCGATCTTGTCGGAGAGGCGGGTGCTCTTTTCGCGCTTCTTGTTCTTCTGAACGCAGGCGGCGGCGAGTTTCTGGATGAACTCGTAGCGCTGGGTGGTGATGATGGATTCGGCGTCGTCGTCGAGTTCCTTTTCGCAGTCGCGGATGTGTTCTTCGATATGCTTGAGGAGGCCGACGCCGAGCTCGAGCTTCTCGATCACTTCGCGGTCGCGCTCGAAAATCTTGATCGCGTACCAGCGGATCGCGCGCTCTGGCACTTTGCCCTGTATGGACTCTTCGATATGCGCGAGCGCATGCTCGACGGAACCGGTGAAGACGTGCGGCGCCTCGCCGTTCTTCTCGTCCGCCGCGTACTGGAGCGCGAGTCTGGCGGCTTCGCGGCAGCCCGTGCCTTTCTGCGCGGAAATGCCGACCACCTTGCAGTTGAGCCATTTGCCGAGCTTCGCGAAATCTATCTTGTCGCCGGCGCGCTCGACGATGTCCATCATGTTCACGGCGACGACCATGGGAACGCCGAGTTCCGCAAGTTGCGTCGTCAGATAGAGGTTTCGCTCGATGTTCGTGCCGTCCACGATGTTCAAGATGGCGGAGGGCTTTTCGTTTACGAGGAAGTTGCGCGAAACCTTCTCCTCGAGCGAATACGGCGAAAGCGAATAGATTCCCGGCAGATCCTGGATTACGACGCTCTTGTCGTCCTTCAGCAGTCCGTTCTTCTCTTCGACCGTGACGCCCGGCCAGTTGCCGACGTACTGGTTGGCGCCAGTAAGCTCGTTGAACAGCGTGGTCTTTCCGCTGTTGGGGTTCCCCGCGAGTGCGATTTTCGCAGTCATTGCTTCTCCTCTCAGGTTTCTGTTTACTCCGCTACTTCGATCAGCGCGGCTTCGGATTTGCGAATCGACAGCGAGTATCCCCGCACGTCGAGTTCCACGGGATCGCCTGCAGGCGCCACTTTGACGACCTTGCAAAGCGTCCCTTTCGTCAGCCCCATGTCCATCAACCGCCGCTTCACGGCGCCTTCGCCGCCCAGCCGCGTTATCTTCGCGGATGATCCGACCGCCACGTCTTTCAGTGTCATTGTCTGTCGTCCTTCTTTGTCTGTTTTCTGATTATACAAGTATTCTTTTGGCGAGGTCGTGGTTCAATGCAATGCGCGTGCCGTACACGCCGACGATCAAATTGCCGCCATTCTCGGCAACGATCTCGATTTCCGCGCCTTCCACGAATCCCAGCTCGTTCAAGTGTTTCTTGACGCTGTCGTCGCCGTGGACTGCGTTTATCCGCCGGCGGTTCCCTACTCCAAGCATGTAAATCGGCATCCCTTTTATTCCCTTCGGGCCTCTTCAAGACCCTATTTGTGTTAGACGGCGCAAAGTTTACCATAACTAACACCGGTTTGCAAGGGGGTAAAGCGTAAAAAATGCAGCCCGCGATTCGTTGCAACAGCGTGCACCCGGTAGAAGGAGACGCCATTTTCCGGCATGGCCCGTTCGTCAAATACCGTGCACCGTGTGCACGTTCTGCTTGACAGACCGGGCAAAGTCTCCGCACGCGGAAACATGCCGCGCCATCGGCGCGGCTTCTCGTCCGGACAGGCAAGACCGCCCGCGAAGACGCCCGGCGGCAACCGCCTATTTCGCGGCTGCGGCGTCGGCGGCGGCGAAAAGCTCCGCCGTGGCATTCTGGAACATTTCCGCGTCCGGCTCGTCTTCCACCTTCGCTTTGCCTATCCCCGCGGGAAGCGTGCGCGCGAACGAACCCGTGCGTTCGCGCCATGCGGCGAAACCCGCGGAGATGGCCTGCGCGTCCGCGAGGATATGGTGGTTGTGCGTCAAGCCGTCGAGCGCCCCGCAATCCGCGAGGGTTTGGCAGATCAGCGCCTTGTCGGCCTCCTTGACAAGGCCGCGCGCGCATGCGTATGTCGTTTCCAGCGCGATCGCGATGGCGACGGCGTAGCCGTGCGGAACTTTGAACGACGATATTTCCTGGAGCCGCAGCGCGCACCATTCAGCGAAATCGGAGCCGCCTTTCGCCGCGCGCGAGCGCACCGCGCCGCACACCAAATCCCGCAGCGCCGCCGCGCCGTGTTCGCGCAGCTCCGCCGCGGCGCCGGCAAGCTCGCGCATCAGCGCGGCATCGCGGACGGCCGCATGGCGCACAAGCTCGCTGATCCCGCCTTTCCAGACGCCGGGAATCACCGTGGCGAGAAATGAAGGATCGACGATCGCGGCGCATGCGTGCGACGGCGTCGCGAGCGCATCCTTGACGCCGGCGGCGTCGATCCTCGCGGTATTGGCGAAAGCTCCATCGACCATCGCGATTGCCGTAGTCGGTATGCGCACGAGCGGAAGCCGGCAGCGCTGCGTAGCGGCGGCAAAGCCCGCCAAATCCAGCGTCGCGCCGCCCCCGAGCGCGATCACGGCGTCGTGCGCGCCGGGATGCGCCGCCGTCATCGCGTTCGCGAGCGCCAGCGCGGATTGGAAGCCGTCGTTTTTCGTCTTTTCCCCGCCGGGCGCGATGAAGGGCGGCGCCGCCAGCTCGAGCGCGTTCGCCTTGAAATAGCGCCCGATGCGCGAGCCCAGGCCGTCCGTGCGCTGCACGACATTGGCGTCGGCGACGACGAAGACGCGCGGGTGTTCGTCCTGCGCGGCGTTTTTCAGGATCGCGGCGGTGGTTTCGTCGGCATCGCCGAACACGTTCTCGACAATGGCGATTTCCGCCACGCCGGCGTTCTTCGCTTTGAAGTTCTCGCTCATGATTAAGACTCCGCCTCCGGGCTTCGGTTCTGGCGCCGGGATTTCTGCAAACCGGTCGCGTCTGGTTCGGCGGCGGCCGCGAGGCTGGAAAGCGCGAATTTCTCGGCTTCCGGGCCGCCGCCGAGCATGCGCGCAAGTTCCGCGACGCGTTCGCCGCCTTCCGCCATGTGTATGGATGTTCGCGTGCGGCCACCGGCCACAGCTTTCGAAACGATGAAATGCCGCTCTGCGAAAACGGCGCTCTGCGGCAGGTGCGTTATCGCCACGACCTGGTGGTGCGCGGCGACAGCGCGCATCTTCCCGCCGACCGCGCGCCCGGTCTCGCCGCCGATGTTCGCGTCGATTTCATCGAAGACCAGCAGATCCGTGCCGTCGTGCGCGGCGAGAACGCTTTTCAGCGCCAGCATGACACGCGCGGCTTCGCCGCTCGATGCGATCGCCGAAAGCGCGCGCGCGCTTTCGCCCGGGTTCGGCTCGAATACGAATTCCACTTTGTCGCAGCCGCTGCGCGCCGGCGCCGCCGCCGCCACCGCCACCGCGAAGCGTGCCTTGGCGAAGCCGAGATCGCGCAGTTGCGCCGTCACGGCTTTGGCAAGGCGCGCGCCGGCTTTCGCGCGCGCTTCGCGTAGCGCGGCGCCGCGCTGTTCGAGCGTGGCGAGCGCGGCGTCCTGCGCGGCGCGCAATTCCTCAATTCTGCGGCCGCGCCCGGAGAGCGCGGCGAGGCGTTCGCGCTTCGCCGCCAGTATTTCGAGGAGTTGCGAAGGCGCGGATGCGCCGTATTTCCTCGTCAGCCGGTTCACTACGCCAAGGCGCGCGTCCATCTCTTCCAGCGCGGCAGGGTCGGCGTCGATGCGCGAAGCGGCGTCGGCGATGCTCCTGGAAAGTTCTCCGGCCAGCATGCCCAGTTCTTCCGCCTGCTCCGCCCATGCCGTCGCATCGGGGAAGAAGCGCGCGAGCGGGCGGGCGCGCGCGGCGATGCGCGCCGCGAGGTCTTGCATGCCGCCATCGCCGCCGATAGTCTCCGTCAAATCGTTTGCGGCTTCCACGATTTCGCCGGCGTGCGCCGCCGCCGCATGGCGTTCGCCGAGGGTGTCGTCGTCGGCGGAAATGCCGGCGCCGGCGATCTCTTCCGTCTGGAAAGAGAGCAGATCGATTTCGTCTTCGGGGTTTTCGGCGGCGAGCAGCGCGTCAAGCTCGTCTTGAAGCGCCGCGTATGCTTCCCAGGCCTGCGCGTACGATGCGCGCGAAATCCCGCCGAACGAATCCAGCACGCCGCGCTGGAACGCTTCTTCGAGAATGGACTGGTTGGCGCGCGGCCCGTGTATATCGACGAGGATTGCGGCCAGGCGCCGCAGCGTCCCCACCGTCGCCGAGCAATCGTTGATCCAGACGCGGCCCGTCCCGCCGCCGGCGGCGACGAGTCTGCGGATCGTCAAGGCCCCGGCATGCTCTATGCCGGCATCGTCAAGCACGGCTTCTACGGCTTTCGCCGTTGCGCCGCCTTCTGGAAACTCGAAAACCGCTTCGACGCGCGCATTCGCCGCGCCGTCGCGCACGATCGAGGAATCGGCGCGCGCGCCCATCACGAGCTCGAGCGCGCCGATCAGCACGGATTTTCCTGCGCCGGTTTCGCCCGTCAGGACGTTGAGGCCCGGGCAAAAATCGACTTGCGCCCTCTCGACGACCGCGAGATTGGATACTGTCAAACGCGATAGCATGGAACCTGTCTTGCCCCGCCGCGCGTAAACGCCGCGCGCACGGAGAAAAAATTGGAGCGGGCGATGGGAATCGAACCCACGTAAGAAGCTTGGGAAGCTCCTATTCTGCCATTGAATTACGCCCGCGGACTATTGGCGGAGAGAGAGGGATTCGAACCCCCGATACCCTTGCGGGTATGCATGATTTCGAGTCATGTGCATTCAACCAGGCTCTGCCATCTCTCCGGCTCTGTCGGCCGCATATTATAGCAAATTCCCTTTCGCACGGTCAAGGGGGCTGGCATGGTGATTCAGTTTGTGTCGCGTGGATTTCAAAAGCGGAATTTTTGTGGAGAGCAAAAGCGGAATGCTCTTAGACGTTTCCGACCCTTGGATTGGTCGAAAACACGACCCTTGGACGCACTGCCTGTTCCGGTTTGTTCAGCACGATCGAGAACGACTCGTCCACATGCCGGCACAGCCAGCCACGAGTCCCATTCGCGCACCCGGTCGGGCACCACAGCCCATCGACGACAGCCTTCCCCCCTGGACCTATGACGATGCCGCCCCACCGCGCCCACACAAGTTCCCACCATCCGTCATCAGGGATCGGGCGTATCTTCGAGCGTCCTTCGGCAATCGCCTTTTCCCACGCCGCCCTGGGAGTCATTCGTATTTCGCTGTGCACCTCAAAGTCGTTCCGGTAATCGACGAGCGAATCGATCCTGCCGTTCACAACCTCCAGCGGAGTGTCGACGCCCACCCCTTCATTCTTGAAATACCGAGGCAGCCTGTCCTGCCAGACCTGATGGACCCGCTCGATCTTCCCCTTCGCGGCAGGCGTGTTCGCACACATGAAAGTGATGCCGTAAAACCTCAGCCGTTTTGCGAGCTGGGTGTCGGATCCGTCGTCCTTGCAGAAGAATGTCGCCTTGTCGACATAGATCTGCAGAGGCTGTCCGTAGCGCATGAAAGCCTTGTAAAACAAGTGCAAATACGAATCCACGCGCTCATGGCTGTACAGCGAGCAGCCAACCTGGAGCCTGCTGCAGTCGTCAAGCATGTCTATCAGATGCAGCTGCGAATGCTCCCTGCCGAAGAAGTAGTCCGGCGTGGCGTCGAGCTGCCATAGTTCGCCGATGCTGGTGCGCTGCCACCGCCTGACATGCGGCGTGACGCGAGGCTTCCCAAGGAAGCTCTTGATGCCGTGGTCGATCGCCCAGTGCCGCACCTGCCCCCTGTCCACGGCAAACCTGAACTTGCGCCCCAGCTCGCTCGCCGCGAACGCATACGAGTACCTGTCGGCATTGCTGTGCGTGCCAAGGACTCTGCGCAGGAACGACTGCACTTCCTCCGGCCACGCCTGCATGTGATTACCGCCGGACGATCCCGGGGCCCATTCTTCTGACGCTCCCCTTGCCTTTGCCCTGAGAAAATCCGCCTTCAGCTCATAGAGCCTGGTCTTCCCGATGCCGAGCTCGGAGAGTGCCTGCGCGAGGGAAATGGAGCCTTCCGAGAAGGACTTTACCGTGTCGCGTACGTGCGCGACGCCCAGCCTGTTTGCAATCTGTTTTTCCATGGCGGAATTGTATCAAATTCCGCTTTTGCTCTCCACATCGGGCGGCGGCCCCCCTAAGCAACCATAATTTT
>DEWI01000054.1 GCA_002363575.1 Verrucomicrobia bacterium UBA3214 | reverse complement strand
AATTTCTCGCCTTGAACTTCGGCAGTTCGACAAATACAAGGTGCAGACCGTCCAGAACCTTGTCGGAATGGAGATAGTGGACAAGGTGGTAGTAATGGTAATACTCCTCCATGTCCGGCTCGAAAGTATCGTTGATGAAGCTAAGAGAATAGACAGGCTGGAGAAGGTTGTACTTCTCGCCTTTGTCCAACTGCTGGACGTATGCCTTGGATGCGTTGAAAAGGACGCGATCGTAGAAATCGGCTCTCCAGTTCATTTGCATTTCGACGATGAACTTTCGACCGCCCGTTTCTTCGCAGCGCACATCGACGATGGTGTCCTTGCTGAGCGGCGTCCTCGGCGTTATTTCAGAAGGCAGATACTCGATCTTTTCGATCTGCTTTCCTTCGTCGAGAGGAAGCATGGCGTTGAGAAGGCTCATGACGAGGTTTTTATGCTCGCCGAAAACCTTCTTGAATGTCACATCCGCCTTTGGATCGAGGTATTTCGCCATTCGTTCTATCCCTTCGCACGATTCACACCGACATTTTATCATATTTTATTCGCCGGCGCAACGGCGGACCAGGCGGTTTCGAGGTTCGGCCGGCGGTAGCTGAAATATGGTATAATATGCGCCGGAAGAAAGGGGTGGCGTGGAATGAAGAGCAATAAAATACTTCCTTGGACGGTCGTGGCGCTCTGCATTGCGTTTTTCGCGATCGCCGGGCTGTTCGTGCGCTATATGCTCAAGACGGAAGAGACGTTTGCACGCCTCAAGTCGGAGCCGGGTGTCTTGGAAACCATCGCGACACGTGCGAGCGTGCGCATGTTCGACAAGACGCGCGCCGTGGAAGAAGAAAAAATCAAAGAGCTTTTGAAAGCCGGCTTCGCCGCGCCTACCGCCGTCGATAAGCGGCCATGGGAATTCGTCGTCGTGACGGAACCGGAAACGCTTGCCGCGCTCGACGCAGTACATCCTCACGCGCGCATCGGCAATGGAGCTTCGCTCGTGATCGCCGTCTGCGGAACGCTTGACAACGGTTTGGACGGGCGCGCCAAAGAGTACTGGATACAAGATTGCTCGGCGGCGACGCAAAACATTCTGCTGGCGGCGCACGGCCTCGGACTTGGCGCGGTTTGGTGCGGCGTGCATCCGATCGAAGAGCGCGTCGCGGGCGTGAAAAGGGTGCTCGGGATTCCCGAAGGCTACGCACCGCTGAATCTCATTACGATCGGGTACCCCGCTGTGCATCCTGCTCCGAAAAATAAATGGGACGACGCGAAGATCCACCGCAATCGCTGGTAAGCGAGACGCCGCGAAGCATGCTTCGCGGCGTTGTTCCAATACTTCGTCAGCAAGCCGAAACGCCTGCGAACCGGCAAGCCCGGGGAAACTAGGCTTGGAAGATGTTGTCCGGATCGGCCACCGGCTTTGGCCAGATGACGCGATTGCCCGCGACCGTGAATTCGCCGCGCGCGGCCAATTCATCCATCGTCGCATCCGGATTCGAGACGCGGAACTGCTTTTCGAGCGTATTGCGAAGCTTTGAAAGGGAACCGGGCGCGAGCTTGCGAAGCCTCTCCAGCTTCTGCTCGGGCAACGAGCTTGCCGTAACCTCTTGAAGAGACGTGCTCGGCGCCGCATCTATCGCCGGCACCGCGGCGGGCGTTTCGAGTTGCTCTTGAGGCTCGGCGGGCGTGGATTCGTCGGCGGCCTTCGCTTTGCGCGGCGTCTTCGGCTCGGCTTTCTTGCGCGGCGCTTTCGTCGCGGCTGCGGTTTTCTCGCGAGTCGTCTTGCGCGCGGCTTTCGCCGGCTTTTTCTCTTCGGTGGCGGTTTGCTGATTCGAAGCCTCCGCGGCGATTGCGACAGTGGCGGCGGCGAGCGCAGCGGCATCCTGTTCGCTGTACGCTGGAGCGGCCGGCGGGGTTTCGGCGCGCGGCTGCGCAGGCTGCTGGCGCGGCGGTGGCGTATTCGCCGGCAGCTGCGGCTGCTGGGGCTGCTGCGGCGCCGCCACGGTCTCAACGCCCATGAGCGAAATAATCTGTTCGGGAGACTCGAAAACTTCGAAGTCGATGCCGGCGCCAAGAGGGCCGACGATCGAGCCGCCGTGTTCGCATTTCTCGATGGACGCGACAAACGCGCTGTTCACCCAGACAGGCAGGCGCCTGTATCTCGAAGTCAGTTTGACAAACATGGCAGTGGTTGGTTTATGTTTCGTTTGTAGTGGAAGGGCGGGCGTGCCGCTCAGCGCGCCGCTTTCTTTTCGTGGTATTCCGAGTAGGAGCCTTCGAACCATGTGGTGCGGCCGCCTCCTTCGAATGCGAGGATGTGCGTTGCGATACGGTCGAGGAACCATCTGTCGTGGGAGACGACCATGACGCAGCCGCCGAATTCCTGCAAGCCTTCCTCGAGCGAACGCAAGGTCGCGACATCGAGGTCGTTCGTAGGTTCGTCGAGCAAAAGCAGATTCCCTCCGGAAGTAAGCAGCTTGGCGAGATGCACGCGATTGCGTTCGCCGCCGGAAAGCACGCCGACCTTCTTCTGCTGCTCGGGGCCGCGGAAATTGAAGCGCGAGCAATACGCGCGGCCGTTCATCATCGTCGAGCCGGCGAGGCGCACGAATTCGCCGCCGCCGGTGATCGCTTCGTAAACGGTTTGGTCGCTCTTCAATTCGCTCCTCGTCTGATCGACGTAGGAGAGCTTGACCGTGTCGCCGACGGTGAATTTGCCTTCGAGCGGCTGCAACTGCCCGGTGATCAACTTGAAAAGCGTGGTCTTGCCGGCGCCGTTTGCGCCGATCACGCCGACGATGCCGCCGCGCGGCAGATCGAAGTTCAGGTCGTTGTAGAGAATCTGGCCGTCGAAGCCCATCTTCACATGCTCCGCGCGCACGACGAGATTGCCCAGCCGCGGTCCCGGCGGAATGCGGATCACAAGATCGTCCTCGCGGGTGGAGACTTCCTGCTTCTGCAATTCCTCGTAGCGCTCGACGCGCGCCTTCGCCTTCGCATGGCGTCCGCTTGGATTCGTCTGAATCCACTTAAGCTCGTTCTCGAGCATCTTCTGGCGGGATTTCTCGACCTTCGCTTCGCGCTGGAGCATCGCTTCTTTCTGCTGGAGCCATTGCTCGTAGTTCCCTTTGTAGGGATAGCAGACGCCCTTGTCCAGTTCGAGAATCCAGTCCGTCACGTCGGAGAGGAAGTAGCGGTCGTGCGTGACGACGATCAGCGTCCCCTTGAACTCTTTCAAGTACGCCTCGAGGCGGAACGTTGTTTCCGCGTCCAGGTGGTTCGTGGGCTCGTCGAGCAAAAGCACGTCGGGATTGGAGAGCAGCAGGCGCGCGATCGCCACGCGCCTGCGCTCGCCTCCCGAAAGCACCGCGACGCGCTTTGCGCCGTCCGGGCAGCCCATGTCTGCCATGCGGCGTTCGACGAGGTTTTCCAGATTCCAGTAGTCGTTGCGGTCGATGATTTCCTGGAGCTTCTCCATTTCCGCGGCGGCCTTGGGGTCGTCAAGTTCGCAGCAGAGATCCTCGTAGCGTTCGACCATCGCCTTGGCGTTCGCGACGCCTTCCATGACGCATTCAAGCACGGTCTTCGAGTCGTCCAGCTCCGGCTCCTGCGGGAGGTAGCCGACTTTTGTGCCTTTTGCGACTTGTACGGTGCCGATAAGCTCGGTGTCGAGGCCGGCGAGAATCTTCAGAAGCGAAGATTTGCCGGCGCCGTTGGCGCCGATCACGCCTATGTGCGCGCCGTAGAAGAACGAGAGGTTGACGTCTTTGAGGATCGTCTTCGTGCCTGCTTGCTTGGTGACGTCGATCAACGAGAACTGGTATTCGCCTGCCATGGTCGGTCGGTGTATGGTCGGGTGGTGCCTTGGTTTGTCTGCCGTATTTCCGCGCTCACTTGAGCATGAGCGCGGAAAGGAGTTTGGTGAAGCGCGCGCCGTCGGTGACAGGCGAGCCTTCCGCGATCAGCGCCGCGTCGTACAGGAGCGCGACGGCGTCCTTGAATTCATCGCCCTTGAGAGTGCTTACCTTCTTGACGAGCGGATGCGTCGCGTTCAGTTCGAGGATTCTCTTGTCTTCGCCGACGCTCTGGCCCATGGCGCGCATCATGCGCGCCATCGAGGGCGGCATCGCGCCTTCCTTGGCGACGAGGCAGCATGGCGAGTCGGCAAGGCGCGTGGAAACGCGGACGTCTTCGACATTGGCGGAAAGCTCGTCCTTCATCGCCTTGATGAAGCCTTCAAGCTCCTTGCCGGCCTTGTCGGCGGCTTCCTTCTCGGCCTTCTGCTCGTCTTCGGAGCCGAAGGCGACGTCGCCGCGTGCGACATCGACGAATTTCTTGCCGTCGAATTCGCGGAGGGATTCGCTGAGGTATTCATCTACCGGGTCGCAGAAAAGAAGGACGTCGCAACCATGCTTGCGCGCCTGCTCTAGCTGCGGGGCCTTGCGCGCGTCCTCCTCTCGCTCGGCGATGTAGTAGTAGATATCCTTCTGGCCGGACGCCATGTCCTTTACGTAGTCTTCGAGGAAGACTTTTTTGCCGGGATCCATTCGCGCCGTGGGATACTTCAAAAGCTTCTTGA
>DEWI01000180.1:50308-50549 GCA_002363575.1 Verrucomicrobia bacterium UBA3214 | reverse complement strand
GCCAAAACAGGCAGGCGGACGCGCATCTTGCTCGCGCCGAGATCCTCGATCGTCAAAATCGCGCCGTAGTTCTTGCCCTGCTCGAGCGCCGAACGGTCAATACTAAATAGTTGTTCGAAGCTCTCGCCCGCCTTCAGCTCGACCGTCCATTCGGACGACTCGGCCACGTTCGTGAAACCCGGCGCGACGGCCGCATCCGTGCGGGGAAGGCGGCGCGCGATCGGCGGCATCTCTTCCCCGG
>DEWI01000180.1:0-50072 GCA_002363575.1 Verrucomicrobia bacterium UBA3214 | reverse complement strand
TGCAGCTTCGTCTTCGCGGAGAGCGTCATCGGCAGGAACGTCGGCGCGGCCGGTTTGCTGCCGTCGATCTTGTAAGTGATGCCCGCGGTCGTCCCGAACGGCCCTTCGCCGAAATACTCCTTCGCCGTCACGGAGACGCCGGGCGCGACCGAGACGCCCGCGAGGTTCATGAGGGCGGAGTCTCCCGCCGTCGCGCGCCATGTCTGGCGCGGCGCGGCCGGCACGCCGTAGAAGCTGTTCGTCCAGACGTCGCTGGCGTAGATCATATAGGTATGGCCACCTACAAGCGACGACATGGTGGAGGCGTCCGCGTCGCCCGGCACCCAGACGTAGTAGGAAACCGGCTTCTGCGTGATTTCCGAGCCGTCGCTCGCGTATTGCCGCGTGGAGGAGTAGGCGTCGGACTGGTACGACGCGACGCGCTCGACGGGCGCGCCGGCGAAGAACTCCGCGCAGGCGGCGTTCGTGGGCGTCGATTCAAGATAGATTGCGTTCCAGCCCTTCGCAAGCGTCATCGTCTCGCTGATATGCGCGGCGCACGCCGCCGCGGCGGAAAACGCCGCCGCAATAGAAAGGATTCTCTTCATTGTTACTTCGCCTCCAATTTGAAGAACTGGCTCTTCGCGCCCTCGACGGGCACGACGTATATAGTCGCAATCCCCACATCCTCTTCGTCGGCGGACGGCATGACCTGCTCGCGTGCGGCGTCGTCCTCCGTCTTCTTGACCTTCTGCACGGCCCATTCCGGATTCACGAGCGAAAGCGTGGTGGCGACGCCATAAACATGGCCGCCGACATACTCGAACTTGAGCGTGTGCAAGGCGTTCCGCGGCGCGAAGTAATCGGTGATCGCGAGCTTGTCGGTATCGTCGAAGGGACTCGTGCCGGCGCGGTATTCGACGTAGTTCGAAACGCCGTCGTTGTCATAGTCGGCGAATGGATCGTAGTCGCCCTCGATCTCGTATGCCTCCATCCAGGGGGCGATCGTTTCGACGTATTCCTCCGGGATGCTCGCGGTGGTGCCGTCCGCCGCGGTGTATGTCTTCATATTGACGAACTCGAGGGATACCGTGGAGACGGTGTTCGCATCGCCCACGCGGATCGGACTCGCGGCGACGGAAAGGCCGGCCTCCTGCACGATGACGCAGTTGAGTTGGTCGCCTACGGCCGCCGTGAAGTCTGTCGCTTTCGTGGAAAGCGGAATGGACAGCAGGAAGTTGGATCCGTCCTCCGTGGGGTCGGACACCGTGGCGGATGCGATGATCGTGCCGTTCGTGGAAACCGCCTGCACGGTCACGGCGGCGGAAGAGGTGAGCACCTTGTTCTTCCAGTTCTTCAGCGTCCCCTTGACGAGGTGGGTGCCGACCGGGAAGTTGACGGCGGACGCGCTCAGCGCGATTGAAGCGGCTGCAAGCACGATAGCCGCGCCTATCCTCTGTACTCTTCTATTCATAATGTTCATGCCTCTTGTAATTGGAAATAGTTCCTGCGCCGTCCGCACTCGCGACGACGATGCCAGGGCGAAGAAAGGAATACGCGCCTGGACGGGCGTTGCGAAACTCTGCTCGGTATGAACGCGTCACGTGTCATTTTGAAGTCGTGGCTACCGCCGGCAAATGGCTCGCGACGCAAAACACCGCGCATATGTGCGTATTGTTCGAGGGGGGAGTGGGGGGCAAGGTTGGAAACGCCTCGTAAGAGACGTTATTTCGTCTGTTGCGACATATTCAATATAACCAACCATACCTACTATACCCAAGTTGCGGCATATTTTATCATATTCTTTTTGCCCCCGTCAATGGGCAACGGAACGCCCCGAAGATTTTTTCACCTTCTCTTATCCCAGCTTCCCAATGGTACGAAACTAGCAAAAACTCCTCCCCTTCTATGCACTATATCTGCCAGAATAAAGCAACTTTGTCGCCTTTTCTGCGCCACTTCCCCTTGGGAGCGGGCGTGTCAGCCCGCGGCAGGTCTTTGCACGGTGCGCGGGATGCGTAGCCGCGGTCTGCGGGTTCGGGAGCCGGAGCGGCGCTTGTCGCCTCCCCAAGCGACTCTAGTCGCCAGCAAAGGCGACCCTAGTCGCTAGCAAAGGCGACCCTAGTCGCGAGACGAGGCGACCCTAGTCGCTTGCAAAGGCGACTCCAGTCGCGAGACGAGGCGACCCTAGTCGCGAGACGAGGCGACAAGAATCACCTGATGGGCGGTACGGGAAAAGTCGATGGATGGAACGGGCGAGGTTTACGGAGCCAACGGTAAGCGCGCAAAATCGTATCTGGCACCGGAACAAAAAGCAATTAGCGGGATTCAAGCGCCCGCAGAGGAGCGCCGGCGAAGCGGACAAGGGGTTTGGGGGCGGCATGCGGGCCTGGATGGAGCGCCACCTCGACCGGCCGGCCATCCTTCCATGAGCAATCGACCGTCCAGCCGCCGCGAACGCAAAGTCCCTTGAAAGAGCCGCCGGACGCCCACTTCGACGGAAGCGCCGGCAGTAGATCGACGATGAAATTCTCCTTTTCGTCGGTTTCATGGCTCTGGACGAGCATTTCGGACACCGCGGCCGTATAGCCGAGATTCGCATCGATTTCCTGCGTTCCCGCCAGCCGCGCCCACAGGGTGTCTGTCAGACAGTCCTTGAAGAAGGTGTCGAAGGAAGCAAGAGCCTTGTCGCCTTCGCCGATGCGCGCGCGACAGCAGGCGCGGTGCGCCGTGGCCCAGCCATTGGTCTTTTTGCCGCGCATATCGAGAGTGGCGGATGCCGCCATGAGCCATTCCGGAGTGGCGCGGGTTATTATCGCCGCCGGGTATAGGCCGCAGAGATGGGAAACGTGGCGATGCTCCGGATCGCCTATTTCGCCGTACTTGTCCTCCTCGCGGAACTCCTTTATCTGCCCGGAGCCGCCGATCATGACGCTGTCGTACTTCCCGAGCTGCGCGCGGCAGCGCTTGACGACCGGATCGTTCGACCGCCCCAGAATCCCGGCGAAACGCACGAGCGCGGCGCTGTTCGCTTCGATCATCTGCTGATCGAAAGCGCACCCTAGCGTGTGGCAATACGTCCCGAGCGTCTTGCGCAGCTTTTTCTTGTGGAGCTGTTCGGGAGAAGCCGAGAAAGTCGCCAGCCACAGCCCGTTCGTATGCGCGACGCAGCGCGTGAGGAAATCCGCCATGCCGTGCAGAGCGGGCCAGACGCGCTTTTCGAGGATTGCGCGATCTTGCGTGAAGTCGTACCAGTCTGTAAACATCGCGGTCGTAAGGCCGCCGGTGCCAGGCCCGGAGTGCCCGTTCGGAATTTCGCGGTGCGGCGTCATCTGCAGCTCGTACGGCCACGCCGCCGTGCCCACGCTCCAGAAATCCTCCGCCAGCGGCTCGTCCAGCGCGGCCGGATTTTCTCTTTCGAGATACGCCCTCGCCGCCCCGCGCGTCGCCGGGCGGAACGCTTCGCAATAGGCGGCGTAAGGCTCGAAACATTCGGACATATTGCATATGAACGCCGGCCAGTAGAGCATTTGCACATTTATATTGTGCCAATAGCCCGAACCCCACGCCGTATTCGAAACAGGCCCGGCCCATATCCCCTGCAACGATCCCGGCAGCCCGCCGGGACGCGACGACGAAGCGAGCAGATACTTCCCCAGCCGCCATTGAAGCATGGCGAGATAATTGCTGGCGGCTCCGCGGCAGCGCAGTTGCGGCGTCGTCAGCGCCATATCCCCGGCCTCGAAGGCGATGTCTATTCCGCTCCTGCCGACCAGCCGGCGAATGTCGTCGAGGTGGCGCGCTTTCAGTGCGGCGTAGCCGCGCCGCGCCGCCGCCGCCACGCGCCGCGCCGCTTCCGGCGCAGGATCGAGGCCGAAATCGGCGGTTCTGTCGCGCTCGCCGTGCATCGCCGTGAACATCTCCGGGCAAAGGCGGTAGTTGGTGGCGAGAGAAAACACGACCGTCGCTTCGCTTGCTCCTTCAACCCGCAGAGAGTTCTCCCCGGCTTTGGAGATTTTGCCGTCCGTCAAAACCTTGAAACAGCCTGCGAGTTTGACGTGGTATGCGCCGCTCTCCGCCGTCAAACGAATCTCGTCGCCGGCCGACTCGACTTTCCCGGTACGGTTTAACGGCCATTTTTCGTCCGTGAACGGCACCGCGACACCGAGCGTGAACGAGAGCGCTCCTTCCTGCGAAGCCGAAAAACGCATCACGCCGGCCTTGTCGGGATAGGATATGAAGTATTCGCGCTCATGGTCGATCCCGCCCGTCGAGTATCTGACAGAGGCGATGCCCGTTTCGAGGTCGAGTTCGCGAATGTAGCCACCGGCGTCCTTGTGCCCGAAATCTATCGTGACATCCGCCGCGTCCGTGAGATTCCCTTCAGGCCAGTCCTCGCGTCCGTACAAAAGCTGGCGCGTCTGAAACGCCGGCTCCGTCAATTGCAACCGCTCGACGTCCGTGCCACCAAACTCGGAGACGCCGAAGAGGCCGTTGCCAAGCGGCAGCGACGCTTCGCACCACCCCTTCTGGCTCCATTGCGCTGGTTCGGCGTAGCGCAGGCGCCATGCGGCCTTCGGCGCTTTCCGCGCGTCGCGTCCCGCACCGGCGCCATTGTCTTGGCTCGCGCCTCCGCACGCCGCCAATATAGCGGCGGCGAGCAAGACGCAACGCTTTATTCCCCTTTTCATGTGGCGATATTCCGTTTGCATGTGCACTTAGTCGCCGCACTCCCAAGAGCGCTTGCCGCGAAAGACGATCTGCCGAGCCTTTGTGAAATGCCGGCGGGTTGCGCAGCGGATTTGCAGCCGCCCGCTCCGCCGGGCGGTCTCCTCGTCCTGCCGATGGACGGCGATCTGGTTCTCGTTGGCGGCCATGCGCTATTGCCCCTCCACGCGCATATTATACCAAATCTCCCCTTCCCCTGACGCCTCCGCCCTATCCTTGCCCTTCTGGCTGGAACGCGAATACACGGGCCGGCCGCAAGATCACGCTCCGCGAGTTCGCCGCGAAACCAGCGACAAGGAGAGATTCCCTTGACACCGTTTGAAATTGGTCGGGGCGAGAGGATTTGAACCTCCGACATTCTGCTCCCAAAGCAGACGCACTACCAGGCTGTGCAACGCCCCGCTGTTGCGGCATATTATACCATAATGTTGATGCTGTGTGTGGGCGGAACTGATTTTTGCAGGCGGTGAGAAGACAGAGTGAATTTCCGCGATTTAGGCTGCGTTGCATGGCGGAACGGCAATATGGTATAATGTATCGCGACGGGGTGCTGTGCCGGCGAGGTGCCGGCACTGCTGAGAAAATACCCGAATAACCTGAACCGGGTAATGCCGGCGTAGGGAGAAGAAAGAAGCAAAAAATGGACACCAAGACTTCCGTAATGGAAGAGACTATCAGCGGCGCGATCATACGCCGCTTTTTCGAGAAGCTGGAGAACAATCTCGCGGTCGATGTGGCGATCGTCGGAGCGGGGCCGAGCGGGCTTGTCGCCGCGCACGATCTTGCCAAGGCCGGGTTGAAGGTCGCCGTGTATGAATCGAAGCTTGCGCCCGGCGGCGGCACGTGGGGCGGCGGAATGCTCTTCAACGAAGTGACCGTGCAGAACGATGCGGCGGAAATTCTCCATGAATTCGGGATTTCCACGCGCCAGTACGACGGGCAGTACCACACCGTGGATTCGGTCGAGATGGCTTCCGGGCTGATCTTTGGCGCGCGCAAGGCGGGCGCCGTCATCTTCAACACCGTCAAGGTGGAAGATATCGTGATGCACGATGGCGTAGTCTCCGGAGTAGTGATAAACTGGAACCCTGTGGCAAGGCTTGAAATGCACGTCGATCCCATCGTCGTCACTTCGCGCGCGCTCATCGACGGCACCGGGCACCCCAGCGAAATCGTCAACAAGGCGGTGCACAAGGCGGGCGTCAAAATCGATTCGCCGACCGGCGGAATTCTCGGCGAGCGCCCGATGTGGATGGCGGACGGCGAGCGCACCACCGTCGCGAACACCAAGCGCCTTTACCCCGGCCTGTACGCGAGCGGCATGGCCGCGAACAATACGCAGGGCGGCTTCCGCATGGGGCCGATCTTCGGCGGAATGCTGAAGAGCGGCCGCAGGATCGCGCAGATCGTCATTGAAGATCTCGCGAAGTGATCCGCATGCCCCGGCGCCGCAGCGACGGCGCCGGGGCATAGCATCGCCCGCGCCAAACGCAAAACCGGGGTGGCAGACATGGAAGACTCTTTCGGCCTTTATCTCGTGATGACGAATCCGGCCGCAGGCTACGAAAACTGCGCGCGCGCCGCCGTCGCCGCAGGCGTCAGGATGCTGCAACTGCGCATGAAAAAAGCGCCGCGCGAAGAAATCGTCGCCGTCGCGAAAGCGGTGCGTGAAATCACGCGCGGCACTAAGACGCTTTTCATAGTGAACGACGATCCATCGATCGCCGCCGAGGCGGGCGCAGACGGCGTGCACGTCGGCCAAGGCGACATGGACGTCGCGGAAGTGCGCGCGCGCTTTCCGGGCCTGCGCATAGTCGGGCTTTCCACGCATTCGCTCGAACAGGCCGTGGCGGCGAAAGCCGTCGCGCCGGACTACATCGGCGTAGGCCCCGTATGGGCGACGCCGACGAAGGAAATCCCGGACGCCGCGCTCGGACTGGAGACGATGGCGAAAATGATCGCCTCCGTCCCCTTCCCGGCCGTCGCGATCGGCGGAATCACGGATGCGGAGAAGGTGCAAGCCGTACGCAAGGCGGGCGCGCGCAACTTCGCCGTCGTGCGCGCCGTCTGCGCCGCCGCAGATCCCGCGAAAGCGCTCGCAACGCTAATGGCCTGCTGAAGCCGCCATGGACATAGTCTATCTCTGGTGCGATCTGCAAGACGCCGCTTTCAGGGCGAAGCGCGCGGAGGCGTTGCGCCGCGCCGGCATCGCAGTGAACGAAGGCGACAACGGCGCCTGCCGCTATCGCAGCAACGACGAGCTGCGCTACTCCCTGCGCTCGCTCGAGCGCTTCGCGCCCTGGCTGGACGCGGTGCATATCGTCATCGACGACGCGATCTCGCCGCCGGCGTGGCTGAAGCTGGATGCGCCGCGCCTGCGCCTGCACAGATGGAGCGAGGCGATACCGCCGGAAAAGCTGCCATGCTTCAATTCGTCGGCGCTGGAGTTTTTCATCCAGGACATTCCCGGGCTTTCCGAGCGCTTCCTCTATGCAAACGACGACATGCTCTTCGCGCGCCCTCTCGAGCCTTCGTTCTTCTTCGCGCCGGACGGCTGGCCGATATACCGCTATTCGACGAGCCGCCTCGACATGGCCGCGCCAACTCTCGCCGACGGATATCTGCACCGCGTCCGAGAATCCTTCAGATTCGCAAAGGCGAATTTCGGCGTCGCGGGCGGATACAAGCGCGCCTACGGGCGCCTCGGCCACCACAATATCGATCCGTACGTCAAAGCGGATTTGCTGGCTTTCCGCGAGGCGTATCCGGCGATCTGGGATATGCAGACGTCGTTCACGTTCCGCGACCGCCGGCAGCTTCAGCGCGAAGTGCTCGCTGGCTGGGCGTTCTCGCGCGGGCATGCGCATTTCCGCTCGATAAAGCGTCCGTGGTGGCAAACGGCGTTCGGGCTTCCCCACAGAGACTCCTGGCACTGCATACCCGTCAGGGACGACATCGCGGCGGAATTCGCTCGCTTGAAGCCTTCGCTCGTGTGCATGAACGATTCCCCGGAAGTGACGGACGAAGGCCGCAAGGCCGCAACGCGCTTCCTCGAGACGCTGCTGCCGGGAAAATCGTCTTTCGAAACGGACTGAAAGCGCCGCGCGGCGGCCGCGCATGCGGAGGATGGATTTCACCGCACGAGCGCAGGCGGACGGCGAAATATGGTATAATACGTCCCGGCCACCGGGAAGGGAATTGCGATGAACGAAGTTAAAGTCGGTATTGTGATGGGCAGCGACAGCGATTGGCCGCTCGTCGAAAAAGCCTGCAAGACGCTCGAAGATTTCGGCGTGTGCTACGAGAAGAGGGTCATATCCGCCCACAGGACGCCGGAACTGGCGCTCGAATATTCCCGCACGGCCGAAAGCCGCGGCCTCGAAGTCGTCATCGCGGCGGCCGGCGGCGCCGCGCATCTCGCCGGCGTGCTTGCCGCCGGCACCGTGCTGCCGGTGATCGGGATACCCGTCGCAGGCGGCGCGCTGAACGGCCTCGACGCCCTCTACGCCACGGTGCAGATGCCCGGCGGCGTGCCTGTCGCGACCGTGGCGCTGGGCAGCGCGGGGCCTGTAAACGCCGCCCTTCTCGCCGTGCAAATTCTCGGCACGGCAGACGCGGCGCTGCGCGAAAAATTCCGCGCTCACAAGCAGGCGCTCGCGGCGAAAGTGGCGGCTGCCGACGAAAAGATCAACTCGAAGTAGGCGGATATGGTCGGCATGAAGACGGCGCTTGTCACAGGCGGTGCGGGTTTCATCGGCAGCCATCTCTGCGAGAGGCTGCTTGCCGAAGGCTACCGCGTAATCGCGATCGACAACCTCTACACCGGCTCGCGGGAGAATATCGCGCCGCTCGCGCAGAACGGCGGTTTCACTTTCATCGAAGCCGACGTCTGCGATCTCGACAGCGGCCGCTTCCTCGTGCCCGGGCATATCGACGAGATATACAACCTCGCATGCCCGGCAAGCCCCGTACACTATCAGGCCGCGCCGCTGAAAACCGCCCTCACATCCGCGAAAGGCGCGCTCTTCGCGCTGGAGCTGGCGCGCACTTCCGGCGCGAAGCTCCTGCACGCCTCGACAAGCGAAATCTACGGCGACCCGATCGAACACCCGCAGCGCGAAACGCACTGGGGGAACGTGAACACCATAGGCGTGCGCAGCTGCTACGACGAAGGCAAGCGCTTCGCAGAGACGCTCGCAAGCGACTACCGGCGCACGCTTGGCGTCGATGTGCGCATGGCGAGGATATTCAACACCTACGGGCCGCGCATGGATGCGCAGGACGGCCGCGTCGTCTCCAACTTCATAGTGCAGGCCCTGCGCGGCAACGATTTGACGATCTACGGCGACGGCTCGCAGACGCGCTCTTTCCAGTACTGCACGGATCTCGTCGAAGCCATGCGCCGCTACATGGCGCTGGAGAAGCCGGCGCTCGACGGATTTTTCGCTTCGCACGGGCTTGGCGCCTGCGTTCTCAACATCGGCAATCCCGCCGAATACACCGTCAAGGAACTGGCGAAGAAGGTTTTGAAGATGCTCCCGTCTTCAAGCTCGCGCCTCGTCGCGCGCCCGCTGCCGGGCGACGATCCGCGCAAGCGCCGCCCGGATATAACGCTCGCGCGCGAACTTCTCGGCTGGGAACCGCGCGTCCAGCTCGACGAAGGCCTGGCGAAAACGATAGAATATTTCAGAGGCAGAGTATAGGCGGCGGCCGCCGCCTGCGCTCGAGTTTACACCGACGAAAGGACAGTGAAGCGATGACATACGAAGAAGCGAAGAAAATGCTGGCCAAATGCGGCCAGGAACACGTGCTCGCATTCTGGAAGCAGCTCGACAAGAAGCAACGCGCCGCGCTTCTCGCGCAGATCGCGACTCTCGAGCCGAAGAGCCTCGCGCAATGCGAAGCCACGCTCCGGCGCGGCGCCGAAGTTCCTGATTCATCCAAGGGCAAGGCTCCGAAAGTCGCCGTCCTCAAAGGCAAGGCGCTCAAGGACGCCGTGGACGCAGGAGAAAAAGAATTGCGCGCCGGCCGCGTGGCCGCGCTTCTCGTCGCGGGCGGCCAGGGCTCGCGCCTCGGCTACGACGGCCCGAAAGGCTGCTACGCCATCGGCCCGGCGACAGACGCGCCGCTCTTCTATTTCCACGCGAGGAAGATTCTCGCGCGCTCGCTGCGCTACGGCAAGCCGATCCCCTTCTACATCATGACGAGCGAGGCGAACGACGCCGCGACGAAGAAATGCTTCGAAGATTTCAACTACTTCGGGCTGGCCAAGGAGAACGTGTTCTTCTTCACGCAGGGCATGTGGCCAGGCATGACGAAGGACGGCAAGATCATCCTCGAGCGCCCGGACCGCATCTTCATGAGTCCGGACGGCCACGGCGGCTTGCTCGCGGCGCTCAAGCGCTCCGGAGCGCTCGCCGACATGAAGAAGCGCGGCATCAAGTCCGTCTTCTTCTTCCAGGTTGACAATCCTCTCGTGGAGATCGCCGATCCCGCGTTCATCGGCTACCACGTCTTGCAGGGGAGCGAATATTCGCTCAAGCTCTGCGCCAAGCGCGACCCCTACGAGAAGGTCGGCATCCCGATGAAGTTCGGCGACGTCCACCGCATGGTCGAGTACACGGAGATGACCAAGGAGCAGTGCGAACGCCTGGACAAGTCCGGGAAGCTCTACTTCCTCTACGGCTCGCCGGCCATACACGTTTTCGACCGCGCGTTTCTCGACAAGGAAGCGTCGAAGGCAATGCCTCTGCACCTCGCGTTCAAGAAGATCCCGACCGTCGCGCCGGATGGCAAGGTCGTCAAGCCTTCGGAACCGAACGGCTACAAGTTCGAGAAGTTCATCTTCGATATTCTGCCGAACGCGAAGAAAGCGGCCTTCCTGGCTTTCGACCAGAAAGACGAATTCTCCCCCGTCAAAAACGCGGAAGGTGCCGATTCTCCGGCCACGTGCCGCGCGGACATGCAGGCGAAATGGCGCCGCATGCTCGCCGCCGCAGGTGTCGCTATCGACGAAAAACTGGTCGTAGAGATCGATCCGGCGTACGCTCTCGATACCGCGGACATCCTAGCGCGCGGCATCTGCCTCGGCGCGGAATGACGCGATCGCGCCCGGTGCGATGCGCCCGGCGGCCCGGTGCGGCGCCGGGCTTTTTCACACTCCGCCGCTCCATTCGAAAGACTCCAGGGCGCCGCGGCCACGCGGCGCTTCGCGCACACGCTACGACGAATAGAAAATGACCGACTTCTCAAAGCTTCTCAATCCCGAACAATACGCGGCCGCGACGGCGGAAGGCGGCCCGCTGCTCGTGCTGGCCGCCGCCGGCACTGGCAAGACGCGCACGCTGGTGCATCGCGTCGCCTGCCTCGTCGAACGCGGCGTCGAACCGGACAGAATCCTCTTGCTCACCTTCACGAACCGCGCGGCCAAAGAAATGCTGGATCGCGCACGCGCCGTCGTCGGCCCTGACGCCGCGGCGATATGGGCAGGCACTTTCCACTCGATTTGCGCGCGTTTTCTGCGGCGCTGGGGCGGCGCGCTCGGCTACAGAAACGATTTCCAGATTCTCGACGAAGAAGACCAGAAGAAACTGATCGCGGAAATCGTCAAGACCACCGTGGAAAACCCAAAAGACTTCCCGAAGAAGGAAATCGTCTTGCGCATGATTTCGGAAGCCGCCAACGAACAGCTTCCCGTCGCGGCGATAGCCTCGCGCTGGCAGACGAAAGCCGCGGGGTTCACTCCGGAGGAGATCGTAGCCGTCGCCAACGCCTATGCAACCCGCAAACGCGAGATAGGCGCGATGGATTTCGACGATCTGATCGTGAACGGCCTGAAGCTTCTGAAAGAGAAGGCGGACATCCGCGGAATGCTCCAGGAGAAGTTTCTCCATGTCCTCGTGGATGAATACCAGGATACGAACGGCATTCAGGCGGAGTTCACGGATTTGATAGCCGCCGGGCACCGCAACATAATGGCCGTCGGCGACGATTTCCAGTGCATCTACACTTGGCGCGGCGCCAAAATCGAGAATATAATGCGCTTCCCTGAACGCTGGAAGGATTGCAAGATCGTCAAGCTGGAGCGCAACTACCGCAGCGTGCCGCAGGTTCTGGACGCCGCGAACGCGATCATGAAGAACGCGCCCGGGCAGTTTGCCAAACAACTTCGCGCCATCCGCCCGCAAGGCCGCCTTCCGCAGGCCGTGCGCGTCTATAACGGCAAGGCGCAGGCGCAGGAAATCGTATCGGCCATACGCGAATTGCGCGCATCCGGCTACGCATGCCGCGACATCGCCGTGCTGTACCGCTCGCACTACCAATCGATCGACGTGGAGAAAGCCGTAAATCAATCTGCGATCCCGTATCGCCTGACAAGCGGCACGGGCTTCTACGAAAAGGAGCATGTCAAAGACATCCTCGCGTATCTGCGGCTCGTCGTCGCGCCGCACGGCGAACTTTCCTTCTTGCGCTTCATCACGCTTCTTCCGGGCGTAGGCGAGACGGGCGCGAAGAAATTCTGGAAGAAGCTCGGCTGCGAATTCGATCCCCGCAAAAGCGAAGCTCGCTCCGGACTCGGCGGCATGCTCGGCGCAAAGGCGCGCCCTCTTTGGCCAGCCATCGCCGCCGCCATGGCGAAAATCGACGAACATTTGGCGGCGGGCGAGCGCGGCATGATCGTCATGGATTTCCTCGAAGCGTTCTACGCTTCCTATCTCCAGCGGACTTGGGAAGGCGAAGAAGCGCAAGAGCGCCTCCTCGATATCCGCGAACTTGCCAGCGATCTCGCAGACGACCAGACGCCGCTCGACGAATATCTCGCCAACATCGCCCTTCTCACCAATCTCGATCTTCGGAAGAACGATCCGTCCGCCGATCGCATCACGCTCTCCACTGTGCATCAGGCAAAGGGCATGGAATGGCCGGCCGTCATCATTCCGTGGGTCGTCGATGGCATGTTCCCGAGCGCCAAGGCGCAGGAAGAAAACAGGCTGGACGAAGAACGCCGCCTCTTCTACGTCGCCGTGACGCGCGCGAAGGATCGCCTGATGATGCTGGCGCCTCGCGTGCGCCGCAGCCCGGAAGGCGGAGAATTCCCTGTGACGGTCTCCCCGTTCCTTCGCGACATCCCCCGCGAGCTTCTCGACGTGCGCTCCGTAGATTCCGGCTACCAGCCGCCCGCCTTCAACCAATACCGCCCTTCCTACTCCTCCGGAGGCAGCCCGTACGCGCGCTCCAAGCCGATCTACAAGACTACCTGGCGCCATTAACCCCCCGCCGGCGGCGGAGTCCTTGGCTCTATGGCGCCGCCGCCCACCCCACACACACGGAAAGGACACAGCGAATACTTAAATATAAGGACGCGGGCGCGAGGCTGCAAGCGCAGAGCAGCTCTCCTTAGGCAAGGGAACGCGCCCCCTCCGGAACGCTGCCGCCCGCTTCTCCCGTCCCCTCCCTTGGCGACTCCAGTCGCCAATAAAAGCGACTCATGTCGCCAGTGAAAGCGACTCCTGTCGCCAATGAAAGCGACTCCAGTCGCCAATGAAAGCGACTCTAGTCGCCAATGAAAGCGACTCTAGTCGCCCATGAAGGCGACTCTAGTCGCCAATGAAGGCGACTTGGTCCGCAAAGGGTATAGGCAATGGTGATAGCGGTGCTTGGCACGGCACACCAGGGGAGGCGCGCGAGCTTGCGCGGCATTTCTTCGGGGGGAGAAAGCAATTTAATCCTGGCCCTGAGGCGGGGTTGGAAGGTTTTGGAGGCGGCAAAGACGAAAAAAAAGCCAAAAAACGATTTTACCCCCTTTGCGGAAGCAGAAAAATATGGTATATTATGCGCCAGACGAATGGAAAATGGTTTTCCACGAGTCAATAAATAAGGATCAGACAATGGCAAAGGCTAAGAAGGAAGTCGTCCCCACAACCAAGAGCGGAATCATGGCCGCGCTTGCGGAGTCCGCCGAGATCACCAAGAAGCAGGCGGTTGCCGTCTACGAAAGGCTCGTAGATCTTGCAATCAAGGGTGCGCAGCAGGAAGAGAAGGGCTTCATGCTTCCCGGTATCGGCAAGGTGAAGAAAATCCAGCGTCCTGCTCGCATGGGCCGCAATCCTGCGACTGGCGAGCAGATCAAGATCAAGGCCAAGAAGGTCGTCAAGATCGTCGCGTGCAAGGCTCTCAAGGACGCCATTCTCGGCTAACCGCCAACCTAGCGAAAAGCAAAGGGCAGTGCGCCTTTACCGGCGCGCCGCCCTTTTGCTTTGTCTGGATGCCTCGCGGACGGACCCCGGGAGGCGGCGCGCCATGCGGCGCGCAGCCTCGCCGCGGAGAGCGCGCGGCTAGCGCAAGGCTATTTTGCCGCCTGCGAGAGTTTCGGCGATATTCTCGTAGCAGGCGCGGATGTGCTCGTAGGCGCTGAGGATATCCAGTTCGATCAAGACGCGCATAGGCGCGCCTTCGTCGCCGCCGTCGAGACGAGAGAGCTGCTTTTGGCGAATCTCGCGGATGAATTGCCGGATGGAGGAAGACTCGCTTGTGATCGGCGAGAAGTCGGCGGTGAGGATGTTCGAGCCTTCGGCCTGCAGCGCCGTCGAGACCTCGCCTGCGAACGTCACCACTCTGTCGTGGACGGAGAGAATCGCCGCTTTCGAGTATTCCGACATTTCCAGGCCATTGTCGTGCATGCGGCGAATCGTCTTGAGTATCGCCGGCGCGACATCGGAGACAGACTCGAATTCATCGGCCAGGCGGAGCAGCGAGCGCGCGCGTTCGGATTCCGCCGACGAAAGGCGCCCTGTCATCACCGTGCCGATGAAGGAGGAGATTTCGCGCTGGACTTTATCGAGGATATCCTCGCGCTTGACGATATGCGCTTCGTCGGCCTCCGTGCCTTCGTCGGCGATGATCTTGCGCACGCGCCCGAGCAAATCGGCATCCGAAGTCGCCATGAACGAGATTTCGCGCGAGACCTGGTCGAGCGCTATCGCCGGCGACCTGTTGATACGCGGATCGAGGACGGTCAATTTCGGCGTCTCCTTCTTCTTTGCGGGGACGATGCGCTCCACGAAGGCGGCGAAACGCCCTACGAAAGGAAGGAAGACGATCGTCGTGACAACATTGAAGAATGTGTGGACGGCGGCCATCGGTGCCGGTATGTTGCTCGCATAGTCCGGGAAAACGGCTTTCGCGAGCGGTATCACCACCGGCAGGAAGAGCGGAATCAATATCACCGCGCCGACGACGTTGAAAAGCGTATGCGCCATCGCCGCGCGGCGCGCTTCCGCCGTGGAGTTGAAAGCCGCCATCCATGCAGTGATCGTCGTTCCGATATTCATGCCGAAAACCGTGGCGGCGGCTGCTTCGAAAGTGATCATGCCCTGCGCCGCGAGCGTCATCGCTATCGCCGTCGTCGCCGCGGAAGATTGCACAAGCGCCGTGAACACCAGCGAGACGGCCGTGCATTTCAAAAGCCCGCCGAGCGATTTCGCGTCGAGCGACTTGAACATCTCCAGCACGGCCGCGTTGCTCTTGATCGGCTCCACGCCCTCCTTTATCCAGTACAGCCCCATGAAGACGAACCCGAGGCCGAGAAGCGTAAGCCCGAAATGGTGCCAGAATTCGCGACGCACGAAAAAGTAGCAGAGCGCGCCGAGCGCCACGATCCCGAGCGCGAGCAGCCGCACGTCCGGGACGTACGCGATTATCCACGCCGTCGCCGTAGTGCCGATGTTCGAGCCGACGATAACGTTTATCGCCTGCGTCAGATTCAGCATTCCGGAAGACACGAACCCCACCACCATGACGGTGATGATGGACGACGACTGCACCACGAACGTAGAGACCATGCCGGTGGCTATCCCGGCGAAACGATTCGTGGTCGCGAGCGCCATAAACCTGCGAAGGCCTCTCCCGGAGACGGCTTGCAACCCCTCCGAAAGATGCTTCATGCCGAGAAGGAACGTCCCGAGGCCGCCTAGAACGGTCAGCAGGACCAATATGCCGTCTTTCATCTATTTATTTTCCGTCCTTTCGTGTTTTCAAGAAATCTTCCGGAGTCCCCTCCCGCGGCCATCGCGCCGCGCGCCCGCGCAACCGCCGCCACGCGCCGCCCTTCTCCTTGCCCGGGGGGAGAGGACGCGGCGCGCCGCCGCGCACTCAGACAAACGCCGGCATGGGCGGCGCAGGCAGGTTGTATGCGCTGGACACCAGACGGCCGAGCGCATCGTCGCGCGCGAGCGCGGTTTCCGGTATTCTCGCCGCCTCTATATCCTCCGGCGACGCTGCGCGCTCGGTTATCGAGAAGCCCTGCGCCGGCGTCGCGGCCGTCTTCGCGGCCGCATCGGCCGAATCGGCGCGCGCAGTCGCGGCGAAGTTGGCGGCGTTCGCCGCATACGTGTTTTGCGATATGTTGAAATCTAGTTTCATAGCATTGTCTCCGCGTGGAATACCCGCGCTCTCCTAAAAGGTTACAAGGTCGGCGAGAATTTCGCGCAATTTTTCTTTTGCGCGGTGAATGCGGACTTTGACAAGGCCTTCGCTTACGCCCGTCTCGTGCGCGATCTCGCGTATGGAAAGCTCGCCGACCTGGAAAAGGGTGTACGCCTCGCGAAGATTCGGCGGCAGCTTCGCGAACGCGGCATTGAGGCGCTTTCGCAGATATGCGTTGTCGGAAGGCATCATGCCTGTGGTGGCGCTGCCCGCGTCTTCTTCGAGAATCTCCTCTTTGAAGGTGATTCTGCTGTCGTCGCGGATGGCGTTCTTCCGCAGATTCTTCGCCATAGTGAACGCCAGCCCGGAAACGGCCGCGTCGCTGTCGCGAAGATCGTCGCGCATCTTCCAGAGCTTCAGAAAAACCTGCTGCACGAGGTCGCAGGCGTCTTCATACCGGCTGCCGGTGGAGACGAGCCAGTTTGTGAGGCGCGGCGCGATGGCCGCGTAATGCTCTTCTATTGTCATGTCTGCGTATTTTGAGGCTTTCGGGAGTTCGCGGGGCCGGCGGCGCGGTCTTGGCTGGACTCGCGGCCGCCCTTCCGGGTTTGCTTGCGGCGCGTCAGATCGTCACGCTGTCCAATTCATCTTCTTCCTTCTTTGCTTCCTTGATGGCTTTCGCCCACTTGAGGACTTCGGCGACAGGCTCGAGAAGCGCCTCGGGGACGAATTCCTCCACCTTGCCGCCGGCGTAGAGGGCGCGCGCAAGCGGCACGTCCTCCATTACCGGTATGCCTTCCGCGAGAGCCGTCTCGCGGATGATTTTCGCGACATCGTCGGCGCCCGCCGCGCATATGCGCGGCAGCGGCGCTTCCTCGACATCGTAGCGTATGCCGACCGCCAGATGCGTCGGGTTGGTGACGACGACATCAGATTTCTTCGCAGCGGCGGCGGGGTCTGGGCCGTTGAGGAGTTCGTCGCGGAACTGGCGCTGCGCCTGCTTGACTTCCGCGGAGCCTTCCATCTCCTTGTATTCGCGCTTGACTTCGTCCTTCGTCATCATCATCTGCTTGGTGAAATTCTTGCCCTGGAAGATGCGATCGACAATCGCTATCACGATATACCCGAAGGCCGTATAGATGGCCATGCGTTTCAGCATCAGCCGCAGGCAGGGGAAGATGTCGTCCAGCGTGCCGTAGCACATCGTAAGCAGCTCCGGGACGCTGGCCAATATGATCTTATATACGAGGTATCCGAGGAAAGTGACCTTGACGACGTTTTTCAGGAACTCGAAAAGATTCTTCATAGAGAAGATTTTCTTCGCGCCTTCTACCGGGTTGAGCTTTTCCAGCTTCGGGACGATCGGCTCGAAAGTGAAAAGGAAGCCTATCTGCGCCACGTTCCCCACGACGCCGATGACCGCCGCGACGATCACGAATATGAAGGAATGCTTGCATATCGTGAACGCCGTAAGCTTCATCGTCTCGCCCAGCCCGAACATGTCGTTCTTTTCGACGGACGCGCCCACAAGCCGCAGGAGATTGCCGGAATCGTCCATCAGCGCGACCCCCATCCAGCCGAGCACGCAGAAGAGAACGATGAGTATGGCTGTGGAGACGATGTCTTTGGAAGAGCAGACCTGCCCCTTCTGCCGCGCGTCGCGCAGCTTCTTGGGCGTCGGCATCTCCGTCTTCTCTCCAGCAGATTCCGCCATGCGTCAGTCTCCGTGCAGTTATTTCCTGCGCAGCATCCCGAGCAGCGCCTTGCCGTGCAGCGCCGCGACAAGCGCCGTGGCGGCGGCTCCCGCAACCGCCCCCTTCGCGGCCAATCCCGCAACGCCGTCGAGCGAGACGACGCGTGCGGCCGCCCACGTCAGCGCGCACACGGCTAGCGCCTGCGCGGCGAACACGCCCTGCATGCGCAGATACTTGAGCGCCTCGGCGCCGTCGAAGAATTTCGTGAAGAGCACGCGCGTTTCCCAAGGAATCTGGACGAGGACGTACGAGAATATCGTCGAGAATATCACGCCGTCGAGCTTGTAGGCTTCCGGAAGCAGAAGAACGAGCGCGATATTGACGCCGAGATTCAGGAGCGCCGTGACGAACGGGCTCCACCTGTCGGCTTTCCAGAGCGCCGCGGCCGTCTTGAATGTCTGGAGAATCTGGCGCGACTGCGCCACATAGAAGAACAGCACCATCAAAACGGGCGTGAGCGCGTGGCGCGCCAGCTGCGGATTGTCGCGCGTCCAAACCGATATGAAAGGCTGGTAGAGCGCGGCCATCATCGCCGCGCACCACATCGCGACCGTGAGGACGAGGTGGTTGGCCTTCATGAAGAGACGGAAGTTGTCCTCTTTCGACTCCGTGTGTATCTTGTTGCCGAAGCCGCCCAGCATCGACGAATACACCGCCGCGACCAGTCCGCCGACGGACGTAAGCACATAATAATAGTTGCCGTAGGCGGCGACCGCGACGAGGCCTAGGAAAGACGAAATCACGAGATTGTCGGCGAAGTTCGTGACGACGCCGCCGATCTTGTGCATGAATACCGCCTTTACATCGGAGACGACGGCGCGGCGGCGCGCCGCATCGAGTTTCCCGAAAGGCTGGATGTGCGGGAAGAGCTTGTTCGAAGCCCAGTACAGCGAGAGATTCTGCACCACTGTGAACGCCACCGTCGCGATCACGTAATAGTAGTAGTTGCGCGTCAAGAACAGAATCAAGAACACGGTTATGTACTGCGCGACGGAGACGCAGGTGCCGATGTGGGTGATCACATCCTTGCGGGCGTGCACGCCAAGCACCGAGCCGCGGTAGGCGAAGAGGAAATAGCTCGTCGCCACGTTGACGAGATGGATGAAATACAGTACGTGCAAGTTGATATCCGCAGGGACCTCGCCATGCACGAGCTGCCGCAGAAACGGCATCAGGCAGAGGCCGATCGTGAAGACCGCCGCCCCCACCCACCGGTATATCGTGCGGTAGAACGCCAGATATGCACAGACAAGCTCGTGGTCGTCATCGGCGACCGGCTTGTACATCGAAGATATGACGGCGATGCCGAAGCCCAGCTCCGCCAGCATCAGCATGCCGAGTATGGAGCCGAAGAGGCCGTTCAGGCCGAGATACTCCGGGCCGAGCAGCCACAGAAAAAGCGTGCGGTTCAGAAACGGAAAGACGAGACGGACGCCGCTGTTCAAGAACGCCGCCACCATATTCCGCTTGGCATGTCTAGCAAAATCCAGCTTCATCCTTCGATGCTCCCGTGCTCATATGAAGCGCCTGCGATACATCCGCCAGTCCGTGTTCACGCGCAGGCCATGCGCACATATCTCTTGAGTCGACGCATGATCCTCGCCGCCAGCTCGACGAACGGCGCGAGGCGACGGCACAGCTTCCCGTTGCGCCTCTTCAGCGAAAAGGGAACCGGGCCAGGCGGCGCATAGCCTTGCGCAAGCGCCCAGTCCAGCACGCCGATGTAGTCGTCGTAGAAGCGCAAAGCCCTCTTCGTCCAGCCTTCCCACGGCTTCGGATGCGCGATGAAATGCGCGAAAAGCCGCTTGCGATCCCTGTTCAACCCGAACGGGCTTTTGACGAGCGGCGCATCCTTGATGAAATTCAAGCAGGCGTTCAGCGTGCTTTCGTCGAGCTGATGGTAGAACTTCAACGCATCATCGACCACGCCGACATTGCGCACCGGCAGCACGCGACTTTCCAACTCGTACCAAAGCTCCAGAAAACGGCGGTGCCGCGCCAGCGAAATCGAGAAAAACGCCGACGAGCCGCTTGTCGTGTAGCGCGCTTTCTCCAGTGTTTCTCCGGCGACGGCGGCGACATCGCGCTGCCACTGCTCGAGCACGGCGACAGGGATGTGCGTGCCGTCTTCGCCGAAGACATGGCCCTTGAAAGCGGCGGGCATCTCGGAGGGCGTGCGCAGGCGGAAACGCGCTTCTTCGTGGCTGGGCGGCGCCAGCATCTCAGATACGTTGCCGGTGAAGAACGCATCGGCGTCCGCCCATGTAACGAACGGCGTCTTTGCATCCATCATCAGCTTCGCCTTCATGCAGGCGAGCGAGCGCCCGGTGTCGCCTAGATGGACGAGCGCGACATCGCCGAACTGCTCCAACACCTTGCCGGCTTCCGGGGGGAAATCCATGGCGCCGACGAGGAAAGGCTCGCGCATGCCAGCCTTCCGCGCCGATGCTATCAGCATGAAAATGCCCCAGATGTAGTGTTTGTCGCCTATCGTGACGATCGTATTCAGCGCTTCGCCGTTTTCCATCTGCCGACTCCTTCCCGATTTCCACCGTGAAGCTTTTACGCCACCCGCATATCCATCCCTCTTTCGTCTCCTTCTCGCATCGCATACATATATATTGACCTTGACACCTCGCACCGCGGCGACGCCCGGCTAGCCGCCGGCGCGCCGCATGCGCCGCGCCCTTCCGTGCGCGCGGTCGATCAATCTCTGCAGCGGCCTCATATGGCGCACGAGGCGAAGCTTCTCCGGCTCGACCGGCAAGCCCTCCTCGATGCGCAGACGCCGCCAATTCTTGTTCAAGTAGCTGATGAGCGCGAAGAAGAACATCAGGCAAATCAGATTCAGCTGCTGGCGGAACACCCACTCCATGCAGCTTTGCAGATAGGCGATGGTCAAACCGCCGGCCAGCCCCGCCGGAATGAACATCCACTTCGTGCCTTTCAGGCGCGGCACGAGGCGGATGCAGCTGTAGAGATGCCATAGATACCACGCCAGCATCGCCGCGAGCGCAGGCAGCCCGCACTCCGCGCCCACGAGCAGATACACCGTCTCGACAATGCCGTCGCGGAAATCTTCGCCGCGATTCGTGATGCGCCCGGCGAGTTCGGCGTATTCGTACGGCGGGTTGATCTTGATGCCCCAGTTGTTTATCCCCACGCCGCGCCACGGCTCGTCCTTTATCATCTCCCAGGCGCAAAGCGCAAGCTCCACGCGCGTGTTCCCCGAAGCTTCCGGGGCGTTCACGAAGCGCTCGATTATCCTCGGCAGTATCGCGGCGAACGCCAGCATGCCCATTACGGCGATAGGCGCGATTCGCGACAGCCAGCGCTTCGTCTTGCCTACGAAGACGCAGAACACAAACGCTATCCCGTAGCCGACCGGCATGAGCGCCAGCGCCATTCGCGAATACGAGCGCGCCGTCGCCGCCGCCGCCATCGCGAACGCCGCGAAGCAGAGCTTCCCGAAAGGCTTGCGCACGCCGTTCGCCAGATACGCGGCGAAGAACATGGAGCCGAAAAGATGCATCGCGACGGCCATGCAGTTCTGGTGCGGGAACACCCCGTGAGGCTGGTATATCCCGCTCAGATGGTCCTTCACGACGGTGAGCATGTTAACGATCGCGAAAATCGCCAGGCCCTTCACAACCGTCTTTATATCCTCCGTCGCGTCCATGTAGCTGTACACCGCCACATAGAAGAAATAGAGCATGATCATCTTCCAGACTTCGAACCACGCGATCAGCTTGTCCTCCGCCGATGACATGCTGGGCAGGCAGAGCAGGAAATAGATTATGTACAGCACGTACCCCGTCTCCGGAACCCACTTCTTGAATTTCCCGGAAATCATCAGCGCGCCTATCACCGCCCATGCCATCAGATGCGCGAGGCTCACCTCCATGCCGCGCGCGCTTCCGCGGTAGTGTTCGTGCGAGAAGAAGTTTATCGACGTGTTGATGTACATGCACATCGCGACGATTATGCCGACGAACGCATAGCGTATCCATCGCTTGTTCTGCGACAGCACGAATGCGAAAGGCGGAACGCCGAGCGCAGCGACGATAAACACGAAATATTTCACTCGCTTTGTTTCGCAGGCGCAAGCGCCTTGATCTCCTGATGTTTCGCTCGTCCTCCACCCGCTCTCCCCGGCGCCGCCGCGTTTACGCCTTCTTCATGTTGGCGCGCACCACGAAAACGGATGCGGCCGCGGCAGCCAGCGCGCCGATCGACGACGCCGCCCACAGCGGAAGCCCGCCAGGCACCAGCCCCCACGGCTGCCCGCCGGTCCCGGGCGTCCAGAGTATGAAGGTCACTACTACGGCGGTCATGAAGAAACCCGGCACGAGCGTGACAAGCGCGGCCGCCCTGCGCCCCTTGCGCAGCAGCCAGGCCGTGCCGGCCAGAAGCGTCGTGGCGGAAAGCATCTGGTTGCCCCACGCGAAATAGTTCCAGAGATTGTTGAAGGACTTCGCGCTCGTGTTCGACCACCAGAGAAGAATCGCCACGATGACGACGAGCGGCAAGCACGTGAGCACGCGCGTGGAGACTTTCACCTGGTCGATCGCGAACATCTCGCCGATGCCCAGCCGCGAAGAGCGCAGCGCCGTGTCGCCGCTCGTCACGGCGAGCGCGACGATCGCGAACACCGTGACGCCGCCCATCCACTTGCCGAGGAAATGCGTCGTTATGTTGCCCAGCACGGCAGGCCCCGGAAGCGATATGTTCGAGGGCGCGATATTGTATATCGCCAGCGCCGCGGCCGCCCATATCATCGCTATCGCCCCTTCCGCGACCATCATGCCGAAGAACGTCGATTTCGCCTGGCGCTCGCTCGTCATCGTGCGCGCGACGATCGGGCTTTGCGTCGCGTGGAAGCCGGAGATGATTCCGCATGCGATCGTCACGAACAGGCAGGGGAAGAGAGGATTGGCCGCCTTGAAATCCGCGAAATGCGCGCAGTCGTCGAGAATCTCCGGCGTCTTGAAGCCGGCGACGAGAAGCGCGATGGAAATCGCCAGCGACCCCGCGACGAGAAGCGCGCCGAACAATGGATACACGCGGCCGATGATCTTGTCCACGGGGAAAAGCGTCGCCGCCACGTAGTAGATGAATATGGCCGCGACGACCGGCCAGAAGAACGACGTCTCCGGGAACACGGTCTTGTCGATCAGCGTGGCCGGGACGTTGATGAACACGGCCACGACGAGCAGCAGCAGCACGATCATGAACCACGAAAACACCGTCGCGTATTTCCTGCCCAGCAGCTCGCGGACGATCTTCGGCAGATTCGCACCGTTCATCCGCAGAGACATCATGCCAGCGGCGAAATCGTGCACCGCGCCCATGAACACGCAGCCGACCGGTATTATCAATAGGGCGATCTTGCCGAACTTTATCCCGAGGATGACGCCGATGACTGGTCCTACGCCGGCGATGTTCAGAAGCTGGATGAGCATGTTCTTCCACTGCGGAAGCGGAAGCACGTCCACGCCATCAGGATTGGCGAGCGCCGGAGGCTTGCGATCGTCCGGAGCGAATATCTTCTCTACTATCCTGCCCCAGCCGAAGTAGCCGGCGAGCAAGAACAACATACCGCCTATGAACAGTGCCATGTCTTATTCCCCTGCTTTGGATATTGAGATTCGTGTTTCGCGGCCGTTCAGCACGACCGGCGCGCTTTCCGGAGCCGGCGCGAATTCGAGCGAAAGCGCCAGCGTCTCGCCCTTCACATACGCCGCATGCTCCTCGAGAGCCGCGCGCATTTCCTCGTCGCACTCCACGCGAAGCGCGATGCGCTGCACGACTTCGAAATCCGCCTCCTTGCGCATCGACTGCACGTGGCTCACGAATTCGCGCGCCAGCCCTTCCGCGACGAGCGCGGGCGTCAGCGCCGTCTCGAGCGCCACGACGACCGCGCCTTCCGAAGCGACGACGAGGCCGGCCTTCGGCGAGCGCGTGACTATCACATCCTCCGGCTCGATTTCGACGCCTTCGAGAACAACCGTCTTCACGCCCAGCCCTTCGGCGCCGGAAGAAGCGATCGCCGCCGCCACCGCCTTCATCTTCGCTCCACACTTCTTGCCGAGCGTCTTGAAGTTCGCCTTGAAGGAGACGTTGCAAAGCGCCTTTTCGTCGGCGACGTATTCGACGGCCTTGACGTTCAGCTCGTCGGCGATCAGCTCCTCCAGGCCTTCGACATCAGCGCCGGAGAAACGGATCGCCGCCAGCGGCTGCCTTACCTTGAGATCGTTGTCGGATCTGAGGCGCCTGCCGAGTTCGACAACGGTCTGCACGGCGGCCATGCGGCGCTCCAGCGCGAGGTCGCGCGCGGCCGCGTTCGCCTCCGGGAAGTCGCAGAGATGCACGCTGCCGGGATCGCCCGCGCCGCGCAGATTCCGGAAAATCTCTTCGGCGATGAACGGCGTGAACGGCGCTGCGACTTTCGCGAGCTGCACGAGCACGTAGCGCAGCGTGCGGTACGCGGAAAGCTTGTCGCCGTCGTTCGTCGATTTCCAGAAGCGACGGCGCGAGCGCCTGATGTACCAGTTGGTGAGGTCTTCGACGAATTTCACGAACGGCCGCACGGAGCGCTGGAGATCGTAGCCGTCCATCGCCGCCGTCACATCGGCTATCAGCGTCTCCATCGAAGAAACGATCCACTTGTCCAGGACGTTCGCGGAGCCGGGCGGCGCAATCTCCGGCTCGTTGAAGCCATCGACATTCGCGTACGTCACGAAGAACGAGTAGGCGTTCCACCACGGTATGAGCAAATCGCGCATCAGCTGCTTCACGCCGCTTTCGGAGAACTTGAGATTCTCCGCGCGCACCACCGGAGAGTAGATCATGTAGAGGCGGATGGCGTCCGCGCCGTACGTGTCCAGCATCTTCGTGGGATCGGGATAGTTCTTCAGGCGCTTGGACATCTTCTTGCCGTCCTCGGCGAGCACCAGCCCGTTGACGACGACGTTCCTGTACGGCGACTTGCCGAAGAGCATCGTGCCGAGCAGCATGAGCGTGTAGAACCACCCGCGCGTCTGGTCGAGGCCTTCCGCGATGAAGTCCGCCGGGAAGAATTCCGCAGTATCGCCCTCGCCCATGTAGTGCTGCTGGGCGTATGGCATGGAGCCGGATTCAAACCAGCAGTCCAGGACTTCGGGCGTGCGCCGGTACGTCTTGCCGTCGCGCACGATGACGATCTTGTCCACGAAATGCTTGTGCAGATCGGCGACTTTGACGCCGGAAAGCTCCTCCAGCTCCTTGACGCTGCCCACGCATATCATATCCCGAGGATCATCGACATTCACCCAAACGGGAATGCAGCTGCCCCAGAAGCGGTTGCGCGAGATGTTCCAGTCTCTCGCGTCCTTCAGCCAGTTCCCGAAGCGCTTGTCGCCCACGTAGTCCGGTGTCCAGTGCACGGTGGCGTTGTTCTCCGCGAGGCGGTCGTGCAAATCCTCGACGCGCACGTACCAGGCGTCGATGGCGCGGTAGATGAGCGGCGTGTCGGTGCGGTCGCAGAACGGATAGGAGTGCACGATCGTCGCCTGGTGGACGAGCTTGCCTTCGGCCTTCAGGCGCTTGATTATGTCCTTGTCGCAATCCTTGCAGAAGCGCCCGGCGTATTCCGGGACGGCCGAAGTGAACGCGCAGGCTTCGTCGAGCGGATCGGCGAATGCCGTTATCCCGTTTTCCTTGCAGACGCGGAAGTCGTCCTCGCCATAGGCCGGTGCGATATGCACGAGGCCCGTGCCGTCACCGGTGGTCACGTAGTCGTCGTTGAGGACGGTGAATGCGCCTTCCGCCTCCTTCGCGGCGAAGTACGGGAAGATCGGCTCGTATTTCCAGCCCTTGAGGGAAAGCCCCTTGAACTCCGCGACGGTCTCGCACTGCCCGGGCTTCTTGAATATCGAATCCAGCCGCGCCTTCGCCATGACGTACACCGGCTTTCCTGCGTCCGTAAGATCGCGCACGGCCACATAGTCGATGCCGGCGCCGGCGCAGATCGCCAGATTCTCCGGAAGCGTCCACGGCGTCGTCGTCCAGATCAGCAGATACACGGGCGCCGCTTCCTCCCTGAGGCAATCGATGGAGATCGAAGAAGGCACGGCCTTCGCCCGCACCGTCACGGCAGGATCCTGCACGTCCTTGTAGTTCGAGCCGGCCTCGAAATTCGAAAGCGGCGTCGAAAGCTTCCAGGAATACGGCATGATGCGATGGGACTTGTACACCCTGCCCTGCTCCCACAACTGCTTGAAGACCCACCAGATAGTCTCCATGAACGACGGATCCATCGTCTTGTAGTCGTTGTCGAAATCGACCCAGCGCCCCATCCTCGTCACAGTCTTGCGCCATTCGCCGACGTACTTCAAGACCATCGAACGGCATTGCTCGTTGAACTTGTCGATGCCGATGGACTTTATCTCGTGCGCCCCGGAGACGCCCAGCGCCTCTTGCGCGAGCGCTTCGATCGGCAACCCGTGGGTGTCCCAGCCGAAACGGCGCTCGACATACTTGCCGCGCATCGTCTGGTAGCGCGGCACGATATCCTTGATCGTCCCGGCGAGAAGATGCCCGTAGTGCGGCAATCCCGTCGCGAAAGGAGGGCCGTCGTAAAATTTATAGCGCTCCTTGCCCGCATTCTTCGCGAGCGACTTCTTGAACGTCCCGTCCTTCTCCCAGAATGCGAGGATCTCCTCCTCCATCTCCGGGAACGCCACCTTGTTGGATACTGCCTTGTACATTTTCGCGTTTTCGTTGTTTTTGTGAAATATTGCCAGAAGATATCAGATGTATTTCTTGAACGGCTCTACGAATGTTTCAATCATATATGACACTCTTCTTTCGGCCTCTGCGACGAAATGCCGAAGATAATCCCTCGCCCATCTTTCTCGGCCTTCTGAAAATGTCTGGTCGCAGTCCGCGACATAGAATTGAAGTTGAGGTACTCGTATTGCCTGAAAATCCTGTCTCCATAAACCTTTTTGAGCTCGTTGTAAACAGCTTTGTCGAACGGCTCGCCTGCTGCATGTCCAGACAAAGTGCCAGACAAGGGTTTGGGGACTGCAAGCCCGCGCACAATATTGCCGATGGCATTGAAATCCACAAAAGAGTTCATTTCAGCAACTCCTCGAATTGTTCGTTTATGTCGCGAATCAGCGATGGTTTTCTTTCGTCCAGCAACTCTTTGACTAATGCGGTAATTCTTTCATGGGCCGCTCTTTCGCGTTCATTCTCCCAATTTATTTTCCGGAAAGGTATGCTGGAAAGCGGCTTTTCGGAAAACTCCACGATATTACCCTTGGATATTCCATAGTATTTTATCCATTTGAATACAAGTGGATGGTTTAGATATGCAAGAATATATTCTATCGATTCTTTGGTCTTTTCCTTGCGGAACAGGGCGGAGACGTCTTGCGTGGGATAAAAGCCGGAGTCTGCCAAAGCAAAACGGACAAATGATTTTGCCGAAATACGTTCTTTGCATGGCACAAATATGCGTGGTTCTTTTCTAGAGAATAGCTTCTCGTTTCGCTTGAAGCACCATTGCCAATACGGGATGCGGCTGTTATACTGGTATCGTCTGTCAAGTTGTCCGGCACATGGTTTCATCAGTGAGTGGAAGTGCGGATACAATCTTTCAAACTCTGATTCTTCGGTTATGTTTTCTGGGACATAGACATATCGCGTTGGCTGCAGCGCGAAATAAGGCGACAGGTCTTTTGCTTTGTAAACCCATATCGAATCGTGCTGCTCGTCTTTCGTCAAAGGCAAGTCGCCGGGCACCTGGAAGACTTTGTCCAAGCCGCTCACCATTCCGTTGCCAATATCGCATACATCTCCGACGGTTGCGGCAATGGCATAATCGTTGCCGAGACAGGCGCTTTGATCTGCGGCCCGGCATGATTTCATCAAACTCTTCAATCGGCCGGCTTCTTCCTTGGCGGCAAACACCCAGCGTTCTCCAATTCCAAATTGCGGGAGTTCCAGATACTCGACATCGCTTACAGGCTCTCGTTTTTGAAGTTTCTTCAATATGTCGCTGTCTATGTTCCTTTTTTTGACAAATTTTGCAATGCGCATTGCCGGTTTTTCCTTCGCCGTGGTTTTGACGAACCGGAAAACGACGGACGAAACCGTTGCGCCTTTGAAAATAGGCGCTTCATTGAAAATGTATATGTCGGAAAAATATCCATGGTCAAGCAAATAATTGCGGAGCGAAATCGCGTGAGTAGTATTCATCCAATATTCGGGGCAGATGAATATCAGTTCACCTCCTTCCTTGAGGACTTCCACTCCTTTCAGCATGAAAATGCAGGCGTAGTCGCACAACGAGTTGAAATGCTTTTGCCACAGGAAATTTTCCGCCAGTTCGTCCTTGAATTCTTGCGTCAGATTTTTCCAACGGATATACGGCGGATTCCCGATGACTAGATCGAAATCATGCGGCAATTCCGCGCTGACAAAACTTTCGCATCTGACACATCTGCGCTCACGCGCCAATCCAGGGTCGATCTCGAAAGCAAGCAAGTCGCCATAGCCGCGTTCTTCCAGCAGATTCAAGAACACGCCTTCGCCAGATGATGGTTCGAGAACTTTTGCATTTGCCGATGTTTGCGAAAGATCCAGCATAAACGATGCAATATCTCTTGGCGTGAAATATTGACCGAAATTCTTTCTGTCTGGATTTTCACTTGTCATTGCATCATCGTTCTCTTTGAAGCTGTCATCCTTTGCATCCGCCGCCCGGTCCGCCGTGAGAAGAAATGGATAAATACCTGCAAGATGGCCGATGGACGATTGCGCTATGAGAGTGTTTCCCGGCTGCTTTATCCATTGCATCATCCGCCCGTCATTTCTCCTTTACCCCCAGATCGGAGAGTTTCATCGAAATAACGCGGCTTACGCCCTTCTCCTGCTGGCTCACGCCATATACGAGATCGGCGCCGGCGATGGTGTGCTGGTTGTGCGTGATGATGAGGAACTGCGACTTGACGAGAAACTCCTTGAGCTGCTCGACGAAGCGCCCGATGTTCGCGTCGTCGAGCGCGGCGTCGAGTTCGTCGAGCATCGAGAACGGCGCCGGCTTGATCAAGAATATCGAAAAGAGCAGCGCCACGGCGGTCATCGTCCTCTCGCCGCCGGAAAGCAGCGTCACGGACTGCGGACGCTTGCCGGGCGGGCGCGCGATGATGTCGATGCCGCATTCGAGAGGATCCTCAGCGTTTTCCAGCAGCACCAGCCTCGCCTCGCCGCCGCCGAAAAGCTTTGTGAACATCGCCTGGAAATTCTCGTTCGCCTGCGAGAACGTCTTGCGGAACATTTCCGACGATGTCGTGTTGAGCGTGTTTATCAGCTCGAGTATCTGCGCCTTGGCGGCGATCAAATCCGCCTCTTGCGCCTTCTCGCGGGAATAGCGCTCTTCCAGCTCGCGGCATTCGTCGATCGCGACCATGTTCACTGGGCCGAGCGCCGCGATGTCCGCCTGCAGGCGCGCGACGGTCGCCTCCAGCTCCTGCACGGGCGGCGCGACGCCCCCCTTCCACGCCGGATCCGGCTCGTGCAGCACGGCGTCCGCGAAAAGCCCGTACTCGTCGCTCAAGTGGTCGTAGATGTTCTGGCGGCGCATCGTCGCCTCCGCCGCCTGTACTTCGAGCTTGCCGCGGAAGTCCCTCGCCTGGTCGAGGCCGCTGCGCTTCGCCGCGACTTCGCGGTCCGCGGCGGTGATTCGCTCCATCATGCCGCTGCGCTTTGCGCGCTCGGCGTCCATCATGGCGCGCATGGATTCCGCGCGCGTCTTCAATTCATCGAGGCTGTCCAGCAGATCGCCGCTTTCCTCGGTAAGGCGGCGTATCGAGTCCTCATAGCCGCGTATGCCGCTCTCGCGTCCTTCGAGCTGCCTCTCCAGCTCGTCGCGGCGGTCGCGCGCGCCTTCGCCTTGGCGCCCGACGAACGAAAGCTCCTGCTCCATCTGGCTGGCGGCGATTCTCCGCTCCGTGAGCCGCTGCGACTCCGTCACGCTCTCCGTCTCCAGAGTGCGCAGAGTCTCTTGCATCTCCGCCATCGCGTCCATCAGCGCATCGCGCCGCGCCAGCGTCTCTTCCAGCTCGGCGGCGAGAACCTTTCGGCGCTCCGCGCCGTCCGCCGTGGCTTTCTTCGCCGCCGCGAATTCGGCGGCGACCTTGGCAAGGCGCGCATCGAGCGCCTCGGCATCGCGCCGCGCCATCGCTTCCTCGCCTTCGCACTGCGCGGCGGCGCGCCGCGCTTCCGCCAGGCGCGCCTCGGCTTCCGCATGCCGCGCGGCGAGTTCCTTGATTCTCCCCGCGCCGTTGGCCAGGACGTCCTTCGCCTCCGCGATTTCCGTGCGCAGCTTCGAGAGCGCCATTTCCGCTTCCGTTATCGGCGACATTCTTCCGCTCGAAGACGCGATGCCCGTTTTCGGGCGCCAGACGCCTCCTTCGCCGCCCACAAGCACTACGTCGCCAAGCAAATCCTCCAGCACCGGATCGACGGCTTCGCCGGCGCCTTCTTCCTGCGGGGGCGCGAGGCGATCGAGAAGCCTGTCGCCATCATGCACCGCCCCCTTGGAAAGCTCCTGCGCGACGATGCGCACGGCGCCGCACTCGTTTTGCAGCGCCGCCTCGAGCGCGACTTTCGCTTTCGCCTCGTCCTTGAGCATTTCGAGCTGCGCTTCTTTCGCCGCCGCCGAACGCTGCATTTCGCCGAGCGAATCGCGGGCGTGCTCGATCTTCTCGCGCAAAGCGTCAAGCTCTGTCTTCACGGCGAGCACGGCTTCCTCGCCCGCATTCTCCAACGCGCGCGCGGCCGCCGCCTTCTCGCGTATCTCGCCAAGCGCCGCGCGCGACGCTTCCGCCGCTCCGGAGAGCTGCGCTTTGTCGGCGTTCAAGCGCTCGCAGCGCATGATCGCCTCGCGCTCCGCGCCTTCCAGACGCGCGATCTCGTCGCGGATTTCCGCCGCCCGCCTGTCGCACTGCACGCTCTCCGTGCGCGAAGTCTGCGTGCGCAGGCGCATTTCGTCGATCGTCGCCTGCGACGCCTTGAAAGCCGCCTCCGCTTCTTCGAGAGCCGCCTTCGCCGCGTCCAGCGACTCGGAAAGCAGGCGCGTCTTCTGCTCGAGCGACTCCATCTGCATCTTGACTTCTTCGAGCTGGCGGCGCGTATCCGCGATCTCCCTGCCGTCGCGCTCCGCGAAGGATCTGTACTCGGCGATGCGCTGCGCATTCACGCCGATTACTTCCTGTGCACGCGCATACGCCCCCGATGCGGAAGCCTCCTGCTGAGCCAGCGTCTGCAAACGCTCTTCCAAGGCGTGGATTTCCGCGTGCAATGCCTGCTGCGCAGCTTCGGCGGCGGCTACCGATTCGCTCGCCTCGGCTATCGCATCTTCCATCTCGCGGCGGTTGCGCGCGTTCTCTTCCAGCACGCTATCGAATTCGCGTATGTGCTGCTTCGAGACGTAGATGTCCAGACCGCGCAGCTCGTCGCGAAGCTCCTTGTACTTCTGCGCCTTGCCAACCTGGCGCTGCAGGGAGCCGATCTGGCGCTTCATTTCGCGCAGGACGTCCGCTTCTCGAAGAAGATTCTGCTCGGTCTGCTCGATTTTCCTCAGCGCGTCCTTGCGGTCCGCCTTGAACTTCGTGATACCGGCGGCCTCCTCGAAAACCGCGCGCCGGTCCTCGGGCTTCGAAGACAGGATGGCGTCTATCTGCCCCTGCGCCATCACCGAATACGACGACGTCCCGATGCCCGTGCCCATGAAAAGGTGCTGCACGTCTTTGAGGCGGCTCGGCTTCTTGTTGATCAGGTACTCGCCGGAACCGTCGCGGTACACGCGCCGCGTCACGGTCACTTCGTGGAAATCGGTACCAAGCTCTTTCTCGCAATCGGCGAACGTGATGGAGACTTCGGCAAGCCCCAGCGGCTTTCGCGTGTCCGTGCCGTTGAATACGACATCGACAAGCTTGGAGCAGCGCAGCGCCGTAGGCTTCTGCTCGCCCAACACCCAGCGAATCGCATCGGACACGTTCGACTTGCCGCAGCCGTTCGGCCCGACGATCGCGACAAGCCCCGGCTCGAACGTCAAGCGCGTCTTGTCCGCGAAACTCTTGAATCCCAGTATGTCTAGTTGCTTAAGGTACATTTCTCGAATTGCCGTATATTATACCAAAATTCCCTGCCGCGCGGCGCGCGGCGGGGAATTTGGTTGCGGATTGAAACGGCGCGCGTCAAACGCCCCGTCCCCCGTTTCCGCCACCCTCGCTCCTTCCTCATTCTTCGCTTTTTTCGATGCGAACGCGGAAGAAGCGGTGGATAGTCTCGTCGGCCGGTTCCCAGCCTTCTTCGTCAGACCCCAGCTCGGCACGCCCTTCGCGGATGTAGCGGCGGTTTGCCGTATCGCCGAGATCGGGGAACGCCTCTATCACCGGGAGCCCGTCTTCGTCGAAGTTTATGAAGACTTGGAGCTTGGATTCGGCATCGGCAGGATCCGTCCCGGCGACATACTCCGCCCAGTTCGACATGCCGTCGCCGTCGGCGTCGTCATCGAGCGCATGTGGCGTAGTTTCGAGGCCGTATGCGTTAAGCCAGCTTTCGGGGACCGAACGGCCTCCCGCGCCTTGGATGCTTGCAATGCCGTTCGCGCCATAGTCTGGCGACCATGTCACCATGTCCAGCCATGCCGCATCCATTCCGTCTGCGCCCTGTCCGTCCTTGGCATAGCGCCATTCGAGGACATGCTGGCCGAAACCCTCGACGGCGTGCACGAGCCGCGTCCACGGCGTCTCGCCGTCGATGGCCGCAATGAATCTGCCGTCGATGTAGAAGGCGAGCGTGTCGAAATAGCGCTCGCTGGAAGTCTTCCAGTAGAAACAGATGTCACCAGGGCCTTCGAGGATGACGCGCAGCGAGGATGCCTCGCCATTGCCGAGATTGGGAGAGACCATCGCGACTTTACGGTCGACAGCGTCGGCGTAGTCGAACTTCCACGGCTTTGCGGCGTCTTCGACCCAATCGAGGGCGTTGTTCAGCGCATACGCCACGCTCACGTCAGCCCAATAGGCGTAAAGCGTCTTCGTTTCGTCCGTGACTATGGACATGGCGTGGACTCTCTCGCCCTTGCCGCCTTTCTTCGTCCACCATCCGCCGAAAGCATAGCCCTGCCGGACGGGCGTAGGCAGGTAGCCGAACTTCCGTCCCTTGATATATTGGCGCTGCGTCGCGCCCTGACCTTTGATCTCCGGCCAGAGCGTCACGGAAACGTATTCGTCCGGGACGGGCGAGAACTGCTTGACTACGCACGTATCTTCGAGAGCGCCGTCCGTCACCGTGATTGTCGCAATGCGCTCCGAGGCGCCTTCGTTCGCCGAGACAGCGAACTTCAGCTCGCCGAAACCGGCGCCGCTAGTCTTTTCGAGCGTCAGCCAACCGGCATCCGTGCGCGCCGTCCAGGCGCCCCATGCGTCGATCGTGATGGCTGCGGTCTGCTCGCCGGCTTCGAGGGAAAGCGCGTGGGGATCGACGGCCAGCGTGCCTGGAACGATCGCGATTGCGTGCGAATCTTCGTAGCGCACGCCCTTGTACGTATAAACTGCCTGAACGGAAACGCTGCGTGCAGAATCCACTTCCACCGCCTCTAGATAGCCGCCTGCCGTGAGACTGGCGTAATCGAGACCGCCGACAAGGCTCCACTGCGGAACGACGCTCCCCTCGCTCCCGTCCGAATACACCGCCTTGCAGGTCAGCACGGCGAAGCCGCCGGATGTAATCGTCTCCGGGCCTTCGATCCGTATTCCCGTCAGAGTAGTCTGCACCGGCGTCCAACCGGCGTAGAGAATATCGACCGAAGGCTCGACGATCGAAGACGCCTCGATTCTTTCGCCGGCCTTCGCCTCGCGCGTCCACCAGCCGTCGAAATCGTAACGGCTGCGCACGGGCGTTGGCAATTCTCCATAGGCGGAACCGGCGATGAACGCCATGCGTTCCGGGCGGACGACGCCGTTGCAAGGATCGAAACGCACGGAAACTTCGAGAGGCTCGACGAGGATTTCAAGACGCCCTTCCACGCCGCCGTGGTTCGCGATGACAACTGCGCGCGTCTCGCCGGGCACGAACGCCGCGGTAAAGACGCCATCTCCGGCGAACGCGCCCTGTTCCGCGCTCTCGACCGCCCACTCGCAGGCTGTCAGCGGCAGCGCCGAACCGTCGGAGTAAATCCCCGTTGCACTATAGGCGCATGCGACGCCGGACGTGACTACGCTCTGGCCGGAAATCGCCAGCGCCTCGAGAACAACCTTCTTCGCCCAATGCGCATAGAGCGCGGCGACGGTCTTTTCGCAGATCGTCTCTTCGGTCACTCTCGCGCCGCCCTCGAGAGCGGTGAACCAGCCTTCGAAAATGTAGTCCCCGCCGTTCACCGGCACCGGGAGCGTTCCGTAGGCGAGACCGACCGTGTACTCGGCGCTCGCAGGCGAAACCGTGCCGCCGTTCGCATGGAATGCAACCGTCGCTTTCTCCGGCTCCACCCATATCGCCAGCGGCGCGGATTCCACGCCCTCATATTCCGCGACGACATTGCAGATCGCCCGCGCGGTCACGAAACCGGCGCTGAAAAGACCGCCCGGCGCCACCGTTCCGGCGAGCGCGTCGTCCGTGCGCCATGCGACCTCCGAACCGTTGAGAGCGCTCTGAACGGTTTCGCCGCCCTTCGACCATGTCGCGGTGCATGCGAGCATCAGCGTCTCGCCGCTCTTCACCGAGGCTTCCCCTTCCTGCGCGGAGATTGCAATGCCGAGAAGCTCCGGCTCCGTTTCTTCCCAATGTGCGTAGAGGCGCGTCACGGCGGCGGAGACTTCGGACGATTCGAGAATCCTCTCGCCCGCCTCCGCAGCCGTCCACCAGCCGGCGAAGCGCCACCCTTCGCGCACGGCGCTTGGCAGTGCGCCATAGCGCGCGCCGACGATATAGATTCGCGAGGCTTCGGCGCATTCGCCGCCGTTCGCCTCGAACGCGACTTCCACGGTGCGCGGGCGCACGGCGATGGATACAGTCGCCGCGAGAGACGAGAACTCCGCGCGCAGCACCGCCGTCTTCGCTTCGACAACCGCGCCGGCCGTGACGACGCCGGAGGCATCCACGGCGGCGGCATCGCCGCCGGCGACAATGCTCCAATCCGCCTGTACGGCCGACACGCTGCCGTCGGAGTAGTTCGCGCGGCATGAATACGCCGCGCTCTCTTCGGAGGTCAGCGCCGCAGGCCCGAGAATCGTCAGCCCGGAAAGCACGATTTCCTCATGCCACTTCGCATAAAGCGTGCGGACTTCCTCCGTCGCCACCGTATCGACCGAGACGCATTCGCCGTCCGCGCCGCTCGCCGTGTACCAGCCGTCGAAAACCCAGCCTGCGCGGCGCGCCGCCGGGAACGATCCGTACGCCAGGCCGACGATATACGCGCGCGCAGACTGCTCGACGGTGCCGCCTCCGGCGTCGAAGCCTACTGTGACCATCTTGGGCGTCACGCCGATTTGCATTATTGCGCTTCGCGTCTCTCCCTTCGCAGTATATGCGGCGGTGATGACGATAGACGACTCCGCCGTCACGGCGGGTGCGGTGAAAAGACCGGTTGCGTCGATCTCGCCCGCCGAAACGCTCCAGACGGCCGAAACGCCTTCCAGCGAAGAGCCGTCGCTGAAATGCGCCGTGCATGCATATCTGGCGCTCGCGCCTGCTTCTACGGAAGAAGGCCCGGAAACGGAAATCGACGAGAGAGTCTTCTCCCAGCGCGCATAGAGAGTCGTGACATCGCCCGCAGCGATCGTCGCGGCATCGACGGCGCTTCCGCCGGCGCTCGCCGTGAACCATCCGGCGAAGTCGAACGTCTCGCGCACTGGCACGGGGAGCTCGCCATACGCGAGACCGACTATGAACGTTTGCGACGCCGGCGCGACGCTGCCGCCCTGTGCATCGAACGCCACTTCCACCGTCGCCGGAACGATCTCAAGAGCCTTCTCAGCCCGCTGCTCGATTCCGCCGGCGATGTAGCGCGCCGCAATCGCGGCGCTCGCCGCCGCCGTTGCGAATGGCGCCGTGAACACTCCCTGCGCAGTTATTTCGCCGCCTGTCGCCGTCCATTCCGCCGCGACATTCTCCATCTTCGAGCCGTCGGTGAAGAGCGCAGTGCATGTGAAACGCGCTTCTTCGCCGGAGACGACGCGCGAAGGCCCTGAGATTTCGAGCGCCGAAAGCTCCACCTTCCGCTCCCACCGCGCGCGCAGCGTAGAATACGAACCATCGAACACCGTCCCTTCGACGATCTTCGCGCCGCCGGAAAGCTCCGTCCACCAGCCGAGGAAATCATGACCGGCGCGCTGCGGCGCAGGCAAAGCCGCCCAGGCGCGGGAAACGCGCTGCGTCACGACGGACGGCGAGACGCTGCCGCCGTTCGCGTCGAGCGCGACGGCGACGAGCGGATGCACAGCGCGCACGGTAATCGTGCCGGACGACACCCCGTCCATCGAAGCCGAGATTTCCGCCACAGCTTCCGTCATCGGAGAGGATTCGAGTGCGAGCGCCTCGCCGTTGCTTCCGCCGACCGCGAAACCCGTCGCCTTTACCGTCCAGTGCATACCGCCGAAAAGCTCGCGCTCCACGCCTTCGGAATCGGTTGCGTAGCATCGCACGACCACCCTCTCGCCGCATTCGACGCTTTCCGGCGCGTCAAGACGCAGCGACTCCGTGACCACCACCTTGCCGTATTGCGCGTAAAGCTTCGTCACCGCGCCGGAGACAATGGAATCTTCCGTAATCAGCGTACCTCCGGAAGGCGCGGTGAACCATCCGAGAAACTCCGCCGTCCTCGCAAGCCCGCCGACTTCCGGCAGCGTCCCGTATTGCGCGCCAACCGTGTATGTGCGGCGGACGAATTCGCACTGGCCGCCGCCGAGCGCGTCAAACGCCACCTCCACCGTCGCGGGAAGGATCGTGATCTGCTTCTCCGCCGTCTTGTCGCCGAAGCACACGCGCAGCGTCGCCGTCCCTTGCGTCGTCAGCTGCCCGGCGCTCAAACGCCGCCCGGACAGCGTCGCTGCATTCGCGCCGTATGGCAGCGACCACTCGCAGGACGGATCGAGAGAGACATCGCTCGCCGTCTCCGCCTCGCCGTCGCGGTAGTACGCGGTGCAAGTATAATCGGCGCTTTCGCCTGCCGTCAGCGTCGCCGGGCCGGACGAAATCGCAATCCGTTCGAGGACCGGTTCGCTCTTCGGCCAACCGGCGACGGACGAGGAAAGCGCGCCTTCGCCGGCGCTGTTCGAAGCCGACACCTTGTAATACCACTTCGACGCCCCGGAGACGGCGTCGTCGCGGAAAGCGCACGCCGTCGCGCCGGCCTTGCGCACGCTGAACTGTCCAGAAGCGTCCGCCGCCCGATAGACGGTGTAGGAAGTCGCGCCGGAGACGGCGCCCCACGAAATATCGATCGCGCCTGAAAGCGTCCCCTGCGTCGCCGCGACGCCGCCTGGCGCCGGGGGCTTCTGCACGCCCGTCTGGCGGAGCGACCAGCCGATATCCGCCATCGCTCCAAGCTTGACGGGGTTGAAAGTGTGGATGGGTTTTACATAGTGGTAGCGCATGAACGTATCGGCGCCAAACGGAATATCCTCGTCCCAATGGCTGCCGGAGGAGCCGGCATTGTATGTATATGGCGCGTAGATGTCGATGCCTTTGCCGCCATTGGCCGTCGCGGCCTTGGCGCCGTCGAAGCGCAATGCGTCGCTGACGAGCGCGAATGCGCGGCTTTCCGCCGTGAGATCGGGAACATGGTAGCCCAGGCACGTCAAGCACCAGTCGAATGTCGTGGGGCAGCCGTAATACCACGCGCCGCTCGACGGATTGATTCCGCCGGCGAAGCCAAGCCCGTGCGAGATTTCATGTAGCAGCACCGTAACGAGGTCGTATTTCGAGCCGGCGTTGCCGTCCGTTCCGTAATACCACGGGAAGGCGGTATTGAAAGCCATCTCGAATGCGTAGTAGTCGGGCTGCGTATCGAAGCCGAGTATCTGATTCGCGGCGGCGGTGGGGAATGCGTAGCGGTTGCCGCTCGTGTTCTCGAGGATGGTGCGGCAGGTCCATGTCGAGCCGAGTACGTACGGATCGCCCATGTCGTAGAAATCCACGTATATCGCGACAGGCGTATCGCCGGCGAGAACGCCGTCCCACAGACGCACGGCCTCGGCAAACGCCACTTTCGCAGCCGTCGGAGTGGTGGCTGAATAATAGACCTGGAATTTGCACGCGGCGGCCGCCTGCGCGCCGAAGCCGCCCGCGGCGGCTTTCTTTTTCGCGCCTTCGCGGTAGGTGACTTCGCGGCCGTCGGGAAGCGCGTATATGTACGTCCATTCAGCCTGCTCCTCCGACAGACGCGCCGCCGCCGCCGCAGATTCCTCCGTCGCGTCGTCGGCGAGGCAGAAGACGGGGCGGACGAGCGAGAAGCCCACGAGGCTGCGCTCCGCAGTCGTGGTCAGCTTGATTTCGCCGTCGTCCGCGCGATAGGCGAATTGCGGGAATTCGACAGTACCGAGCGCCGACGCCAGGCGGACGCTCGAAAGAATTTCTTCCTTGCCGGAAGCGGGCGATTCCGCGACCGCCAGCGCGCGGTAGCTTTGCGCCGCTCCGAGATGCCGCATTTCGAGTTCGGCGAGAGCGAGCGGCGGCAGCGCGAGTGTTTTTTCGCCCTCGCCGCCGGATACCGCGATCGCGCTTCCCGTCTGTTCGTTTACGACGAGAAGGCTGGCGCCGTCGCCGGCGCCGAGCGCGGCGAAATCAACGGCATACGGCTCTTCGCGCGTCGTTTCCGCCATTGTCTCCATGGCGGCGGACGCGCCTGCGGCCGACTGCATCGCCATCGCCGTCTGCCGCTTTATCGCTGCCGAAGGCGATGCGACGCGAAACGCCGCATTCGCCGCGAACATCGCCGCGGCTGCCGCGGCGAATACGAGCCATTTGATCTTCTTCATTCTATTTCCTCCTTGCATTTGCCGTAACGGGATCACTTCACCGCCTTGATGCGGAAGAAGCGGTGGGACTGCGCAGCGGGCGCGACCCAATCTTCGTCTTCGAGATTTTCCTTGCCCTCGATGATGTATTCAAGCGCGTCTCCGAGATCTGGCGACGGCGCGACGATCGGCGTGTCGCCGTCCATCTCGATGGTCGCCGTGAATTTCGACGCCGGGTCCGCCGGGTTCGTGCCCGTCGCGTATTCCTCCCAGTCGCTCATGCCGTCGCCGTCGGAATCCGCGTCGGGCGACGCGGAGGCGGAAATTCCGTAGAGCCTCCGCCAGGCCGCCGGCACGTCGCGCGTCTGCGCGTCCATCGAAGCGATTTCGTTTTCGGAATATCCCGGCGTCCATACGACGGCGTCGAGCCATGCGCAATCGTAGCCTGCGCCGTCGGCATCGTCCTTCTCGAATCTCCACTCCAGGACGTGCGTGCCGGAATCGGAAATCTCGTGGCGGAAATGCTCCCACGGCGTCTCGCCGCTCAATTCCGCGATCTCCTCGCCGTCGTCGCGGAAATAGACGCAGTCGAAATACTCTTCGCTGGACGCCTTCCACCAGAAAGATATTTCGCCCGGCCCCGTGATTTCCACTGCGAGAGTGGAGACGCCGCCATCGCCAATCGCGCCGCTGCGCATCGAGCCGTTCGCGTCCTTGCCGCGCGTCCTGTCGATCGTCCACGCCGCGCCTTCGCCGTCAAGCCAATCGAGCGCGTTCCCGAGGATGTCGCCGGTGCTTTCCTCGCGCCAGAATGCATAAAGCCGCGTGATCCCGGCGCTCGCGGGCGTCGTGGCGAGCACGCGCTCGCCCTCGCCTCCCGGCGCCGTCCACCAGCCCGCGAAGACCATGCCCGGCCGCGTAGCGCTTGGCAGCGTCCCGTATTCTTCGCCTTCGATATACTCGTGCTCGGCGTAGCCGGCCGTGCCGCCGCATGCGTCGAAAGCGACGCTCACGCGCGTCTCGCGCTCGCCTGCCGACTGCTTCACGGTGAGTTTCGCCGTCAGCTGCCAGCATTTCACGGTGACCACGCCTTTTCGCGACGCCGTCTCGGGATTCTTGTCGAACTCGAAGACGAGCAGGCCGTCTCCCGTGCCGCCGCTCTCCACCGGGCGCAGCCACGCGGCGTTCGATTCAGCCGTCCACGCCCCGGAACACGCGACCGTGACGCTGGCGCGCCCCGCCGCATTCGCGACGGACGCTGCATTCTGCCCAAGCCGCAGATACGACGCGAGTACAGAAACCTCGTACTCCGCGACGATCCCGCCTCCCGCATCCGCACGCACCGTGACGACGCGGTCGCTCCGCGATTCCTCCGCCGTCAATACGCCGTTTTCGTCGATCGCCACGCCTGCGACGGGCGCAGCGAGCGTCCACGCGCACGGCGCCTCGCGTCCGGAATCGTCGCTGTAATACCCCATGCAGACGTATGAAGCAGAATTCCCGCCGTGGATCGACGCAGGCCCGAATATCTTCGCCGCGCCCAGGACAGGCTCGGGGACGGAGTAGCGCACCGTCTCGCTCGCGAGCACCCTCGCGCCGCTTTTCACAGTGTGCGTGAAGACGTGTTCGCCGGCCGTCGCGCGCTTCGCGTCCCAGACGAAAGACTCCGCCCCGAGACTCGTCGTCGCATGCAAGACTTTCGTCTCGCCGCCGGGCGGCGTCCACGATACTTCCGCGACACGCGCGGCATCGCTTTCCTCGCCAGCCCATGTCGCGTCCGCTTCGATTATCTCCACCGCCTCGGCGACGCGCACGCCGTTCTCGAGGCGCATGTCCAGACGGAACGGCGCCGATACGAACTCCTCGCATGGCGCGGACAGCGCCAACAGCGCGGCGCACAACGCCGCATATATCGTCTTTTTCATTGTATCCCCTTCTGGTTGATTTTACATTGACTCGTCAAATTTCCGGAAGCAGCCGGTCCCGCAAATGCGCTGCAACTTTCGCCTCCCTTTCCCAGCCTGCACCGCATGAAGGAAGGAAATTACAGTCCTGCGGGACAGGAAAGCCGGAAGCCGAGGAAGCCGTAGGCGCCGGTGTACGACGGGGGGTAGTAGTCGCGGTCGGCGGAACGGCAGCCCTGCGCGTAGTTATTCCAGCTGCCACCGCGCCGCACGCGGGCGCCCCCCGAGGCAGGGCCGACAGGATCGGTGACAGCCGCCGTGCCAAGGTCGGCTTGATACCAATCAAGGCACCACTCCCAGGCATTGCCGTGCATATCGTACAGCCCCCAGTTGTTTGGCGCATACGACCCAACCTTGGTATGGCCGGAAGAATATCCGCCCTTTCCGTCGCTCTGGTTGGAAAAGTAGCGCCCTACCGCCGCCATGTTCGCATCGCTCGACGTGCTTGTCAGATTCTTTCCACTGTTGAGAGCGGTTGTCGTTCCTGCGCGGCAGGCATATTCCCATTTCGCTTCCGTAGGCAAATCGAATGTAGCGATCCCCGTTTTCGCGCGCAGTTTGCCCATGAACGACGAAGCGGAAACTTCAGAAGACGACGGCCAGCCGCTGTTGCCGCGTATCATGTCCCACGAAACCTGTTCCACCGGGCGCATATCGCCTTTGCCGCTAGACGGATTGGAGCCCATGACGAGCTCGTATTGCTTCTGCGTCACTTCGAAGACGCCCATGTAGAACGGTTTCGAAATTGTCACGGAATGCTGCGTTTCATAGCTGAATCTGCCTACTTCATTCGCCGGGCTGCCCATGGTGAACGAGCCGGAAGAGATGCGCCGCAAGACGAGTTTCGTTGTCTTGAACTCGTCCGTCCAGCCGCCGGAAGGCACGGAAGAAAGCGTCGTGACGGGATACGATGAAGCATCCGCACCGCCTGACAAATCTATAATGACATATGTTGCCGTAAGCTGGCGCGTCCACTTCGCATAAAGCGTGAAGCCTTCGGTCACGGTTATCGAAGCGCCGTCGGCATAGGCGACGGGACCGTCGGCCGTGCGCGCCCAACCGAGGAAAGTCCAGCCGGAGCGCGTGAAGCGGTTCGCCGTCAGTGCGACGCTCGCGCCGAGCGTCGCGACTTGCGTATATGCCGCGCCGCTCCCACCGTTTGCGTTGTATGTTATCGTCCGCGTGCTCTCGTCGTCTGTCGCGCAACAAAGCCGGAAGCCCCAAATACAGTTAGATTGAATCTGGGACTGATACTCAGTACGATATGCAGAGCGGCAATATTGCGCTTGCATATAGTAGCTACCGCCGCGAAGAACGCGACTCGATCCAGAAACAGGTCCGGCAGGATCTACGACGGGCAGAATACCCATGCTCATCGAATACCTATCAAGGCACCATTCAGCCACATTGCCGTGCATATCGTAAAGACCCCAGTTGTTTGGCGCGTACAAACCAACGCGGGTGTGTTGCGAATATCCGCCCTTTCCGTCGCTCTGGTTGGAAGCGTAGCGCCCTACCGCCGCCATGTTCGCATCGCTGTCCGTGTTTGTCAGATTCTTGCCGCTGTTGAGAGCGGTTGTCGTTCCTGCGCGGCAGGCGTATTCCCATTTCGCTTCCGTCGGCAAGTCGAATGTAGCGATCCCCGTTTTCTCGCACAGCTTGCCCATGAACGACGAAGCGGAAACTCCGGAAGACGACGGCCAGCCGCTGTTGCCGCGTATCGTAGTCCACGAGACCTCTTCCACCGGGCGCGTATCGCCTTTGTAGATGGACGGATTGGAACCCATGACGAGCTCGTATTGCTTCTGCGTCACTTCGAAGACGCCCATGTAGAACGGTTTCGAAATTGTCACGGTATGCTGCGTTTCACCGCTTAATCTGCCTACTTCATTCGTCGGGCTGCCCATGGTGAACGAGCCGGAAGCGATACGCCGCAAGACGAGTTTCGTCGTCTTGAACTCGTCCGTCCAGCCGCTGAAAGGCACTGCGGAGAGGCTGTAGAGCGGATATGCGGCACCGTCCGGACCGGCGGAAAGATCAACTACAATATATGCAGACTCGGAAGAATACGGCATATAGGCGACCGGCTCGCCGAAATCCGAAATTCCGTCTGCCGAGACTACGCGCACCCAGTAGTAATACTGCGTAGAGGCCGTTGGCGAAAGCGTGCATTCCGGCGAAGTCGTCGTGGCGATGCGCGAAGCGGCGGACGGGTCCGCAGAAGACGCGCGCCAGATTTCGTAGCCCGTGGCGCCGAAGACGCCTTCCCACGAGAATTTCACGGCGCCGGACGCGACGGGCGCGAACGCGAGCGCGGGCGGCGGCGCGAGATGCGCGGCGGCGGCGGCGCGCTCTATCGCGCCGTCGAGAGCCTCGAGCGAGCGCCAGAGCATCTCGTTCGCGCCGGCGACGGCGCCGGGCGCATCCGCGCGCACGGCTTCCATCCACGAAGCGTTCACGCCTTTCCAGTATTCGAGCTCTCGGAGAATCTTCTGCGCTGCGGGCGTCTTGAAGCCGGAAGGCGTCAATTCGCCGGAAGCGAGACGCGCGAGCGTATCGCGGACGAAAGCGAGCGACGGGAGGCTGCGCACGGCAGACGCCGCGCCCGTAGCGCCGATCGCGGCACCGGCGGAATCCAGCGCCTCCACGCGATACCAGCGAAGCTCGCCGGCCGGCGCCGACGAATCCACGAACGTCTCCGTTTCGCCGGCGGACGCTTCCGGCAGGAGCGTCGCGAGCAGCGTGGAATCCGCGAAATCGGAAGTTGCGGAGCAATATATATTGTAGGCCGCCGCATTCTGGCGCGGCAGGAAGCGCAGGCGGTTGTACGCACGGCGGCCCGTCGCGAGAAGCGTCGAGACGTTCGCGGGCACGATCTGCACGGAATACTGCCCGGCGGAGGCGGAGCCGCCGCCCAGCGTACTCTGCGCATACACGCGAACGGTGCGCGCGCTCGCGCCGATTCCCGTCTTCGCCGCAAGGAGTCCCGTCGCGGAATCCACCGTGGCGTACGCCGAGCCGCTCACGACCATCCACGACGCCTTGCAGGGCATGCCGGAATGCCCGGACGCGAAGCCGCCCTCCGCCGCGAGCTGCACCGTCGTGCCCTCAAAGACCTTGTTCTCGCCGGTTATCTCCAGCGTCTCCACGGGATTCTCCCACTCTTCCCACGAACCGGCGCCGGCGAATGCAGATGCGTCCCAGCCCGTCGCCTCCGCGAAACGCCGGCTCTTCCCGGATTTCCAGAGCCTTTCGCTATGCGCATTCGCCGGCGCGTCGCCGAAGCAGTTCATTTCCCATTTCGCGGTATTTCCGGAATACAGCGTGCCCTGCAGCGTCGCAGGAATATCGTAAACCGCGACACCGCCGTAGGTCTCGAGTGAGCGCAATGATGCGGGGAGTTTGATTTCGCTCGTCTTGACGCGGGAATCGCTGAATCGCTCGAGCGAATCCGAAAGGACGATATTCGTGACGGACGCGCCGTAGCCGACTTCTCCTCCGTCGCCTCCGGCGAAACGGACGCTGTCCGGCATGATGTATGCGGCGTCGGTCTTGCCGGAAGGATAAGCGACGAGGCGCGTCTTGTTCTTGTTGTAGAGTACGCCGGAAACGCTCGCGTATGCTGGATTCGACGCGGACACGGCAATCGCCTGGAGCTTTGCGCAGCGGAAGAAAACTTCGCTCTCTATCGTCGTGACAGCGGCGCCGAGCGTTATGCTGGAAAGATTCCGTGCTTCGCGGAAGGCTCGTGTTCCGATCATTTCCACCGTCGCCGGGATGGAGTACGAAGAGCCGGAGCGCGCCGCAGGATACGCGACGAGCCGCCGCTGCGCCTTGTCGAAGAGAACCCCGGAGACGGAGATGAAGCGCTCGCTGCCGGCGCCGATCGCAATCGTTTTGAGATTCGTGCAGCCGGAGAAAGCATTGCCATTGATATCGCTCAGCATCTCCGGCAGCGTCACAGTAGAAAGCGAAGAGCAGCCAATAAATACGGTATCGACGTTCTCGACGGCATCGGGGATTTCGAGCGTCGCGAGGCTCGTGCAGCTCTGGAAAGCATATGACCCGATAACCGAAACCGATTCCGGGAGAATCGCCTCCGCGAGCGCCGTGCAGAAGGAGAAGGCATATGCGCCGATTCTCGCAACCGACGGAGGAACTACGATACGTTCGAGCGCAGTGCAGTTGTCGAAGGCTTTGCTGCCAATTTCGCGCAGATTTTGCGGAAGAGAAATCTGGCGGAGCGCCGTGCAGGAGTAGAACGATCCATCAGCGATTTTCCCTATCGTCTCCGGCATTGCCACCGTCGAGAGTTTCCGGCAATTCTGGAACATATTCGGAGCGATTTCCGTAAACGAAGCGGGAACGGAAACTTTTTCGAGCGCCGGGAGTTTATACAGCCACATGCCTACCGTTCTCGTAATCTCGAAGCCGTTGACGTCGGCGGGGAGCGAAAGTTCCGTCACGTTCGTATTGCCGAGGTAGCCGGTGAGTTCTGCGGTACCGTCCGGCCGCGTGCGGTATGTCCAGGTCTGCGAGCCGGCGGGCAGGATGTAGATTTCGAGAGAAGCGCTCTTCGTGACGCCGTCGCTCGTGTAAGATGCGTTCAATGTCGCCGTCGCGAGCGACGTGACGTTGGAGGCGGTCACGACGCGCCAGTATGCGCCGCCTTCCGGGCCGTAGTTCGAAATACCCGCAGCGGCTTGCGATGCGAGCGCCGGGACTCCGGAAGACGCGATATTCCTTCGCGTGCCGTCGCTGAAATACGCCCACGCCGTGTAATAGCCGCCGCAAAGCGAGTCGAGCGCCTCCGGGCCTTCGATTTCCACGCTCGCCAATACTGCGGACATGCTTCCGGAGGCGGGCGGAGAAAACGCGCTCGCACCGCCTGCGGAAACCGCCTTGACCCAATACCAGTACGTCGTGCCGGAGGCGACAGTGGCGTCGATCCAGCTTGTCGCGGAAACTGTCGCTACTTTCACGGCGGCGGCGGAATTGTTCGACGCGGCGCGATAGATTTCGTACGAAGTCGCGCTCTCCGCCGCGTTCCACGAGAGCTGGATGCCGTCGGTGCGCCCAGACGACGCCGCAAGACCGGTCGGCGCGGCAGGCGCGAGGGACTGCCAGGCTGCGTAGAGCGTGAGCGCCGCCGTGCGCTGCCACGCGACCAGCCCGGCGCCGGAGGCGTCGTAGTACTTCGTGCCCGCGCCGTCCTGCTCCGTGAAGTAGCCGGTGAATGCGTGGCCCGTCTTCGCCGGCGGCGTTATCGCCGGCACTGTCGCGGCGTATGTCGCGATAGCGGAAGAAGAACCGCCCGTCCCGCCCTGCCGGTCAAGTATTATATTATAGGTCAGCGGCGTCCAGTGCGCATAGAGCGTCGCATCGGCTGCAGGCACGGTAGAAGACTCGAGCACCTGCTCGCCGCCCTTCGCGTCCGTGAACCACCCGGCGAAGGAATATCCCGTGCGCGCGCCGGGCGCCGGCAATGAAGAGTATGCGCCGAACGCCGTGTAATTACGGGCAGCCGGTGCGACGGAGACGCCGGAGGCGTTCGCGTCGAATGTTATCGCGACGGTATATGGCGCCACTTTCACGGGGAACGTCGCACGCTGCGTTGTGCCGTCCGCAGTGTATGCCGCGGAGAGGACGAGGGAACGCTCGACCGCCGTGCCGGCAGCGCTCACGACGCCGGCGGAAGAGACGCTGGCGTACGCCGCGCCGGTGGTTATGCTCCAGGCGGGCGAGACGGCGGCGGTGGATGCGTCGTTGTACGCCGCCGTGCACGTGTAAAAGGCGGTCGCGCCCGCGCGCACGCTCGAAGGGCCGGAGACGGAAAGCGAGACGGCGATTTTCTTTCGCGAGCCTGTCGCCGGCGCGCCCGGTTCGCTGGTCTTGCCGGAGGCCGCCGCCTTCACCCAGTAAGTATAGCGGCGAGCGGGCACGGCGCTCGTGTCGCGGTATGTCGTGGAAGTCGTCGAGCCGAGGCGCGCGGCCGCGCCGAAATTCGCGCTTTCCGCGCGCCAGATTTCATAGGACGAGGCGTTTTCGGCCGCCTGCCAGGAGAGCGCGACGGCGTCGGCGTCGGTGCCGTCGGAAGCGACGAGCCCCTGCGGCGCGGACAGCGGCTTTTCATCGAGCGCGACGGCCGCGGCCAGCACCATGTTCGTGTAGAGGACGCCGCGCGTGTCCGGCGTCGCGTTCCAGATGAAATGCTGCGCGCCTGCGGAGAGATTCACGGGGGCGGCGCCGACGAACGTGCGGACGGCGAGCGCGCTCTGCTCCGCGCCTTCCTCGCGCGCGGCCAGCGTGACGGAAGCAGTCTCGTCCTGCGGGACGCCGAGAAGCTCGAATGTTATATCGACATAGCCGTTCCACGGGTAACGCTGGCGCGCAAAAAGGCGCTCGACGCGCAGCGCGCCTTCATCCGACCAGCGCGCGTACAGTACGCTCGCGTCTTCCCTCGCGAGGCAGGATTCGTCGAGCCGCATGCCTCCCGACGCGGCGGTGTGCCAGCCTAGGAAGGTCTTGCCCGCGCATGCCGGCGCCGGGAATTCACCGTACGGGCGGCCGATGGAATATTTCTTCGCCGCCGGGCTGACCGTGCCGCCGCATGGATCGAATGCGACGGTGATGCGCGAAGCATCGACCGCGGCGCGATGGCCCGGCGTGCCGACGGAATATGTAGAGGCCATTTCGCCGCCTGCCGACGCCGCCGCCTGGAGATAGTAGAGGTATTCGACTCCCGGCTCGGCCGTCGTGTCGGAGAACGTGAGGCCCGTGCTCCAGTCGGAGAGCATGGTCTTGTCGCCGCCTTCCGCCCCGGAACGCCATACGCGGTAGTGCGTGGCGCCGGAGACGGCCGCCCAGTAGAGCGCCACGGCGTCGTTCACCGTACCTTGCGAAACGGAAATCTCCGTCGGTGCCGCGAGCCCGAAGAAGCCGGCGAGAGAAAGCCGCGCCCCCGTCCTGACCTTCCCCTTCAAAGCCACGACAGGCTCGGCCGATGCATAGAGACGCTCGATAAGCGCCGCCGCGTCTTCCTCCGGATAGTGCGCGGCGAGAAGCGCGAGCGCGCCCGCTACATGCGGAGTGGCCATGGACGTGCCGCTCTTCAAGCCGAGCCCGAGCGTCTCGAGAACCGTCGAATTGATATCGACGCCAGGCGCGCCAATATCGACGTTCTGCGCGCCGTAGTTGCTGAAAGATGCAAGTTCGTCCCCCGCATCCGTGGCGGCCACGCCAATTATAGTGTCGATAGGGTAGTTGCACGGGTAGCAGGGGAAAAGATCGTTGTCGCGCGGCGCGGCGCCGGGTTGCGCGTTGCCTGCCGCGCATACGAATATCGTCCCCTTCGCAGCCATCTTCTTCATCTGGATGTAGAGATACTCGTCCCATTCGGAGGTGCCGAAGGAGCAGCTGACGATTTTCGCGCCATGCTCCTCGGCATATCTCAGGCAGGTGATCGCGTCGCTCGCGGAGCCGTTCCCCCCGGAATCGAGGAATTTCAACCCCATTATCGACGCCTTCCATGCCACGCCGGACATTAGACGGCGGTTGTTGCCGACGGCGCCGATGACGCCGGCGCAATGCGAGCCGTGGGAATTGTCGTCCATCGGGTTTCCGCTCTGGTTTCCGCCGATGGAGGCGATGCCGTAGTAGTCGTCGATGATGCCGTTGCCGTCGTTGTCGATGCCGTCGCCTGGGGAATCGTCCTCGTTTCTCCAGAGGTTGGCGTTGAGATCGATGTGGTCGTAGTTCACGCCAGTGTCAAGCACGGCGACGACGACGCCCGAAGCGTCCGTGCGCGTTTCCCACGCCTGCGGAGCGGAGATTTTCGCCAGCGCCCACTGGTTGGGAAATTCCGTATCGTTGGGGACGGCATTCGCCTGGTAGATGTGGTCGGGCTGGATCTTCGTGCAGGCGCCGGTCGATTCTATGCTCATCGTCATTTGCTCGACAATATCGCGCTCGCTTTCCGACGCTTCGATGATATAGACCTTGTTGCCTTCGAGATCTTCCATGAGTTCGCGGACGACGCGCAACCCCTTCGCTTCTATGGCCGCCTCGAACTCGGCATAACTCTTGCCCGCTGCGAGCGTGGCAAGGACGCGGTTCGGCGTGTATGCGCACATAGTGATTGCGCCGGAAGAGCCGGCTTTCAACACTACCGCATATGTCCGCGATGGCTCGCCGGCCGCCCGCACCACCCAGCGCTCGACCATCGCGGCGTCGTTCGCCGCCGTCCCGCTTCCGCCAAAAAGCCGGCGGGACACGGGCGCAGCTCCGCCTGCGAATGTCTCGTGAGAGACGACTTCGCAATCCGCAAAGGCGCCGGGCGCGCGCGGCGTTTCCGCCTTTACGCCCGCGGCGACCGCTGCACAGACGGCGAGGATTGCCAATACAGACGAATTTCGCTTATTCATAGGAGTTTTCCCCTTTCAGACAATAAGAAACAATGCAAAAACACCCGCGCCGCCCGCGTCTGCGGTCGGTCGGCAAAACGTGTTTTCGTGAATGAATTTTGGGGGAAGTGCGATGGTGCGCTGGCGCCGCATGGCGCGCGCGCGTCATACGATAGGCGCTAAATACCCCCCCCCCCGCGGGATATTGTGCAATTTACGGGCGATAACCCACTAAAACTCGCATATATAGGCGAATGCAGCATATTTATCCGCTAAGGCTTCCCTTTCAATATGCCGTAATTATATCATAATTGCGATTGGCTGCGCAAGTAGGCCTCCTTGTATGGCCCGTAATGGTATTTTGACGCAATCACGAGGCCGGAAGGAAGCACGATGCGCTCTGCAACGGTCGCCCCGCCTCGCGGCTGGAGTCGCCCCGCCTCGCGACTGGAGTCGCCCCGCCTCGCGACTAGAGTCGCCTCGCCTCGCGACTGGAGTCGCCTCGCCTCGCGACTAGAGTCGCCTCGCCTCGCGACTGGAGTCGCTTTGATATGCGACTAGAGTCGCCCCGGCGCGCAACCCGCATCGGGAAGGACGCACTCCCGCGCGTCCACCGGCCGCGCCGGAGTGCGCCCCTCCGCCGTTCTTGCGGTGGTGTAGCGCAAAGCCCCGACGGGGCGGCACATATATAGCCGGGGGGTGGAGCATGCGGAACCCCCGGAACAAGCACGAAAGTAAATCGAACCCCGAAGGGGTGGCACAATGGGTGTTCCGATGGCGTCGGAATAATTGTGCCACCCCTTCGGGGTT
>DEWI01000002.1:18056-18322 GCA_002363575.1 Verrucomicrobia bacterium UBA3214 | reverse complement strand
TCGAGAAGATGTCTTCGATCGGCATGAGGAAGGGCTTGTCGAGTTCGCGCTCGGGCTCGGGAATGTAGGAATCGAGAGCGTCCATAAGCTCGTCGATGCACTTGCAAGCGTCGTCGGTGGCGGAGGCTGCCTGCGTCGCAGGATAGGCGGCGCCGCGGATCACCGGGGCGTTGTCGCCATCGTAATCATACTTGGAAAGGAGTTCGCGGACTTCCATCTCGACGAGGTCGAGCATTTCGGGGTCGTCGACGAGATCGCACTTGTTG
>DEWI01000002.1:10819-17843 GCA_002363575.1 Verrucomicrobia bacterium UBA3214 | reverse complement strand
AGTCAACGTGCGCGTAGTGGCGGTTGGCGGTCGCGTACTCGACGTGGGAGGACGCGATGGTCAAAATCTTGGTGGCATCGCGACGGCCGGCGGACTCGGAAGCCTTGGCGACCTGGTCGTACTTGATTTCCTGGCAGAGGCCCTTGAGAGCCTGGACGTGCGTGATGGCGGCCGTGAGAGTGGTCTTGCCGTGGTCGACGTGGCCGATCGTGCCGACGTTCACGTGCGGCTTGCCGCCGCGATCGAATGTTTCCTTAGCCATTTTCTGGTTCCTGTGAGTTGTTTCTTACCCGTCTTCTTTCGGAATGGAGCCACCTAGCAGAATCGAACTGCCGACCTCTTCCTTACCAAGGAAGTGCTCTACCTACTGAGCTAAAGTGGCCTCTACCGTCACGAAAACTCGCATAGTATAGCATATTTGCGCCGGGATGCGCAAGGGGGCGGGATAAGAAATTTTGCTTTTTTCGCCGTTTCGGCCGTTTCACGGCTACGCGGGAGGGATTTCCGGGGCTTTGGCAGGGGCGATCGGCGGCCGGAGAAAGCGGTTTCAGGCCTTCAAGCGCCTGCGCAAGGCTCTCCACGCCGGGAGGCGGGCATCCATCAACGCCTTGAAGGCGGGTCCGTGATTGTGGGCGCGCAGGTGGGTCAGCTCGTGTACGACTACGTACTCTACGCACTCGCGCGGCGCGAGCGCTAGCATATTCGCATATGAGATTCGGCGCTTCACCCAGTTGCAAACGCCCCAACGCGTCTTCATGCGCCGCAGTTTCCACTCGACGCCGCGCTCGTCTAGTTTCGTCGTCCATGCCGTGTGGAGTTCCGCGAGGAGCGCGGCAAGGCGCGCGAGTTCTTCCGCGGAGGCTTCGCGCTCCGCGGCGCCGGCGTGCGCGGCGATGCGCGCGCGCGCCTTCTTCACCCACTCCCACTTTGCGGCGAGGAACGCGACGCCCTGCGCGAGCGTGGCGCGCCGCGCCGGTATGGAAAGGTGTGCGGAGCCATCCCTTTTCACGCGCAGCGAGATGTTCTTGACACGCTTGCGCTCGATCACGACCGCGATGCCGTCGATGGAATTCCCGCCATAGCGGCATTCCAGAGGCGAGCTTGCAAAGAAGGCGCGCGGCGCGCCGGCTGTGTCCGGGAAGGCTTGCAAGGGCGCGTTCAAGTCTCGTAGATTTCGATCGGCAGGCCGTCGGGATCGCGCAGGAAGAAGAAGCGCTTGCCCGTGTATTCATCGGTGCGCAGCTCTTCATGCGCGACGCCCTTGCGCGAAAGCTCGTCGCGCGCGTCCTCGATATCCCGCACTGCGAAGGCGAGGTGCCTGAGTCCGCACGCCTCCGGATTCGACACCCTCGGCGGCGGCGACGGAAAAGTGAACAACTCCACGACGTAGCGATCGCCGAGCGCGAGATCGAGCTTCCATGAATCGCGCTCGCTCCGGAAATGCTCCTTCACGACTCGCAAGCCGAGAACGCCGCAGTAGAACTCCAGGCTGCGCTCGCGGTTGGAGCAGATCACCGCGATATGATGGACGCCATCCAGTTTCATTTGTCCGCGCCCGCGGCTTTCGCAGCGCCCGCGTTCTCCATATGCTGCTTGCAGTATCTGCGGCCTTCCTCCGGCTTGCGCGTGCACTGCGTGCCGTCGTATGTCATCGCACGGCACTGCTTGACGGGCTTCTTCGGCGCGATGGACGGCGCATGCTGTCTGCAATAATCGCTCTCGCCGTTTTTCTTGCGCTTGCAGCGCGTTCCTGCGCTGGTGACCGCCCAGCACGTGCCGTCATCCTTCAGCTTGGCGTTCGCGGCCTTTGCAGATTTCTCCTTGGCCTGGTCGGCATGGCCGATGCAGTACGCCGAGCCTTCGGCGGCTTCGCGCTTGCAGCGCTCGCCCTTCTGCGTGACGCCTTTGCACTGCGCGGCGTTCGCCGCGACAGCCGCGGCGGCCGCCATGATCAATACCATCAATCTTTTCATCTTCTTTTTCCTCCTTTGATTATGCCGTCATCGTACGATCGCGCGCACGCGCGGGCGCGCGCTCACCAAAAAGCCCAATCGCCCGTGGCAACGACTTGAATGCCGAGAGCGAGATTCGTGGTCATGTGCGCTACGATCGCCGCGCCGAGTCCGCGGCGCAGCGCTATCAGCCCGTATGCCGCGCCGGCGAGCGCGGCGACGACCGGGCGATTGTGTTCGACCGCGAAAAGCGCCACCATCCACGCGAACGCCTTCCAATCCGCGCCCAGCCAGCCATAGAGCCAATCTCGGAAAAACAACTCCTCGGCGGCGGCGATCACGAATGCCGAGCCGGCGAGGCGCGCGAGCGTGAGCGGCCAGCCGCAGACGGCCGGATCGTATGGCGACGGCGCGGAGATCGCCGTCTCGCCGATTACGCACCACTCGCGATACAGCGCCGACGTCTCCGGCGCCACCCACGCCATCCACACGAGAATGCCGGCCGCGATGCCGCAAAACACTCCACGCGCCCTCCCGCGCGTCCATGCCGCCACGCCTGCGCGCTCTCCTCCCTCCGGAGCGCGGCGGCGCAATACCGCCGCCGCCGCGCACAGGCAGGCCGCGCATGCCGCGGAGCGCACGGCATATGCGCCGGCGGTCTGCGGCAGCAGCGCCATCAGCGCCATCCATACGCCATACGGGAGAATCTTGAAAAACGCCTGCATATGCAAACTCCGGCGGAATATTCCATCTCGCTAATGCCGCTCTTTTCCGCCCACCGCGCCTCTCAGCCGGCGAGACGGTTCCGCAGCATGGATTTCACGGCAAGACGGGCCGTGGCGAACGCGAGCGTCAAGTTGTAGCCTCCTGTCGGCCCGTCGATATCGACGACTTCGCCGGCGAAATACAGCCCCGGAACGATGCGCGAACACATCGTCTGCGGATCGATCTCGCCACGGGAGACGCCGCCGATCGTCACGATCGCCTCCTTGAGAGGGCGCATGCGCGGCGCGCGCAGTTCGCTCGTCCCTTCCGGAGTCTCCAGACGCAATGTCCAGTCGCGCAGATTGCGCCGCGCCACGAAGCGCGAGCAGTTATAGACCGCCGCGCCGGTAACGCCTTTCGTCTCGTACTCGACTTCGCCGGCGCTGCGGAAAACCTCGACGCCGCCGGCGATGACGGCGGCCTGCGCGCGCTCGTAGCGCGCAGGCGGGTGCGGCGGGCATTCAAAGCCCGTGAGGCCGGCGCGGCATGGCTCTATGCAATGGCCGAGCGCGCGCGCGAACTCCAAGCCGTCGCCGACGCTGCCAGTCTTCGGAAACGAAAGCCCGCCGGTCGCCAGCAGCACGTTGCCCGCCCAGAGCGTAAACCCTCCGAGACCGACGATGAAGCCGTTCTTGACGCGCTGGATTCCCGTGACGGGGCAGTTGCAAAGCAGCGGAATCGCTTCGTCGCGCAGCATATCGCCGAATACATGCACGACATCCGCGGCGTTCCCGCTAGCAGGGAAAATCCTGCCGTCCGCCATGCGGCGCGTCTTCAGGCCGCGCGCGCGGAACCCCGCCACGATCGCCTGCGGAGGGAATGCGCGCAGCGCCGGCGCCACGAAGTCCGCGACGTCGCCGCCGATATCCTCCAGCATTCTTTCAACGGGCACGTCCTTCGTGAAATTGCACCGCCCGTTCGCGGTCATCAGCATTTTAGCGCCGACGCGCGCCTTGCGCTCGATCACGATGCACCGCGCGCCTGCGGCCGCGGCTGTCGCCGCGGCCATCAGGCCGGCGGCGCCGCCGCCGATTATCGCCAGCTCTACAGGCTCGTGCTTCATGCGCAATTATTCCCGGGCGCGGCGCGCTCGCGTCACGTCGCCTGCGCGCCGGCGCCCGCCTCTGAAGTCGGCGAAAGCGCGCCTCCAGATTTACCCGGCTCCCCTGCGTAGAGTATCATTCCCTCGGATACGCCGACGGACATCTTGCGCGGCGCGAGATTCGCCACGAACACCACCTCCCTGCCGACAAGCACGGATGGATCGGGATACGCCGCGCGTATTCCGGAGAAGATCGTCCGCCGTCCGAGCGTCCCGGCGTCCAGCACGAACTTCAAGAGTTTCGAAGACTTCGGAACCGTCTCGCAGCTCTCGACGACGCCGATGCGCAAATCCAGCTTGTCGAAATCCGGGAAAGTTATTTCGCTCTTGAGCGGCGCGGCGGGCGCGGCGGCGGCGTCTTCGCGCTTTGCCTTGCCCGGCCGCGATTCATGGCTCACTTCGCCGGTCTCGCCGGGTTTGACGAGCGCGGCGGCGATCATCTCGTCCACCTGCTTCATCTCTATGCGGCTTGCGAGATACTCGTAAGGTCCGAGCGCGCATCCCTCGAGAGAGGTTTCGATCGAGCGCCACGTCCACTCGCTCTCGCCGAAAAGCGCCATCGCCTTGTCTGCGTACGCAGGCAGCACGGGCTTGAGATAGATCGCGATGATGCGGAAGGCGTTGAGCGCTGCCGTCAGCGTCGTGCGCGTGGTCTCGGCGTCCGTCTTCACGGTCTGCCACGGCGCGCGCTTGTCGAAATATGCGTTCGCGACGTCCGCGAGGCGGCAGATTTCGACTATGGCGAGATTGAAGCGCCTGTCTTCGTAGAAGCCGGCGATGCGCGGCGCCGCGGCGCGGCATTCGTCGAGAAGCGCGCGCGCTTCTCCGTCGAGCGCGCCCAGCGTGCCGCCGAGGCGCTTGTGGAGCATCTGCGCGCAGCGCGAGGCAATGTTGGTGATTTTGCCGACGAGATCGGAATTCACCCTCTGGACGAAATCGGCGAGGTTGAGATCCATATCGTCGGTCGTGCCGCCGGTCTTCGCGGCATAGTAGAATCTGAGCGCTTCCGGCGGCAGATGGTCGAGGTAGGTGCGTGCGCTGACGAACGTGCCTTTCGACTTCGACATCTTCTCGCCGTTCACAGTGAGGAAGCCGTGGACGAAGACCTTCTCCGGACCTTGGAAACCGGCCGCCTTAAGCATGGCCGGCCAGAACATGCAGTGGAAGCGGATTATGTCCTTGCCGATGAAATGGTAGATTTCCGCGGTCTTCTCCGCGCCGTCCGCCGGCCAGTAGTCAGCGAGGCGGCGGCCGTTTTTCGCGCACCAATTCTCCAGCGAGGCGATGTAGCCGATAGGCGCATCCACCCAGACATAGAAGAACTTGCCGGCGTGCCCGGGAATCTCGAAGCCGAAATACGGCGCGTCGCGCGATATGCACCAGCCGCGCAACGGCTCCCCGAACCACTCGAGAAGCTTGTTGGCGACATCGCCCGCCACATGCCCGGGGAGCCATTTCTCGAGATACCCGTGCCACGGCTCCAGCTCGAAGTAGAGCTGCGAAGCCTCGCGAACGGTCGGCACGCCGCCGCATGTCGTGCAATGGGGGTCGCCCAGCTCCTCCGCGCCGTACGTGGAGCCGCACTTGTCGCAGCTGTCGCCATACTGGCCGGGCGCCCCGCACTTCGGGCACGTCCCCTTCACGAACCTGTCCGGCAGCGACATCTTGCAATGCTCGCACCACAGCTGCGGGGACGACTTCTCGCTGACGGCGCCGGCAGACTCCATCGCCGCGTAGAAACGCTCCGAAAGCGCCTTGTTCTCCGGAGAATTCGTGGTGTAGTAGTTGTCGAAAGCGATCTGGAAGCCGGTGAAATCGCGCAGGTGTTCCGCGCGCATCTTCTCCACTAGTTCCTCCGGCGTCGTGCCTTCCTGGCGCGCGCGTATCATCACCGGGGTGCCGTGGGTGTCCGCCGCGCATACATACACGCACTCGTTGCCGGCAAGCCTCTGGTACCTGGCCCAAATATCCGTCTGGATGTATTCCACGAGATGCCCGATGTGGATATTGCCGTTTGCGTACGGCAACGCGCTCGTGACGACTATCCGCCTCTTCTCTTTTTCCATTTTCCCTGATCCTTCCGCTGAATCGTATTATACCATATTTCGAGCGGCGGCCGCGCGTGCGTGCAGAATAGCGTAGCCGCGGCGGCGGAGAATCTCGATTTCCGGGAAATACTCCGCCACGACAGGCTCGAGGCCGGCGGCGTTCTTGCATACGAAATATGCGTGGCCGCCGGGCTTGAGCGCGCGTTGCGCCGTCTCGCAAAACAGTCCGGCGATGCGATATTCGCTGTAGTACGGCGGATTGCCCGCGAAGATGTCGAACGTGCCATCCATGCGCCGCGGCGTCCCGTTGTCGGCAAGAATGATTTCCGCTTCGATGCCGAGAGCGCGCGAATTCATCTCCGCCGCTTCCACGGCGCGCGAATGCGAATCCACCATGACAAGCTCGAGCCGGCGCGGACGCGCCGCCGCCGCCGCGAGGAAGCCGACGATGCCGTTCCCGCAACCCATGTCCAGAAACTTCAGCGGTTGCTCGCCTTCCGTCTCGCGCAGCGCCTTCGCGACAGTCTCGGCGAGCGCGAGCCCGCCTTCATCCGTGCGACGGTGGCAGAAGCATCCCGGCACGGAGACGAGAGAAAGAGGCGCGACGCCTGGCACGGACGCCTGGTAGGCGGCGGCGAACGAGCGCTCACGCGCCCCCTTGCCGAACACCTTCGCGAGCAGATCGTTGCGCCCGGCCTCCCGCCCGGCGTAGTCAAGCTCGAAACGCGCGCCGGCGTCTTTCAGGCGCTTGCATTCCTGCAGAAGATCGAGCGACAGCTCGCCGCTCGCCAGCTTCGGGCCGGTGCGAAAGCGCACGAGATCCCAATCGCCCGCGGGCAGATGCGCCGAGCATACCGCCCGCAGATGATGCGCCTTCTCTATCGCGTGCCGGTCGTAGATATCCAGCACGTGGCATGTGACGTCGCCAAGCGCGGCAAGCGCGCGTGCGTCGATCATCGAGGCTTTGTAGCCGACGAGCAAAGTCTTCATGACGCCGCTCCCGCGCTTTCCCGGCCGCGCGCCTACTCGCCGGCCGCGGCAGCGGCCGTGCGAATGCGCGCAAGCGTCTTTTCCTTGCCGAGCAGTTGCAGCATCTCGAAAAGGCCGGGTCCCTCCATGCGCCCGGAAACGGCCACGCGCACCGGATGCACCCACGG
>DEWI01000002.1:0-10750 GCA_002363575.1 Verrucomicrobia bacterium UBA3214 | reverse complement strand
TTGCCCTGCGAAAGCTCCTTCACCAGCTCCTCGAGACGCGGCGCTTTCCATTGCGACGGCTCGACGGCTTCGAAGCGCTCCGCGAGATCCAGAAGGATCGGGCGGACGCCCGGCTTTTGCAGGCGCTTCTCCACCGCCTTCGCGTCCACGGCGTAGCTGTCGCTGAAGAAATAGGCGATGTTCTCCGGCATGTCGCCGAGGAACTTGGTGCGCACCTGCATCTGGTCGGCGAGGAAGCCCGTGTCGAAGCCTTCGGGAATCGAAAGCCCGGCGGCGGCGACGCGGCTTTTCATCGCCTCTTCGAATTCCTCGCGAGGCATGCGCTTTATGTATTCGCCGTTCATCCACTGGAGCTTTTTGATATCGAAGCGCGCGGCGGTCACGTGGACTTTCTCAAGCTCGAAGAGCTTCACCATCTCGTCGCGCGCAAGCACTTCGCGTTCGTCTCCGGGATTCCAGCCCAGCAGCAGCAGGTAGTTGAAGAGCGCCTCGGGCAGATAGCCGGCGGAACGGAAATCGCCTACGAACGCCGCGCCGTCGCGCTTCGAATACGGCTTGCCCTGCTGATTGACGATCATCGACAGGTGGGCGTACTTCGGCACGCTGGCGCCGAGCGCGCGGAAAATGCAGATGTGCTTGAAGGTGTTTTCGACGTGGTCGTCGCCGCGGATGATGTGGGTGACGCGCTGGTCGATATCGTCAATGACGTTGGCGATGTGGAAGATCGGCGAGCCGTCGGAGCGCACGATCGCGAAGTCCTGGATATCCTCGGCCTTCTTCGCCATGTGCCCTTTGACAATGTCGTCATACTCTATCACGCCTTCCTTCGGCATGCGGAACATCGTGACGACGCCCGTTCTGCCGTCGCGCCCCGTCTTCTCGACGCGGTATGCGTGGCCGGATGCGATAAGCTGTTCCACGGCTTCAAGGTGGCGCTTGACGTTCTTCGTCTGGTAGAAAACCTCTTCATCGTAATCTAGGCCGAGCCAGCGCATGCAATCGAAGAGCGCCTCGATCGCCTCCGGCGTCGAGCGTTCGAGGTCCGTGTCTTCCACGCGCAGGAGGAACTTGCCTCCCGTGTGGCGCGCGAACAGCCAGTTGTAGATCGCGGCGCGGATGTTGCCGATATGCACCTTGCCGGTCGGCGAAGGCGCGAAACGTACGCGTATGGATTCCATTGCGTCCTTTCTTGGCGGGCAGAGCAGTCGCGGAGATTTCCGCGACGGTTCCGCCTCTTTACAGTTTTGAAATGCGCTCTATCGCCTTCAGCACGTTTGCGCGCGAATTGAAGGCCGAGACGCGGATAAAGCCCTCGCCGGCGCGCCCGAAGCCCGCGCCGGGTGTCGTGACGATGTTCAAGCGCTTGAGCAGGACGTCGAAAAACTCCCACGAATCGCTGCGCACGTTTATCCAGACGTACGGCGAATCGTCGGCGCCCGCGACGGTGTAGCCGAGCTTGCCGAACGCTTCCTTGATGAGCCTGGCGTTTTCGAGATAGAAGTCTATCGTCGCCTTTGTCTGCGCCGCCCCTTCGGGAGAATAGACGGCTTCGGCGCCGCGCTGCGTGATATACGAGGCACCGTTGAATTTCGTGGTCTGGCGGCGCGTCCACATCGGCCGCAGCTCGACCGGCCTGCCGTCGGCCGCGTACGCCGCCAGCCCCTTGGGAACGACGGTGTAGCCGCAACGCAGCCCTGTGAAACCGGCCGTCTTCGAATACGAGCGGAATTCTATGGCGCATTCCCGCGCGCCTTCGCACTCGTAGATGGAGCGCGGGATTCCGGGCGTGCGTATGAACGCTTCGTAGGCGGCGTCGAAAAGAATCAGCGCCTTCGCGGAGCGCGCCCAATCCACCCACTGCTGGAGCTGCGCCTTCGTCGCCACCGCGCCTGTCGGGTTGTTGGGGTAGCAGAGATATACGAGGTCGGGCTTGCGCGGCGCGCCTTCGAGCGCCGCAGGCGAAGGCACGAAGCCGTTTTCCGCGTTGCATTCCAGATACACGAGGCCGTCATAGCGACCGCCGGCGTTCGCGCCCGTGCGGCCAGCCATGACGTTGGTATCGACGTACACGGGATACACGGGGTCGGTCACGGCGATCGTCACGTCGCCCGCGAAGAGTTCCTGGATGTTCCCGCAATCGCACTTCGCGCCGTCGGAGACGAAGATTTCGTCTGCGGCGATATCGATGCCGCGCGCGGCGAAATCCGCCGCCGCCGCCTTCTCGCGCAGAAACGCATAGCCTTGCTCGGGGCCGTAGCCGTGGAAATTCTCGCGGCTCGCCTCGTCATCGACGGCCTTGTGCATGGCGGAGACGACGGCCGGCGCGAGCGGTTCTGTCACATCGCCGATGCCCAGGCGGATGATGTCCGCTCCCGGGTTCGCGGCCTGGTGCGCGGCGACGCGGTGGGCGATCTCCGTAAAGAGGTAGCTCGCCTGTATCTTACCGTAGTTTTCATTTACGTGAAGCATGAAGTTCTTGCCTTTCGATATGCTTGTTTTGTTGTCTGGAAATCCGTCTGGCCTCAGCGCTTTCGTGGATCGAGGGCAGGAAGCCGTACATCGCCGCCAGCTCTATGAAAAACAGCGAAAGCACCGCGGGGCTGCGGAACGGGCAATCCCCGAATGCATGCACTACCGTCCCTGTCGCCGCCGCGAGTATGCAGAAGGCCGGCGCAGGCAGCGCGAATATCTGGATCGGGCGCGGCGGTTGCATCTCCTTGGGCATGAAGCTGGCCGCATTCACCAGCGCCTTCCATATCTTGCCGAGCGGCCACAGCACCATGATCACGATCGCGACAAGGCAGCCGTAGCCCGCGATGCCATGCTCGGTCATGAATTGCAGGTGGTCGTTGTGGACGTTGACGCCGCCGACCATCTGCAAGACTTCATCCCTGCGCATCCGCGGCACGCAAAGATGGCGGTAGCTCCACCCTCCAACGCCGAACAGCGGATGCTCCTTGAAAATCTCGAACGCCACGCGGTTGTGGTACTGCCCTCTGCCGGTCACGCGATCGAGCACTTCCGTCGTGTTCAGCGTCTGGACCTCCTGCTGGAGATCGGACGGCGCGAAGAATGTCGCCAGCGCCGCCACCGCCGCCACGCCGATCACGCCTGACACGATCGCCATCGGCTTCTTGCCGCGCGGCAGCGATGCAAACACAGTGATGAATGAATGCAGGAAGAACACCGCCGCCAGCAACACGGCTATCAAAATCGCCGCGCGCGACAGCGTTGCTATCGCCGCGAAGAAGAGCACGACGGCGGGAATGAGCATGTAGTTCGTGGCCCAGAAAGCTCCGGGGCCCATCTTCCGCTCTTTGCGGAATTCCTTCTTCACGACGCCGATGCGATGCTCGTCGAAGCGCCAGCGCCACAAGCCGATCGCTAGCGCGAAGAGCGTCGTAAAATAATCGCCTCCCATGTTCGGATAGCCGAAGGTGGAGAAGAAATACGCCTTCGGGCCGGGCAAGTCCGCCCAGAGCGGCGCCTGCGCCTTGCAGACGTTCTGCACGAAGCCGAGTATGGCGAGTATGAAGCCGTTCCACACGATCATCTCCAGCACCGTGCGCTTGCCGCGCTTCAAGAGCGCGTGGCGCGTCGCCAGCAGCGCCGTCAGCGCCGGCACGAACCACATCACGACGTTCATGTGGTGCAGACGGTTCACGCACCACGGCAGGAAAGGCACCGGCGGCTCTTCGCTCGCACCAGCGACGATCGCAGGGTAGTCGCAAAGCGGGCACAGCCCCTTGTTCACGAACGGCACCATGAGCATTAGCGTGAAGGCGAGCGCCGTCCACATCACGGGATCGCGCCGCATCGCGCGCCAAACGCGCCGCCGCGCGTCGTACGTCGTCTCGCTGAAATGGCGCTGCGGGAAACACAGCATCACTTCCACGAGGAACACCGTTATCCACGGGATCGTCGGCAGAAGCGCGTCGCCGACGATGCCGCCGTAGAGCCACGCATACGCGCACGCCAGAAGCGAAATCGAGAACGCCGCAAGATTATCGTATATGATTATCGACATATTCCATCACCTTTCTCGTAGCTTCCCGCTCCGGTATCTTGCATATCAATTTGCCGCCGGCGTACAGGAGAAATTCGCCGTCGCCGCCGCACAATGCCACATCCGCGCCTTTCGCTTCTCCGGGGCCGTTCACTGCGCACCCCATCACGGCGACATGCGGAAACGCAGCGCCGCGCGCCTGCGCGGGCAGCGAGAGATAGCGCTTCTCAAGCGCCTCTTCCACTTCCGCTGCGATCTTGACGACATCGACGCGCGTACGTCCGCATGTGGGGCAGCTCGTCACCGCAGGGCCGGGCGCGCGCATTCCAAGCGACCGCAGGATCTCCATGCCCGCGCGGACTTCGCGCTCCGGGCGGTCGGTGAGCGAAACGCGCAGCGTATCGCCGATCCCCTCGGAAAGCAGCACGCCGAGCGCGACCGCGGAACGCACGGCGCCGGGCAGAAGCGTGCCTGCCTCCGTCACGCCGATATGCAGCGGGCAGTCGGTCCTTTCTGCGAGCATCCGGTAGGTTGCGACGGTCGATTGCACATCGGAGGCCTTCGCGGAAATCGCCACGTCGCGAAAGCCCTCCGCCTCCAGAAGCGCGAGATGCCGCAGCGCAGATTCGCAAAGCGCCTCGGCGATTCTCGCAGGCGTGCGCTCGCCCGCATCGAGACGCGCGGCGATGTCTTTCTCGAGGCTGCCGAGATTCACGCCGATGCGAATGGGCACGCGCCGCGCCTTCGCCTCCCTCGCGACGGCCTGGATGCGCTCGCGCGAGCCGATGTTCCCGGGATTGATGCGCAGCTTGTCGGCGCCGGCGGCGAGCGCGGCGAGCGCGCAGCGATAGTCGAAATGTATATCCGCGACAAGCGGGACGGGGCTGGCGCGGCGCACTTCGCCAAGCGTCTTCGCCGCCTCTATGTCCGGGACGGTCATGCGGAATATGTCGCAGCCGAGCGCGGCGCACCGCTCGACCTGCGCAAGAAGCGCGGCGGCGTCGTGCGGCGGCTTGTCCGCCATCGTCTGCACGCTGACGCGCGCGCCGCCGCCGAGCGCGACGCCGCCTACCGACAGCGCCCTAGTCCCCGAGCCCATCTGCATCCTCCGGAAGCTGCGCCGCGGCGCCTTCGCCCTGCGTATTCTGGTCATCCTGCGCGCCTTCGCCCTGCGCCTCCTGCACGGCGAGCGTGCGGGCGCGCGCATGGATGCGCCACGAACGCGCGACATCGCGATACATAAGAAGCGCCATCAAGCCCATGAGCAGGACCATGAAGCATGTGGAAAGCGCGCCTATCACTTTCTCCGGCACGCGACGCCGGAACACGAGCGCGATTAGCGCGAAAAGGATCAAGCCTCCGTCGAGAACGGGTATCGGCAGAAGATTGAAGACGGCGAGGTTGACATTGAGAAAACGCAGAAAGCCTATCCCGTCCCAAAAATTCCGCCGCACCGAATTGTAAATCTCCTCGGCGATCATCACCGGTCCGCCGAGCGCCTTCCCGGTGGCCTTCATCTCGCGCTTCGAAGTAAGCCCCTTCAACACGCGGAATATCGTGCCTGCATCCCATGCGAGCTGGCGCAACGGATTGCGCGAGGGCATCCACGCCGCGCTGCCTGTCTCGTTCGGCATGCTCACGGCGCCGATCATGCACGCTCCGCTGACGGGCTCGCGGCGCGGCGTTATCTCCAGCTCGATCTGCGCGCCATCGCGCTCGACAAGGAATTTCGTCGGGCGCGTATCGGCTATCTGCACCTCGGTCAGCATCTCCTGCCAAGTAGCGACGCGATTGCCGCCCACCGCCAGCACGCGATCTCCCGGCTTCATGCCCGCCTGCTCCGCGGGGCTGGGGCCGAGAACAGATGGCGGCGTGAAACCCGCGATTTCCGTGCCGTGTTCGCCGAAGCGCGCCTGCGGCACGGCCGCGAGGATGAAGGCGAGCGCCACGGCCAGCAGGATGTTCATCAGCGGCCCGGCGACGGCGACGACGAGTTCCTTCCAGGCCGGTATCTGCACGCGCTTGCCGGCGTCTTCGCCCTCGAGCATCTTCGTGCCTTCCGGATCGACGTCCGGGATAGAGACATAGCCGCCGAGGAAAATCCACGATATGCGGTATTCAATGCCGCCACGCCGCCATTTCCATATCGCCGGCCCGAAGCCGATCGAAAAACGCTCCACGCGCAAACCGAGAGCGCGCGCGGCTACGAAATGCCCGAATTCGTGAAACGCGATCGCGAACGAAAAAAGCGCGACACAAAGCGCTATGTATCCTGCCGTCGCCAGCCACGGCGCTATCATCGTATGCCAGATTTCCATGGGATTTGCATCTTGATTGAAGGGTTTTCTTTTTAAGGAGCCGTGCTCTGCGCCCGCTGCAAGCGGTTTCCGCCGCTGCGGCGCGCCATTACCTCGCTTGCCCTCCGGTGGAGAGGAATGCCGTCGTCCAGCGCGCAGCTTCAAAGACCGCATCGACGCTTTCACAGGCGAAATGCGGCGCCGCCTCAAGGCTGCGCTCCACGCAACGCGCTATGTCGGTATATGCTATCCTGCCGTCGAGGAAAGCCGCCACCGCCCACTCGTCGGCCGCCGCCAGCACGGCCGTCGCGCAGCCGCCGCGCGCGGCCGCCTCTTTCACGAGCCGCAGGCAGGGGAAGCGCGTTTCATCGGGACGGCGAAACGTCAGCGCGCCCAGCGAAGCGAGATCGAGCGACTCGCGTTCGCTCGCCAGGCGGCGCGGCGCCGACAGCGCGTACTGTATCGCGACGCGCATATCCGGCGGCGAGAGCTGCGCGAGCGTCGCGCCGTCGGCGAATGTCACGAGGGAGTGGACGATCGATTCCGGATGCACGACGACATCTATGCGCGAAGTATCGACATCGAAAAGCCAGCGCGCCTCCAAGACCTCGAAGCCCTTGTTCATCATGGTCGAAGAGTCGATCGTCACCTTGGGGCCCATCTTCCAGCGCGGGTGGTTCAAAGCCTCCGCCACGCTCACGCGCGAAAGATCCGCGGGCGAATCTATGAACGGGCCGCCGCTCGCCGTGAGTATCAGCCGCGCGACTCCTTGCGCGTGCACATCGCCGCCCATGCACTGGAAGATCGCCGAATGCTCCGAATCGACAGGGAGAAAACGCACGCCGCGCTCGCGCGCCTTGCGCGTCGCCAGCTCTCCCGCCATGACCATCACCTCTTTCGTCGCAAGCGCGATATCCATGCCCTTGGCGATCGCGGCCAGCGTAGGCGCGATGCCGCTAGCGCCAACTGTCGCGACAAGGCAGATATCCGCGTCGTTTTCCTCGACGGCGCGCAGCGCCGCGTTTTCGCCTATGTATGCGCGCGCGCCGAATTCAGCGGCTATCGCTTCGCATCTGGCGCGCGAGCGCAACGCGCTCGCCGCCACGATACGGAATTCGTCGCGGTGCGTGCGCACCACGTCCAGCGTGCTGGCGCCGATCGAGCCTGTCGCGCCCAGTAGGATGATTCGTTTCATTCCGGCGTCCCGCGCCATTGCGGGAGTCAATAAACCTTTATGTAGGTGTCCGCCTTGAGCAGATCGATCCAGCGGCGGTAGAGTTCCGACGCCTTTGCCGTCTTGCAGGTTTCCTCGACGTCTTCGTAGGCTTCGGCGAATGTGCGCGGCGCCGCGGGCGTCTCGCCGTCCTTGCGCACGAGGAAGCTCCAGCCGCCAAGCTCGATCCACGCGGAAGTCTCGCCAGGCTTCAGGCGCTCGATTTCGTCACTCACTTCCTTGAGGAACGTCTCGCCCGGCCGCACGTCCTTCCAGACGCCGCCGTCGCGCGCATGCGCCTCGGAACTGTACTTGCGCGCGACATCGCCGAACGCCTCCGTCTTCAGCGCTTCATCGACGGCCGCGCGCTCCACGTCCGTCTTCACGAGTATGATGCTCACGTCCGCTGTCGCCGGTCGCATGTAGCGCTCCGGGTGCGCCTTGTATTCCGCGAGCATTTCCGATGGCGACGCGGTCACGTATTTATCGACGGCGTTCCAGCGCATCGCGGTTACGATCAAGTCGTTCTTGATACGTTGGCGGAATTCCGAGAACGGAAGCTTTTCAGCCGCGAGCGCCTCGATGAGCTTGTTGCGGTCGCCGCCGAAGGACTTTTCGACGACTTCGCGAATGCGGTTGTCAACCACCCATTCCTGCATGGTCATCTTCGCATTCGCCGCCGCCTTGACGATCAGTTTCTCGTCGATCACCTGATTGAGGACTTTGTTGAAATCCGTATCCACGGGGAGGCCGAACGGACGCATGCGTCTCGTCACCTCGCTGCGCAGTATCGTCGTGTCGCCGACTTGCGCCGCGATCCCGTCGAGTTCCTCGGCGCAGGCGGGCGCGGCGGACAGCGCCGCCAGCGCCGCGCACAGCGCAATCGCTTTCATGTTGGTCTTCATCGCATTTTCCTTCGGTGGACATAGCCGCTCGCGGCGCGCTTCAGTGCGCGGCGGCGACGGCTGCGGCGACAGCGGCGCCGACCATCGGCGCGTCATCGACCTGCGGCGTGATTTCGTAGTTGATATTGCGCCGGCGCAGCAGCATTTCGTCGAGTTGCGCCTTGACGGTGCGCGCGAATGGAATCGCGCGCGTCTTGTAGTAGGTGGAGCCGTCCGCATTGATCGCGACAGGCGCCTCGGCGCTCTCGCCGCCGCCGGTCTTGATCGCAAACGCCGCCAGATGTATCGCCGTCAGCGCGGCCGCGCGCTCGAACACGGGAATGCCGAGGCGGCGCGCCATCTTCGCGTCGTTAGCGTCGGCGAAAATCGCATCGAGCGGATTGTCGCGCCCTTCCTTGCGATACGCCGCGCAGAAATTGTCGAAGTCGATCGTGTCCAGCGCGCCCAGCGAAGAGAGCGCGGCCGCCGCCTTGCGGGAGAACAGGCCTTCCTTCGCCGCGGCGCGATAGATTTCAAGCCCTATCCCGCCGAGATACGCTCCGGAAATCATCTTCTCGAAAATCGACTGCCCGGGCTGCACGGTCTTGGCGTCCATCGCCTTGTCGAATTCGCTCTGCGCGATCTTGTCGAATCCGCCGGATTCCGCGTTGACGATCATCGTGCCACCTGCTTTCGCGGCATCCTTGAGCTTGAGGATGTTCGCGGTCTTCTCGACATACGCACAGTTGGTGCCGGTGCCGAGTATGAATCCGATATACGACGAATACGTGCGCTCGCCTTCCGTCGCCTTCGCCGCGAGAAGCGTCGCGACCGTGTCGTTGACAATCGCGATATCCGCGCCGCCCAGCCTCTTCGAAAGCTCCGCGCCTACATATTGCCCGACGATCCCGGGAGCGCGGATGTTCTTCGTCCACTTCACCAGGCGCGCGTCCAGCGCCGGCGTAACCTCAGCGGGATACGAAAAGCACCAGCCGATGCGAGGCAGCGTCGCAAACTCCTTGAGCCGCTTGACTTCCGACGCGAACGCCGCGTAGAAGGTTTCGACATCCACCTCGCTCTTGATGCCGGGCATAGGCTGGTTCTCGCGATGCTCGATGCGCGGCGGAATCTCTACAATCCCGCCGCGGAAATTCGTGCCGCCCGCGTCCAGCACCGCCACTTTCGTTCCAGGAGCCACTCGCCCGCCGACACCGACATACGTAGGCAGCATCATCAACGAAGACGTCTGACCCGCCAGCCCGCGCTCCATTTCATCGAGAAACGCACTCACCAGCGCCTGCCGGTCGATTTCGTCAGCCGCAACGAAACCATTGTCTTTCAAGAATTCTTCCGGTGTTTTCATGTTCGCTCCTTTTAGAGATTGTGAGATGGATTGAGACTTTGGCTTTCGCCGGTATTTGCAAAATCTTCGCTTTTCTCCGCCAAGGCCACCCAGTCGGCGACGGAAAGCTGCTCGGCGCGCGCCGTAGATTCCACCGCCCCCTTGAATATCGTGCCGAGCTGCTTGCGTCGGTGCGCGAACGCCTGCTTCGCCAGCCTGCGATACGCCTGCCGCACGCTTTCGCCCAACCCTGCGTTCCGCTCATGGCGCACAAGACGCGCCACCGCGCTGCCGACTTCCGGACGCGGCCAAAAACAACTGGCCGAAACCTTGCGCACGATTTCAACGTCGTAATCGAGCTGCGCAAGGACGCCGGCGAGCGAACGCTCGCGCCCCCCTTCAGGAGCCGCCAGCCGCTGCGCCACTTCCGTTTGCAACAACACTGTCATCGCACGGAACCCGCGCTTCTCCACCAGCTCCAGCAGAATTCTCGTGCCTGCCTGATACGGAAGATTCGAAACGAGCGTGCGCCCGCGCGCAGGCGCCTCGCCAAGCGCGTCCAGCGCCTGCGCCATGACTGCGGGATCGAGCGCATCTCCGCCCACGATGCGCAGCGCGGCGGCACTGTCGCCCACGCGCTCCGCAAGTCCTTCGCAGAGAAACGCATCCTTCTCGATCGCGACAACTCGATGGCCGCGCTCGAGCAAACCTTGCGTCATAACGCCCAGCCCAGGCCCGATCTCGAGAATCGCTTCTCCTTCCTGCGCGCCTTCGAGACCGGCGGCGACGATTGCATCAAGCACGTTCCTGTCTATAAGGAAATTCTGCCCGAGCGTCTTGTTCGGGTGAAAGTCATGCTCTATGCACCAAGATTTAACCTGGCTTGGACTCGTCAAATTCATTGGACTCGTATTATACCATATTTCCGCGAAGGGCGTCAAAGCGCACAGCGGCTCCGCCATCCAGAATTCTGGAGGTGCAGTGACCTCGCGCCAAAAAGCAAAACAG
>DEWI01000118.1:6120-13272 GCA_002363575.1 Verrucomicrobia bacterium UBA3214 | reverse complement strand
CGCCGCAAAACGACGCGTCCCCGTACAGGGGTACGCGGCGCTTCCGCTTTCTCTCAACCCGCCAGAGCGCCGCGCTCGCGCGCGTCCGCTCGCGCCGCATGAATTTCGCAGCACCGAAAAAAGGAGAACAACAATGAAAAAAGTCTTAACGAGGCTGTCGCGCTTCGCCGCCCTCGCGCTGGCGACAACGCTTGCCGCGCTCGGCGCACGCGCCGATATTGAAAAGACCAACCCCGTCACCGGCCAGTCGGAGTCGTATGTAAATAACTTCCTTGGCACAAATTCCTCTGAATGGAACGCCGCCGGCAACTGGAATTCTGGCAGCGTTCCGTTCGTCAGTGGTGGCGTTTACGCTTCTGCACTCGTCGATGGGAAAACAGTGACGAGTTCGGCAGATATAGACCTTTGGCATGGTCAGATTGGGGCATACAGCGGCGCGAGCATCACAATTCCAGGAATAACAAAAATCCAAGCTACAGGAGGTTGCAAAGTCTTTTTGACAGCTGACCGTACATCAAAGATTACAATAAACGCCTTTCGTGGTAATCAGTTGCAAGGGTCTGCTTCGACGCCAATTGAACTTACGTCTGCGCAAGAAGGCGGCATTACGTGGAATTGCGGTCTTACCTCCACGACGGACAGCTCTGCGCCGTTCCATTATTATATAGACGCCATCAACAACGGATCGGTGGTTTATACGGGCAACATCACCGTTGCCAACGATCAGGTCATCAAGCAGGTAAATATTAAACTCACCGGCAATTCGCAGGTCTCATCCAAGACGCTTGTTACGTTCGGCAGCGAAACCACCAAGACCTTCACGGCCGATGCCGCTATCAAGGTCTATGGCACCGACGGCACCACGCTTGTCGAGACCGTCAACCTCGCCGAGGTGAAAACCGCTTCCACCCTCACCGCGTCCGATCCGGTCGGCACCTGCGAACTCGTCCAGACCTCCACCGGCATTGTCCTCTACTATGTCGATGGCGACCCCTCTGCCGTCGTCGAAAAGACATACACGCCCTCCATCAACATCAACTTCACGACGAGCGGCACGGCGCTCACCACCGCCGCGGACGTAGGTCTTTCCGGCTACGCGGTTCCCGGCACGGCATGGGACAACCTCGTCGGCAACAACGGCACGCTCTCGACCGTCCATAAGATTGACAGCACTGCCACGCAATCGACCGTTTCCGGCGCGTCGGTCACGATTTCCGGTACGCGCGGTTACTGGAATTGCTCCAGCCTCGCGGCGGCTTCCGATCTGCGCCAAGGCTACATTGACGAGAATGCCAACTACCAGACGCCTACCATCACCGTCAGCGGCATCCCCTACGATCAGTACAAGGTAGTCGTGTATACGGCGACGGATGAAGCGGATACGGCATTCGGCTACGTCACCGTCAATGGCACGAACTATACGTATGTCAACAATGAACTGACCGAGGGCACGACGACGTGGGGCGCGTCTGGCGCAGCGAATACAGCCAATGCGCTCGCCGAAGGCGTCAACGTGCTAGTTTCGCCTGTCGTCTCCGGCGCGACGCTAACCATCGTAGGCCACAAGATGACTGGAGCCCGCGGCTGCATCGCCGCCGTGCAGATTGTCAAGGTCGAGCAGCAGGTCGGCGAAAACGACCTCCTTATCGAACTTGACGGCGACAGAACTTATACATTCGACGAAGCCAAGGCCTACAGCGGCACGGTCTATGTGACCGGCTCCGGCACGCTCACTTTCGCAGGCACAGCCTCCACCGCCGGAACGCTCAATATCGGCCCTGCCGCCTCAGTCAACATGGTCGGCTCTTCCCTCACGCCCGCCGCTGTCACCGGCAACGGCACGGTCGTCTATGACGGCGCACAGCCCTCCACCACCCTCGGCTTTGACAACTCCGCCAACTGGCAAGGCACTGTTTGGGTCAAGAATGTCGGCTCTGGCGGCGAGACGTCGAACACTACCGTCACGCTCGGCTCTGATACCTCAACTGCAGCCAACAACACCATAAACAACTGGGGCAATGCCAACTCGCGCGTCAAATTCACGAACGTGCGCGGTCATGTCTCGGCTTGCAATTGCGCTTGGACGCTTGTGCTTGAAGACGATGGCGACACCAAGGCTTGGTACAACAACAACGGCTGGACTGGTTCGAGCAAAGATCCTGTCTTCGCAAAACTTGCCGGCGATGGAACATTCTATGATACGTATAATGATGGTTGCCGCCAGAATGTCACATTTACCGATGCATCGGAATTCACGGGAACTTTCAATGTCGGTGCCAAGCGCATTGGAATTGGCGGAACGAATACTGCGGATAATAATCAGGATTACAGAGGCACAATCGAGATTGTCAGCGGCGCAGTCGCGACTATTGCAAGCGGGAAGACATGGACTTCTGCAACGGGCTTCCGCGTGAACGGCACGTTGAATGTTGACGGTACGCTTTCTTGCAGCGCATCTACCGCCGTCTCCGGCTCCGGCACGGTCGTGTTCACCGGTCGCGTACCTACGCCTGTTGATGGCGAGAACGAGACGAAGTGGTGGAAGAACGCCGCCTGGACCGGCACGGTGTGGATCAAGTCTTCTGCCATTTCTGCGCTGAACTCAAACCTTTACGGCAATGAAGGCTCCACGCTCAAGTTCACCGGCGTGACCGGCTACTTTGCCCAGAACCATGTGAATACCGTGCCTATCGAACTCGAGAACAGCGGCTCTACTGCTGCGTTCAATTACAACAATGGTTGGGGCGGCGAACTTCTGACATTCAGCGAACTCAAGGGAACCGGGACTCTCCAAACTTCCAGCGCTGGCGACGGTGGCACAATCTGGGTCAAGAAGTGGGATGCGTTCACAGGTGTTATGAACTTGGGTAAAAAGCAAGTTGTTATGGGTGGCAGCGAACCAGCCCATGGCAATGTCAACAGAGGCGGAAAGCTCGTAATTGCCGAAGGGGCGGTTGTCACGAACCTCAATGCGACTACCTCCTGGACTGCCGGCGGCGGCATCGAGGTAAACGGCACGTTTGCCGCGTCCGACAGGACTGCATGGGCAGACGGCACCGCGATGACTGTCAACAGCACCGGCATATTGAATATGTACGGAAGCGGTCTCAATGACACCGGCAAATCGTTTGCGAACGTCACCGGCACAGGTACGATCTGGTATTCGCAGACCACCACTGCAAACGATAAATGGTCTGCGCTGCCGTCTTCCGCCGCAAATATGTTTGCGAACACGTTGAGCGTCAGCAACGATAATGTCAATGCAGGCGTTATCATAACGATGAACGGCGCAAGCGATGTCGTCACGACGAATGCCAATATTTCCGGCACGGGCTATTTCCGTTCGGATTGGGGGACGGGTGCATATCGCGGTTTTCTGGCCTTGCAGAGCAAGAATACCACGTGGAGCGGCACTTTCGGCTCCAGTAGTCGCATAAAGAAGTTCATTGTCGCCGGCGTCGATGGTGCAACAGACAGGACATTGACTCTTGCGGGAACGCAGTCTTCGACGATTCCGCTTACCGTCGAGTCTCTTGGTTCAGTGAACATTACTGGCACCTATCTTGGTGCGACGACGGTTGCTGGCACGATTGGCGGCACGGGAACGCTGACGGGCAACCTGACCTTCAGCGACGGCGCGACGTTCAAGGCGTTCGCGAGCGACGAGAACGGGCTTGCCGTGAGCGGTACGGTTACGACTCCTGGCAGTGGTACTGTTACGGTTGATGTCAGCGCAATTTCAGAGAGCATTACCTCTAGCGGCGTTACGCTGATTTCTGGTGGCGTTTCTGAAGTCGGCACGTTTGCAGTTGATAGCGCCTATCGTCTTGCTGTTGATGGTAGCGCTAGCGCGCTCAAGGTCTATCCTGCGGTCACGTATGTCGCCGAATACAACGGTGTTCAGTACGAAACCGTCCAGGAGGCAATCAATGCGGCGGAACAGGCCGGCGGCACCTACGACGACGTCACGATTCTCGACGAGAACGCGACCTGCCCCGCCGGCTACTATGTCGATACGGAGAACTCCAACGCCCTCACCAAGTACCAGGCGGCGATCGTCAAAACCGATTCGAGCAAAGTCTATTTCAAGACCCCGCAGCTCGCTTTCGACGATATCTCCGCAAACGCCAACCTTCTCACCTATATGCAGGGCTACACTTGCGTTGAAGTCTATTACGGGACGGGCACGGAAATCCTGATAAACGCAAGCGCAGCTATCTGGAATTATGGTCAAGCCGTCAAGATCAGATGTCTGAACGGTTCGACGGTGAGCGTTTCGACTACCGCCACGGAATCGACTCTGACGGCCGGAACAGCAGATGAAAACGGCATTGTCACTTATTCTTCCATGCCTGTGGCCACTACGTATGTTTGGGCCGGCGGAACGACACAGGGGCCGTGGTCGAACCCAAAGAAGTGGAAAGTCGGCACATTGGGGGGCGCGGATGCGACGCGCAAGCCAGGCGCACTCGATACAGTCCAAATAGGAGACGGCGCAAAAGTTTCTGATATCGTCGGCTCTTTGAGCGTTGCGGCGTTGCAGGTGTCTGGGACGGTGACGTTCATCGGCGGCGGGACCCTTACTTCGGCTAGCGCGATTACGCTTGGGGCGAACGACTCCATCGTGATTACCGGCACGCTGAGTCCCGTGCCGACGACATCTGTCGCCAACTCTTACGTAAAGGAAACCGGCGACACGACGAAGACGTACGCGGTCGATGCGTACAACACGGTGACGTTCACCGGGGCGACGGCGACGCGCACGGACGATCTCGAAAACGCGATCAAGGATGGCGACACGATTACGTTCACGCTCGATGCCGGCGAAGGATACGCGGTCGATACCGTGACGGCGTCGAGCGGCGAAGTGACGGAATCGAACGGCGTGTATTCCTACACGGTGACGGAGAATGCGACAATCACGGTGACGACGGTATCTACGGCCGTGACGTTCAGCGATGTCGAGTTCGACTACTACATCGGTTATGGTTCGGCGAAGTCCGTGACTGCGACGGTGACCGGCGAAGTCGCGGAAGGCACGGCGTGGACGCTGACCGTTGGCGGGACGGAGTATGCCGGCGGCGTTTACGACAGTGCGACCGGCAAGGTGACGTGGACGCCGGCGAACGGCATTCAGAATCTCTCGGCCGGCCAGGCGCTGAGCTACTCGATCGCGGCAACCGGCGGCAGCACGGGAACGTTGGCGAATCAGCAGACGACGGTAGGCAACGTGGTCGATGGGTGGATCGCGGAAGACGCGACGCACAGCGGCACGGGCACGTGGTCGCCCGCGATCTCCTACACCGAAAGCGTGGCGTCGGTTTCCGACGCGACATTCACAGCGGCGAGCGCGTCGGCCGGCAATGTCGTGACGATCGCGACGACGCTGAAGTTCGGCGATTGCGGCGAAAAGGGAGTCGATGTCGGCCCTGCGCAGGCGGCGATAAAGATTGACAGCGAAAACGATGCGTACGTCTTCAAGGTCTGGACGCGCGCGGACGCTTCGTCTCAGCCCGCATGGGCGACGATCACGAACTTCGAGCCTGATCCGGCGGTGCAGTACGCCGTGACGGTGGTGTTCGACTACACCGCCGGGACCTACACGGTGAACGTCGGCAGCACGCAGCTCGCGGCGGGCGCGACGACGGCATTCCTCAACGCGCTGGCGGGTGCATCCAGCGTGAGTGCCATCGAGTTCAACGGCGCCGGCGAATTCGCGTCGCTCGCCGGCTCGTACGTGAGCGCGGGCGGCATCACGGAAACGGTCGGCACTGCCACTGTCCCCGTGGCCGACACATGGGTGGCGGCGAAAATGGCCGGCAAGACCGTCGCCGAGGCGCGCGCGCTGCTCGCCCCCGCGAGTACGGTCGCCGCGAAGACGACATCGTCCGGCGCGACATACAACTACTTCGCGTGCTACGCGCTCGGCCTCGATCCCGAAGACGACACTTCCGCGCCGCTTATCTCCGCGGCGTCCGGAGAAGCCGGGAAGCTGACGTTCTCGCTTGCGAACATCACCGTTCCCGACGGCATCACGGTCACGGCGACGCTGAAGAGCAGCGCCACGCCCGACGGCGACTACGCCGGCGCGCAGACGGCGCAGGCGATAGGCACGCCTGAAGGCACGCAGCTCACCGGCGGCATCGTGTTCGATCCCGCGGCGATGGAAGGCGCGATCGAGTTCCTGAAGTTCGATCTCGACATCGGTGCGACGGTCCAGCCGTAGCAGGCGCAAAATTTCGGGCGGCTGGTTACCGCCAAGTGGCCGCCGGGGATTTCTCTCTCTCCACGGTCGCGCCAAATGGGCGGTTGGTTGCCGCCAAGTCCCTCGCGGACGGGTTTAGCTAGCCCTCCGCGAGGTGCGTTTTTTCCTTCAGCGACGGGAAACGCTCCGGGGCCTGGACGCCGCTCCGGCTCTCCAAGGCGCGCGCGCCGCCAATGCAAATTCCCGCGCGGAACCCCCTGCCAGCCGCCGTAAAATATGCTATAATATGCGATTGTCATGGCTGAAGAGAATAAATCGTCGTTGGACGCGCTGAGCGCGCTTTGCAAGCGCCGCGGTTTCATCTACCATTCGTCGGAGATTTACGGCGGCATGCCGGGTTTCTGGGACTACGGTCCGCTGGGCAGCGAGCTGAAGCAGAACGTCAAGGCGGCGTGGTGGCAGTTCACCGTGCGCGGCCGCGAGGACGTCGCCGGGCTGGACGCCACGATCATCATGCACCCGCGCATCTGGAAGGCGTCCGGCCATCTCGACACCTTCGCGGACCCCATGACGATGTGCAAGCAGTGCAAGAAGCTGATGCGCGCCGACCAGCTCGACGACATTCGCGCGGAGCTTGGCAAGAAGGCTGCGCCCGTCAATCCCGCATACGCGCTTTCGTGCCCGCATTGCGGCGGCGAGATGACGGAGCCGAAGCCGTTCAACCTGATGTTCAAGACGGTGGTGGGGCCGGTCGATGATCCATCCAACGTCGCGTATCTGCGCCCGGAGACGGCGCAGGCGATATTCGCGCAGTTCCAGAACGTGACGGCGACGTCGCGCATGTCCGTCCCCTACGGGATCGCGCAGATGGGCAAGAGCTTCCGCAACGAAGTCACGCCGCGCAACTACATCTTCCGCAGCCGCGAATTCGAGCAGATGGAGCTGGA
>DEWI01000118.1:5928-6079 GCA_002363575.1 Verrucomicrobia bacterium UBA3214 | reverse complement strand
CAGATGGAGCTGGAGTTCTTCATCCGCCCCGACGAAGCGGTGGAGATTCTCCACGGGCACGTTGTCACGCTCGCCGACAATCCCGATCTCGACGGCCCGGTGCAGGATGATTGGGGCTGGGAAGTCTGGCACAAGTACTGGGTGGAGCAGC
>DEWI01000118.1:496-5874 GCA_002363575.1 Verrucomicrobia bacterium UBA3214 | reverse complement strand
AGCGCAAGAAGTTCCTCAACGCCGTCGGCTTGCCGACGAGCCGCTTCGTCGAATACTGGCAGAAGCCCGAAGAGCTGGCGCACTACGCGCGCGCCTGCGTCGATATCGAATACGATTTCCCCTTCGGGCGCCAGGAGCTGGAAGGAATCGCCGCGCGCAGCGATTTCGACCTTTCGCAGCATCAGAAGTGGTCGGGCCAGAGCCAGATGGTCTTCGACGATCCTCTCAAGCAGGCCGCCAAAAAGATGGACGAGGACGCGCGGCGCGCCTTCATCGACAAAGTCCGCGCCGACTGGACGGCGCGCGGCAAGGATCCCGAAGCGGCGCAGAAGTTCTGCCTCGATCTTTTTGATGGCAAGTACATCCCGCACGTGATCGAGCCTTCTGCCGGCGTGGACAGGCTAATGCTCGCGCTGCTCTGCGAAGCCTACGACGAAGAAAAGCTCGTGGACGAGAAGGGCAAAGAGGACGTGCGCACCGTGCTGCACTTCTCCCCGAAAGTCGCGCCGGTCAAAGCGGCCATCTTCCCGCTCATCAAGAAGGATCCGGATCAAGACCGCATCGCGCGCGACATCTTCAAACGCCTCCAGAAGAAAGTCAATGTCGTATGGGACGTCTCCGGGGCGATCGGGCGGCGCTACCGCCGCCAGGACGAGGCCGGCACGCCTTGGTGCATCACGGTGGACGCGCAGACGGTCGCCGACGGCACCTTCACCGTGCGCGAGCGCGATTCCATGCGCCAGACGCGCATGGACTACGCGGCGTTCCTCGCGATGATGTACGAAGCGCTGGAGTTCTGATCCGCGCCGCCGGCGCGAGACGCCCGGTATATATCCGCACAAATCCGAAATATCATGGAAAGCACAGAATCCAAGGTCGGCATGCGCATACGCATGTATCGTGAAAATCTCGGCAAGTCCGTCGAAGAACTGGCGGCTTCCAGCGGCGTCGATGCGAAGGTCATCGAAGCCGTGGAGAGCGGCGACGTAATCCCCGCGATAAGCGTGCTGCTCAAGCTCTCTCGCGCGCTCGGCCAGCGCCTCGGCACGTTCATGGACGACCAGTTCAAGCCAGATCCCGTGATCACCCGCAGGGGCGACGAGGCCACCGCGCCCGTCGATACGGTGCATTCGCGCGGCTTCGTCTGCCGGTCGCTCGCGTTCGGCAAGCCCGACCGCCACATGGAGCCGTTCTACTACGAGTTCCCCGCGCAAGGCGACGACACGGCGTCTTCGCACGAGGGCGAGGAGTTCATCATCTGCCAGAGCGGCGAGATCGAGCTGGAGTACGGCCCGCAGAAGTTCGTTTTGAAACCGGGCGACACCGCCTACTACAACAGCGTCGTCACGCACAAGGTGAAGGCGGCGGGCAACGCGCCCGCCACGCTCTACGGAGTAATCTTCATGCCGGCGTGAGGCGCCACGCAAGCTGCGCAACCAGGGAGAACAAGCCATGGGGTGGTTTGAAAGAAAAGACGAGAAGCCGAAGATTCCGCCGGCGAAGGCGCTGTGGGCGATCTGCCCGAAGTGCTACAGTCACATGGAGAAAAGCGTTTGGAAGGCGAACAACGCCATCTGCCCGAAGTGCAACTACCACGGGCGCCTGACCGCGCGCGAACGCATCGCGCAGACGGCCGACGCGGGCACGTTCGCCGAAGTCTTCCGCGAAGTCTCCTATTCCGACCATCTGGCGTTCCACGACGCGACGGGCGACTACAAGACGAAAGTCGAGGCGACGATCGCGAAGACCGGCGAGAGCGAGTCCATCGTCATGGGCACGTGCAAAATCGGCGGCCACGCCGCGATGCTCGGCGTCATGGATTTCGCGTTCATGGGCGGCAGCCTCGGCACGGGCACGGGCGAGAAGATCGCCCGCGCCTGCGAACAGGCGATAGCCGAGCGCCGGCCGCTCGTGATTTTCTCGGCGTCGGGCGGCGCGCGCATGCACGAGGGGATACTCTCGCTCATGCAGATGGCCAAGACGTCCGCGGCGATCGCGCGCGTCAAGGAGGCCGGCCTGCCTTTCATATCCGTGCTCACGGATCCCACGACGGGCGGCGTGAGCGCTTCGTACGCGATGCTCGGAGACATCAACATAACCGAGCCGCGCGCGCTGATCGGCTTTGCCGGGCGCCGCGTCATCGAGAACACCATCCACCAGAAGCTGCCGGCGGATTTCCAGTCTGCGGAGTATCTGGAGAAGCACGGGTTCATCGACAGGATCGTCGAGCGCAAGGATATGAAGGCGTTCATCGCCAAGATGCTCGCGTTCTGGCATTTCTAGGAATTTGCAGCAGGAGTTTTCGACATGGCGAAAGTCGTTAGGAAGAAAGCCGGCCCCGCGAAGCGCAAGGCGCCTTGCGCAATGGAGCGCGTGAAGCTCGCGCGCGATGCGAAGAGGCCGCATCTCAGGGACTTCATTGCGAACATCTTCGACGATTTCGAGGAGTTGCACGGCGACCGCCTCGTGAATGACGATCGCGGCCTCGTGGGCGGCTTCGCCACGCTGGATGGCACGCCGGTGCTTGTCCTCGGCCACAACAAGGGCGAGACCGTCGAAGAAAACATGGCCGCCAATTTCGGCATGGCCAATCCGGACGGCTATCGCAAGGCGATGCGCCTTGCCAAGCTCGCCGAGCGCTTCGGCAACCCTGTCGTCACGTTCGTGGATACGCCCGGCGCGTATCCCGGGCGCGAGGCGGAGGAGCGCGGCCAGGCGGAGGCCATCGCCAAGAGCCTGGAGTTCTTCTCGACGCTGAAAACGCCCGTAATCGTCGTCGTGACCGGCGAAGGCGGCTCCGGGGGCGCGCTCGCCATCGCCGTGGGCGACAAGGTGCTGATGCTGGAGAACGCCGTGTATTCGGTGATCTCCCCTGAAGGGTGCGCCGGCATTCTCTGGCGCGACGGCTCGAAAGCCCCGGAAGCCGCAGAGGCGCTGAAAATCACCGCTCCCGATCTGTTGAAGCTCGGAGCGATCGACGAAATCGTCCCCGAGCCGCCGGGAGGGGCGCAGAACGACCGCGCCGCCGCGTGCGCGCTCGTGCGCGCCGCCATCGTCAAGGCCCTCGCCGAACTCGCGCCCATAGCCGCGGACGAGCTTGTCGCGCGGCGCTACGCGCGGCTGCGCGCCATGGGCAATTTCTATTGATGGCGTTGCGCGCGCCCGCCGGGCGGCGGGGCGGCGCGCACGCGAAACGGACAAGGAGTTTTCGATATGGCGGAACTGATAGCAGCGCTCGATGTCCAGACGCGCAAGGAAGCCGAAGACAAGATCGCCGCGATCGGCGATGCCGTCGGATTCTACAAGATCGGCATGGAGCTTTTCACGGCGGAAGGGCCGGATGTCGTGCGCGCCGTCAAGGGCCTCGGCAAGAAGGTCTTTCTCGACCTCAAATTCCACGACATCCCGCGCACCGTGGAACGCGCCGTCCGCTCCGCCGGCAAGCTCGGCGTCGATCTCCTCACGATCCACGCATCCGGCGGAAGAGCGATGATTCGCGCCGCCGCCGGCGCCGCCGCCGAATTCGGCGCTTCCGCCCCGCGCATCCTCGCCGTCACTGTCCTTACTTCGCTGGACGAGAGCGATTTGCGCGACATCGGTGTCGCCATGCGCACGCCCGCCGACCAGGTGCGCGCGGCCGCTTTCCTCGCCGTCGCCAGCGGCGCGGACGGCCTTGTATGCAGCCCTCGCGAAGTAGGCGCGCTTTCCGCGGCGCTTCGCAGCGGCACGCTTTTCGTGACGCCTGGGGTGCGCCCGGCCGGTGCCGCCGTCGGCGACCAGAAGCGCGTCGCCACGCCTGCGGACGCCGTGCGCGACGGCGCCACGCATCTCGTCGTGGGCAGGCCGATACTCGCCGCGCCGGATCCGCGCGCCGCCGCGCGCGCCGTGCTGGCGGAGATGGGTTGAGGCGCGCGCGCGCCGCGCGCCGGCCCATGCGCTTTCTCCATCCGGGGTGGTGCTTGGCTTTGGTTTTCAGGCAGGATAGTTGAATCTCCTTGATCGTTTGCGCGTTATCAGAATCCTGTAAATCCTGTGAATCCTGTCCAGGGGCGAGCGATATATCACCGGCTGCCCGCGAATTTCGTATTCCACCGGCGTTCCCGGCGCTCTTGCCCGCGCGATCGCCCGGCGGCGCAAATATGAGAAGGAGACGTGATGGCAAGATTTGCATACCTGCTGGCCGGGCCGACGGCTAGCGGCAAGAGCGCGATTGCCGCAGTGCTGGCGCGCGAGTTCGGCGCGCGCATCCTCAGCGCGGACTCCATGCTCGTCTATAAGGGCATGGATATCGGGACCGCCAAGCCGCCTCCAGAGGAGATTGCGGAATTCGGGATGGGCGGCGTGAATCTCGTCACGCCGGCGGAGGAGTTTTCCGCCGGCGCGTGGCTGCGCGCGGCCGCCGCATGGCTACGCGACGTCCCGGAGCAGACGCCCGTTATTGTCGTCGGCGGCACGGGGCTGTACTTTTCCGCGCTCCTTCGCGGACTAGATCGCGCCTGGACGAAGCCGCCGCCGGAATATCCCGTTCTCAAGATAGATCGCGCGCTCGTGCGCGCGCGTATCGCCGCGCGCCTCGACGGGATGTTCATGGCCGGCCTGGAGGAAGAGAAGCGCCGCCTGCATGCGCTGTATCCTGTATGGAGCAGGACCGCGGCGCTGGCGATCGGCTACCGCCAGGGCGATACGCGCGAAAAGATTCTCGTGCGCACGTGCCAGCTCGCGAAGCGCCAGGATACATGGTTCCGGCACCAGTCCACTCCCATCTACGCAGAGCCTGCGGTGGAAGCCGTGCGCCGCGTCTGGCGCGAGCGCGGCCCTTGGCGGATCTCTTGCGGCGATTGACGCCGCGCGTCCGCGCCGCGTCCTCGCCACCGGTGGCGCAATATGCCGTCGTTTCCAGCAGAATTATTTTGCAACGATGCGAAAGCGCACGGAAATTCTCAAGGAGAAGGCGCGGGTCTTCGCCTTGCATGTCGTGAAACTCGCCCGCCATCTGCGCAAGAGGAAGGAGTCCGTGCTGGCGGCTCAATTCCTCCGCAGCGGAACTTCCATCAGCGCGAATCTCGCCGAGGGACGCTATGTGTTCACGCGCGGCAACTATATCTCCAAGCACGCAATCGCGCTTGCCGAAGCAGGCGAAAGCCTCTACTGGATCGAACTTTTCATCGATGCAGGCTATATCAAGCCCAAAAGCGAATTCGCGACTATGCACGCCGAATGCTCCGAAATCATCGAGATTCTCGAAAAGCTCGTCCGCTACGCGAGATATATCAAGGCGAAGGAATCCCGCGAAGCGGAGAAAAAGCTCGCTGTCGCCCGCGATTCCCGCGCCGCCCGCAAGCGCAAACCCCGCCCAAACCCCGAAGGGGTGGCACATA
>DEWI01000118.1:245-409 GCA_002363575.1 Verrucomicrobia bacterium UBA3214 | reverse complement strand
AAGCATGCGCAACCCCCGGAACAAGCGCGAAAGTAAATCGAACCCCGAAGGGGTGGCACAATTACTTCGGCGATATTGAAGCACCCATTGTGTCACCCCTTCGGGGTTTGATCGTTCTTCGAACGATTTCCGGGGGTTCCGCGCGCGTAGCGCGCTCCACCCCC
>DEWI01000118.1:0-191 GCA_002363575.1 Verrucomicrobia bacterium UBA3214 | reverse complement strand
CCCCCGGCTATATATGTGTCGCCCCATTCGGGGCTTTTCGTTTCACCTCCCGAATTTGCGGTCGCGCGGGAGCGCGGCCCGCCCGGAGGGGGCTTGGGGGCGGCTTGTCCGGCGACTAGAGTCGCCCCGTAAAGCGACTGACGTCACCCCATAAAGCGACTGGCGTCGCTTCGGCAAGCGACTGGCGTCGC
>DEWI01000066.1:26543-28533 GCA_002363575.1 Verrucomicrobia bacterium UBA3214 | reverse complement strand
GCGACTTCCTCGCGATTCCGAAGCCTGGCGTCGCGAAGCCCGCGCAGCTCGGCGCGTTCAAGTATTGCACGAACGCTGCGGCGGAGAAAGGTCGCGTACTCGGGCGGACGGAACCAGACGCGGAGACGGTCGCGCAGGCGCTCGCCTACCGCCAGGCGCTCGCGCGCCGTCCCGACTGGAAAAGCGAAATCGCCGTAGCGGTCATCGAAGTTTGCGGAAACGCCGGCTACAACTGGTTCGACATCCCGTAGCCACGCCACTCTCCATAATCTCTGCGCACAATTGCAATTCGGCAACGCTGCGAAGTGGCGGCGGCCGGCGAAGCTTTCCGGCAATCAGGAAGGGCGGCGCGCGCGGCTTCTTCTCGGCGGATTGCCGCGATGTCCGCCTCGAAGATTCCACTCTGCGCTATGCGGCGTGCGGCGACGTCGTCTTCAACTGCTGCGACGGCGTCTTCGCCAGGCGCGTGAAGATCGACAGCCGCGCAAGGAACCGGCGCGGAGGAGCCGCGCAAGGCGCTGGAGACGCCCGTGCGCTACGCGCCCGGCGCATACCCGGAATGCAAGCTTTCCAAGAGCCGCTTGCCGGCGTACGGCTTGCATGCGGACATGGTGGACGGCCTGGAGCTGGAGAATCTATCGTGCTCCATTCTCGACGGCACCGAGGATTTGCGGCCGCGTTATTCATTCGCTGGCGGGGCGATCCGTTTGCGCCGCCACGGTGGTCCGGACACGCCCCGCGGCGGCGCGTCTTGCGCAAAGCAGCGCCCGCGCGCCCTTGCAAACGAAAACGAAATGTGATAAAATATCGGCATCACAATCGAAAAAGGAATGAGGTGAGTTATCGCACAGTTCACTCGTGTAAACTACAAGATACGCGTTCCGCAGGTTCGCGTGCTTGAACAGGATGGCTCGATGATCGGCGTCATGGCGACGCGCGAAGCACAGCGGCTCGCGGATTCCCGCGGGCTCGACCTCGTGGAAATCACGCCGAACGCCACGCCGCCGGTGTGCAAAATCATGGACTACGGCAAGTTCCGTTACGAAGAGTCCATAAAGGCGCGCCAGCAGCGCAAGGCCCAGAAGGTGCAGAAAGTAAAGGAAGTCAAATTCCATACGGGCACCGACACAAACGATTTCGATTACAAGATCAAACAGATACGCTCGTTCCTCGCCGACGGCTGCAAAGTCAAACTCACCCTCCAGTTCCGCGGGCGCGAAAACGCCCACCGCGAGCTTGGCGAAGACGTGATCAGCCGCGTGCTCGAAACCCTCAAGGACGACTGCTTCGTCGAGCAGGCCCCGAAAACGCTCGGCCGCATCCACGGCGCGCTCGTCAGCCCGCCGCGCAAGAATGCGCCGAAGCCTCCGCGGCCTGCCGCGCCAGGCGGCGAAATGCCGCCCAACGGCATAAACATCACGGTCAGGTAGCACAGGCGCGCGAGGCGGCCGCGGACGCGCCGCGCCGCCGCCTCGCGAGGCGAAAGGACGATCGGGAACGGTATTTCCGCGCGGCGTGCATCGCAGGATACGCTTCGACAGTGTTCGCACGCGCGGAGGCTTCCGGAGGCAGGCGGCGCAATACATCCAACCGGCAACGGTTTAAACTCGAAGGCGACGGAGTCCCGACGCCGCGGCAAAAACCGCGAGGAGCTTCCCGCTCGCCACATTCCACGGCAAACAATTCCATACTTTTCTAGAAATGGGCAAATTCAGATTGCGTGGGCGGCGGCGCAAGAAACGCGAAAGCGGTCGTTCCGACCGCATCCCGCTGCGTTGCATTTTCCCCAACCTCGTCACCAGTCTCGCGGCGTGCGCGGGCATCACGTCGATCGCGCTTTCCAGCGAAGGCCGCTACACCGAAGCGCTCGTCGCGCTCTTGATCGCCTGCATCTGCGACGGCGTGGACGGCAGAATCGCGCGCCTTCTCAAGGCGGCCAGCAAACTCGGCGCGGAGCTGGATTCTCTCGCGGACTTCGTGAACTTCGGCG
>DEWI01000066.1:12662-26491 GCA_002363575.1 Verrucomicrobia bacterium UBA3214 | reverse complement strand
GTCGCGCCCGCGATGTTCATGTTCTACTGGCTGACGGGCGGGCCTTTCCACATCGGCGTCAATGTCCAGACAATGCGCCTCGTGCTCGGCTGCGCGCTGTTCTACGCGCTCTGCGACTGCTTCCGCCTCGCGCGCTTCAATACGATGCTGGAGCAGCCCGCGCTGCCGTACTGGAAGCATTTCTTCACCGGCGTGCCCGCACCCGGCGGCTGCTGGATGGTGCTGACGCCGGCGCTTGTCGTCACGGGACTCGAAAACCGCGCTCCGGAATTCGCGGCCTTCCTGCGTTCGCCCGCGACGGGGATATTCATGCTGCTTTTCGTCGGCATGCTCATGGCTTCGCGCCTGCCGACGATTTCGCTGAAATCCATCCGCATCCCCCGCAAGATACTCCCGTACGTGATGGCGGCGCTGCTGCTTCTGCTCGCATTGCTCGCGACGAATTTCTGGCTCACGCTCGGGATAGCTGGCGCGCTCTACGTTTTCACCGTCCCCGTCACGGGCGCGATCTTTCTCAAAGTCCGTTCGGCATACGAGAGACCCTTGACAGCCGAGCCGAATAAAGGGTAAAATATGCGGCAACTTTTTTTCCAGCAAAGGAGACAAGCAACATGAAGCGTACAATCAAACTCGCCACGGTAGCGTTTGCACTCGCGGCGTTCGCACAGGCGTTCGCTCAGGACGTCGAAGAGAAGGAACCAACCGTCGGCTGGACGCCGATCGCGCTCGGCATCGCCACGCCCGTCCAGCTTCCCTGGGGAATCGACCGCTGGGATGTTTACGGGCTCGACCTCAACCTCATTTACTGCGACGCTCCTGAAGTGATCGGCCTGCAGTTCGGCGGCGCCGCCAACCTCTCGCGCCGCGGCTTCGCCGGCCTCGCCCTCAGCACGTTCTGCAACGCCGCGCTCGAGGACGTTTACGGCGTGCGCGCGACCGTCGGCCTCAACCTCGCCCGCAAGGCCGTCAAGGGCTTGGAAATCGGCGGCATCGCGTTCCGCGACACGATCGCCGGCGCAGACGTCAATATTCTCGGCGCCGCGCAGCACAACGTCTGCGGCTTCCAGCTCGGCGGTCTCGGCAACCTTACGTCCGTGGAGAGCTACGGCTGCACGATCGGCGGGCTTTTCAACCTCGCCCGCACGGCCTATGGCCTCCAGCTCGCCTGCATCTACAACATGACCGACGAACTGCACGGCGCGCAGATCGGCCTCGTCAACTATGCCGACTACTGCCCGAACGGCTTCCAGATCGGGCTTGTGAACATCGTAATGTCCAACCAGCTCAAGGTTCTTCCTTTCATCAACGGCTACTTCTGATGCCGCCATGGCGACGAAAAGCCCATTCCTGAAAAAGGCCGCCGGCGCGAAAGACGCCGGCGAGCCTGCGAAGAAGAGGCACGGTCTCGGCCGCGGCCTCAATTCGCTTTTGACGGGGGCGAGCGTCCCGCCCATGCAGCCGCCGGCGGCTGCGCCGGCCCCTGCGGCCGCAGCGGCCGGAAAGGCGCCCGCCGCGCCTGCTCCCGCGGAAGCGGCGGGTGCGGCCGTCCTCGAGCTGCCGATACTCGATATCGAGCGCAGCCCCTACCAGCCGCGCAGGGATTTCAAGGAAGAGGAGCTGCGCGAACTCGCGGATTCGCTCAAGAACAGCGGTCTCGTACAGCCGCCCACGGTGCGCAAAAACTCGCGCGGCAAATACGAGCTGATCGCCGGCGAGCGCCGCCTGCGCGCCGCGCTTCTCGCAGGCTGGCGGAAGATTCGCGTCACGCTCATCGAAGCGGACGATCTGACGGCCGCCGCGATGACGACGACTGAGAACTTGCAGCGCGAAGACCTCAACCCGATAGAAGAGGCGATCAGCTACAAGACGCTCCAGGATTCTTTCGGCCTGACGCAGCAGGATGTGGCGGAGAAGGTGGGCAAGGCGCGCGCGACCGTCGCGAACGCCTTGCGCCTCCTCGAACTTCCCGACGAAGTCAAGTCGATGCTCGAGGCAAAGTTGATCTCCGTGGGCCACGCGAAGATTCTGCTTTCGCTGGACGACGAAAAGACGCGCACGCTCTTCGCGCGCGATTGCGTAAACGACCAGCTTACGGTGCTGGCGCTCCAGCGCAAGGTGGATCGCTACAAAGCGCCCGTTCCCGACACTCCGCGCGGCACTCCGGATTTGACGGCCTCGTACGTGCGCACCCTCCAGGATGCGCTGCGGCGGCATCTCGGCTGCGCCGTGCGCGTCAAGAGCGGCATTACGCACGCGAACGGACGCCACGTCAAAGGTTTGCTGGAGATAGATTTCTACGACAACGACGATCTCGACCGCGTGATCCGCATGATCGGCGTCAAGGTGGAGTGAGCCGCGCATGGCGCGGCGGCGGCGCGCGAGCGCCGGCGCAACCGGGGATGGGGAAGTGAAGATACTGCATCGGGCAATTCGTTTTGCGGCGTTTGGAGGGGCGCGGATTCCGCGGCCCCTCTTTGTTCGTCGCAGGACGCTCGCGGTCGCGTTGGCGCTCGCCGTTTCCACCGGCGCGCCGCTCGCGGCGGCGCCCGTGCGGAAGGTCGCCACGTTCTCCGCCCGGAATGTCGCGACGGCGTATGCGGCGGCGAGCAATCTCGTCGCGCGCTGCACGCCGCGCGATCCCGGGACGCTGCGCGCGCGCCTCGCCGCGAATTGCATACTCGACGCCGCCGCATCCGTCGGCGCGTCGCCGCGTCTCGACACATTCCGCGCGAAGACGCCGGCGGGGATGCGCCAGTTCACGAACGTCGTGGCGGAGTGGAAGGGGGCGGGCGACGACGCCGGATGGATTCTCATCCTTTCCCACTACGACACCAAGCCTTTCACGAAATGCCCGGGCGCAAACGACGGCGCTTCTACAACCGGCCTGCTCGTCGGCCTCGCCGAAGTCTTCGCCGATATGCGCAAGCCTCCGCTGAACGTCGCGTTGCTTTGGCTCGACGGCGAGGAATGCATGTACGCCTACGGGGAAGACGACGGCCTCTGGGGCTCGCGGCACGCCGCCGCCGCATGGAAGGCGAGCGGGCGGCGCGTCAGCGCCGTCATCTGCCTCGACATGCTGGGCGATCCCGATCTCAACATCTCCCTGCCGCGGAACACTTCTCCGGAATTGCGCCGCCGCGCGCTGGCCGCCGCAAAACTCGTAGGTCGCGAGCACGTCGTAAAAGAGATTCGCGAAGCGGTCAAGGACGACCACGTGCCGTTCGCCGACGCCGGCTTCAAGACCGTGAACCTGATAGATTTCGACTACGGAAGCGCGCCGGGCCTCAACGACTACTGGCACAGCCCGAACGACACGATGGCGCACGTCTCGAAGCGCTCGCTCGCCGTCGCCGGCGCCATAGTCTGCGAGATGGTGAATTCCATCGCCGGCCTGCGATCGGCGAAGCAGCTGCGCGCAAAGCGCGCCGCCGGCGAAGCCGCGCGCCGCCGCTAGCAGCGAGTGCGCGCCCGCACGCGGCGCGTTGGACGACACTTCTACCGAGAAGGCGCGGGGCGCCGCGCGACCAGCCAGGAGGACGCTATGACAATCGTTTATGAAGTCGGCAAAGGCATTTACGTCAATCTCACGAACCGCTGCCCGTGCGCCTGCACGTTCTGCCTGCGCGCCAACGCGCCGGGCGTCTATGGCTCGCCGGCGCTATGGCTCGAGCGCGAACCTACGCTGGAGGAGACGCTCGCCGCGCTCGACGGATGCGATTGGACGCGCTTCGGGGAATGTGTCTTTTGCGGCTACGGCGAGCCTACGGAGCGTCTCGACGTCCTGCTGGCGGCCGCCGCGCACATGAAAGCGCGGCATCCCGGCGTGCGCATCCGCGTGAACACCAACGGGCTTTCCGATCTGATCAACTCGCGCGCGACGGCTGCGGAGTTCGCCGGCAAGGTGGATTGCCTCTCGATTTCCCTCAATACCGACGATCCCGCCGAATATCTCGCAGTGTGCAGGCCGAAGTTCGGCGAAGCCGCGTATCCGGCGATGAAGGAGTTCGCGCGCGAAGCCGCCGCCGCAGGCATCGAGACGGTGATGACGGTTGTAGGAGAACCGGTGACTTCGCAGGAGAAGCAAGCCAGGTGCCGCGCGATCGCCGAGAGCCTCGGTGCCCGCCTCAGAGTGCGCAAATTCGAGTCCGCATGACGCCGCGCCGCCGCGCGCGCACGCCGCCTGAAACGAAATGGAAAACGCGAAACACGATGCGGCAAGCGTGTTTGCCGGGTTCTGGAAGCCGCCGTGCGCGGGCGCCGGCGCCGCGCTTTGCATCCCGTCGCCGACTGGCGCGGCGGACGCTTTCATCGCGTTGGCGCTCGCGGGGGGCGGAGGCGGCCGCGTCGTCCTCGCCGTCACGCCAGGCCTTCCGGAAGCCGATCGCCTGGCCGACGACCTTTCGCGGCTCGTCGCGATGGACAAGACTTCCGAAGGCGCGGCGCAGACGCGGATATTCGAGTTCCCGCCGGCGATTCGCGGCGACAAGACGGCGATGGGCCTGCGCTTCAAGACAGCCGCGGCGATGCGCTCCTACGCCATGCGGCCGTATGCCGCGGTCGTCGTAGCGCCGGCGGCCGCGCTTTCCGGGTACGTCGGCGGCGCGGAGGGCGAAGGGCCGGGCGCGCAAAAGCCACTCGAACTGCGCTGCTACGACGACGAAGACGCGCCGCGCGCCATTGGCGACGGCGGCACGACGTTCAGCGCATTTTGCGCTTCGCTCGCGTCGATGGGGTATTCGCGCTGCCCCATGGTCGAGCGCGAAGGCGACTGGGCCGTGCGCGGCGGCATCGTCGATGTCTGGAGTCCGGGGGAGGAATCTCCGCTGCGCGCGGAGTTCTTCGGCGAAGATTTGGAGTCGTTGAGAATCTTCGACCCGGGAACGCAGGTTTCGCTGATGCGCGTGCAGACGGCGTCGATCGTGCCGTGCGCCGACGATTCGCAGGAGGCCGAAGCGCCTGCAGGGGGCGCGGGGAGCTTCTTCTCGCTGCTTCCCGCGGGAAGCGCCGTTCTGGCGCTCGAACACAACGAATATTCGCTGGCGATCGCCGATGCGCGGCGCTTTGAAATCGTCTGGGCGGGCGATCCCGCGCCGCCCGGCGTGCCGTCCTACAATTTCCAGACGGCTTCGCTGCCCGGCTTCGCGGAGCTTGGCGCGAATGCCGCGCGCCACCCCGAGCTTTTCGACGCCGCGCGCCAGCGCTTGGAGAACCACGTGGCGGCAGCGGCGGCGCGCGGCGCCGTCGTGATACGCGCGGACGATCTTTCAGGAGGCTTCGAGATTCCCGGCTTCGTCGTCGTCACGAAGGCGGATCGCGTATTCGCACGCAGGCGCTCGCTTCGCCGCGCAGGCGCGCGCGGCGCCGCGCGCGCGGCGGGCGCGCGCATCGGCGACTTCGAGGAGCTGGAGCCGGGCGAGTATGTAGTGCATTCCGCGCATGGCGTCGGGCGCTTCATCGGCTCTTCGGAAATCGTCGTCGATGGCAATAGGAGCGAAGTTTTCACGATCGAGTACGAGGGCGGCGCGCTTCTCCACGTGCCTGCGGAGCATGCGCACCTCGTCACGCGCTATGTCGGTGTAAAGGGCGAGCATGTCAAGATGCACCGCCTCGATGGCAAAGGATGGAAAAACGATTGCGAAAAGGCAAAGCGCGCCGTCGCCGATCTCGCCGCAGCGCTTCTCGAGACGCAGGCGCGGCGACAGATGCTGCCCGGCTTCGCCTGCGAGATTCCGTGCGACGGTTTGGAGGCTTTCGAGGCCGCCTTCCCTTACGAGGAAACCCCGGACCAGGCGGCGGCGATAGCCGCCGTCAAGGCGGATCTCGCGTCGCCGCGCCCGATGGACAGACTGGTTTGCGGCGACGCCGGCTACGGCAAGACGGAAGTTGCGATGCGCGCGGCGTATATTGCCGCGATGAACGGCCGCCAGGTCGCGCTTCTCGCGCCTACCACGGTGCTGGCGGAGCAGCATTTCGAGACTTTCACATCGCGCTTCGACGGCACGCCGCTGCGTATCGAGGTGATGTCGCGCATACAGTCGAAGAGCGTCCGCGAAGGGACGGTGCAACGGCTGGCCGCGGGCGTCTGCGACATTGTCATCGGCACCCACGCCATACTTTCCCCCAGCGTCGTCTTCCGCAATCTCGGATTGGTGATCATCGACGAAGAGCAGCGTTTTGGCGTCCGCCACAAGGAACACCTCAAGCGCCTGCGCGCGGCTACCGACGTCTTGACGCTTTCGGCCACGCCGATCCCGCGCACGCTCTATTTGTCTATGACGGGAGCGCGCGACCTTTCTCTGCTGCGGACGCCGCCGCGCGAGCGCGTCGCCGTAGAGACGAAAATCGTTCGCGACGATGATGCCGTCGTCCGCAGCGCGATTCGCGCGGAGCTGGCGCGCGGCGGCCAGGTTTACTTCCTCCACAACCGCGTCGATACCATCGCGCGCGTCGAAAAACGCCTGAAAACGCTTTGCCCGGAGGCGAGGATAGTGGTCGCGCACGGCCGCATGGACGCCGAGACGCTGGCGGAGCGCGTGCGAGATTTCTCGCTTGGCAAGATGGATGTGCTGCTTTCCACGACGATCGTGGAGTCCGGCGTCGATATTCCGCGCGCCAATACCATACTCATCGACCGCGCCGACACGTTCGGCCTCGCCGATCTCTACCAGCTGCGCGGGCGCGTCGGGCGCTCGTCCCGCCAAGGCTATGCGTATCTGCTTCTGCCGTCCTCCGGCGCGATCGATTCCGAGGCGCGCGAGCGCCTCTCCGCTTTGCAGAGGCATGGCGCGCTCGGCGCCGGCTTCAATCTCGCCGTGCGCGATCTCGAGCTGCGCGGCGCCGGCAATCTGCTCGGCTCCCAGCAATCCGGGCATATCGCCGCCGTCGGCTTCACGCTGTACTGCCAGCTTTTGCAACGCACTATCGCCGCGATGAAGGGCGAGAAAGTCATGGATGTCGTGGATGTCCGCATGTCGCTCGACTTTATCGAACTCTCCCCGGCGGATTCGTCGGCGGCGCGTTGCGCCGCGCTCCCGTATTCCTATATCGAGGAAGATACGCAGCGCCTCGCCTTCCTGCGCCGTTTCGCCGAGGCGATGGACGAAAAGGCGGTCAAGGCGCTCGAGCGCGAACTCGTGGATCGCTTCGGCAGGATGCCGGACGCCGCGCGCCGCTTCGTGCGCCTTGCGAAGATTCGCGTGCTTTGCGCGAAGGCGAAGTGCGCGGAAATCGATGTCAAAGACCGCCGCGCGGTTTTCCGCGCCCCTGGAGGCGCCATTGCACGGGTGGAAATGCTTGACGGCGAAACCCCGGATGCACTCCTCGCTTCGCTCGAACGCATCCTGCGCCGCTACGCATAGCCCGCGCGCCCGGCTGGAGCGCGTCCATCCCGATGCGAACATAAAGCCCCGTGGGGGCTTTGCGCTACACCACTGCGGGAGCGCGTCTCTCACGTGTTTGCGGGGCGGGGAAGGGCGGCATAAGCCTTGAAGGTATCGCCTTCTCAGGTGATAGGTATCGCCTTCCCAGGTGATAGGTATCGCCTCATGAAGCGATAGGTATCGCTTCATCAAGCGATAGGTATCGGTTTTGCGGGCGATAGGTATCGGTTGGGGAGGGGATAGGTATCGGTTCGCCGGGCGACGCCTGTCACGCCGCCGCCGGACTCCCTCGGTTTCACGGTTCACCTGGGGGGTTGCGCGCGGCGGCACGGATTTTGTATAATATCGTTCGTAGAGCAACCATGAAAACTTACAGAGGATTTACTGGAATGAAGAAGCTTTTGATTCTTTCGTTGGCCGCCGCGCTTTTCGCCGGTTGCGCCCGTGTCGATTTGCAGCGCGAACAGCTGGCCGTCGGTACTTACAATATACGTTTGCAGGTTGGCGACAACGGCACGCCGAATGCGTGGAACGAGCGCCGCGCCGATCTCGTGCAGTTGATCGGGCGGCTCGATCTCGATATTCTCGGCCTTCAGGAGGTGATGCCGGGGCAGGCGGCATATATAACAAATTCGCTTGCGCAATACGCGCTTTACGGCGAATATCGCAATGCGGATCGCGTCAGCGGCGAAGCCTCCCCCGTCTGCTACCGCAAGGACCGGCTGGAGTTCGTCGATGGCGGCACATTCTGGCTTTCGGAGACTCCGGAGGCTCCCGGCGTGAAAGGCTGGGACGCGGCATGCCCGCGCGTCTGCACATGGGCGCTGTTGCGCGATCTGCGCAGCGGCGCTTTCGTCGCGTTCGTGAACACCCACACCGACCACAGAGGGGCGAAGGCGCGCAAGGAAGGCATCCTCCTCGTGCTGCGCCGCATGCGCGAATTGACTCCGCCCGGCGTGCCGATCGTATTCACCGGCGATCACAATTGCCTGGAGACGGATTCGCCGGCGCGCGCGGCTTCCGAAGTCCTCCGCAGCGCGATTTGCGCGAGCAAGACGCCGCCCGCCGGCCCGTGGCGCACCTTCAACGGCTGGGTGTGGAGCGACGACGAATTCCCGGCGTCGGAAGCCGTCGCCATGGATGTGGAGGCGCGCAATGCCATGCGCAACGTCGATCCCGCGCATGACGGGCGGGCCGCCGGCACGGATACGCATCCGCGCAAGCGCTACGCCTGCGGAGGCGCGCGCATCGACTATATCTACGTCTCCGACGGCGTCGAAGTCCTGGACTGCACGACGCATGCGGACGCGCGCCCCGGCAAGAAGCTCTATCCGAGCGACCATTTCCCTGTTTCTTCGAACATTTCCTGGGCATTCGACGCGGCGACCGGGAAGATGCCGCAGCAGGCGCCGGCGCGCTGAACATTGCGCCGGTGCGGCGTCCTGCGCTCCTGCGCTCCTTCGCGAAGCAACGATCCACTATTTCCGTCAGGTGAATTGTCTTCTCCAGATGCGTTTCGCGTTTTGCATGGCGGCGGCGCTTTCGCTGGCGTCCGGGGCGGCGTCCGGCGCGAACGACACCGCCGCGCTCGTGCAAATCGAGCTGGAGAGGCGCATGTTCTCCGTAAATACGATAGACGGCGCGTGGGGAGCGAAATCGAAGGCGGCGCTGAGCGCCTGGCTCGCCGCGAACAATCTCCCGCCGCAGAAAAGCCTTGAAGACGCCCTGAAGCTGCTGCGCAAGGATTCCGAAAAGCATGCGCGCATGGCGCGCGCGGCGGCGCGCGCGCTCGAGCAGTATTCGGCCAGGCGCGCGCGTTCCAAGACGCCGGGCGGCGCGAGTCTCGTCGAGGAGAACGTGAAGCGGCGCGTTGGCGGCGCCGGCGAATCGGCGAAGCCGCCCGCGCCCTACCGGCTTTGCAAGGTGACGCGCGAAGAAGTGGCGTCGCTCGTGAAGATCCCGTCCACGCCTGCGGAGAAGGCGGCGCTTTCTTCGATGGGCTACGAGACGATATTGGAGATGTACGCCGAGCGCGGGCATGTTTCGCAGGCGATGCTGCGGCGTCTCAATCCCGCGGCCGATTGGCCGAATCCGCCCGTCGGCACGGCGATACGCATACCGAACGTGGAGACGCAGGGGGAATTGCCGCGCGCAGCGCTTGTGAAAGTCAATCTGTCTCGTTTCGAGATACGCGCGTACGCGGCGGATGGCGCGCTTGTCGCGCTATTCCCGTGCTCGATCGCCGCCGACAAGGCGAAACTCCCGGAAGCCGGCGAATTGCGCGTGAAAGGGATCGCGCCCGCTCCCAACTACACATACACGAGCGAGCGCGCCGACGAGTCCGGGCGGCACCGCAAATTCATCTATCCCGCGGGGCCGAACAACCCCGTCGGCAGCTCGTGGATCGGCCTTTCGCTCCCTTCCTACGGAATCCACGGCACGCCGAACCCCGAAACCATAGGGCGCGCGGAATCGCATGGATGCTTCCGCCTCGCGAACTGGAACGCCGTGCGCCTGCGCCGCATGCTCGACGAAGGCTGCAAGGTCGTAATCGAGTAATCCCGTATTCTATTAGACTGTCTTGCAGTCCAGACAGGGGGAATGCCTGTGCACAAAAACACCTCAACCGCGAATGCGCATCACGCGCTTGACGGTTGAGGTAATTGCCTGCCCGTTCGTTGTTCCATCCGGCCCGGAGAATCCCGCATTGCATCCGGACGACCGGCTGTCTGCCTGGCGGCAAGCAGCGAAAGCTCCGGATGCAACGCGCAATTTCAAGCACGCGCCAGACGCGGCAGGCACGGAAGCGCAAGCCGCCTCAGGCCTCGGGCTTGGTCTTCTTGAGGCCCAGTCCGCGCGAACCTTCTTGCCATTCGCCGCGCTTCTGGAGAAGATCGACGCGTTCGAAGCGCTTGAGAACATTGCGGCGGGAAGTGATCTTGCCCTTGCCTTTAAGAGATGGATGCTGGCTCATTTTCTGCTTATCCTTTCAAAGAAGCGCATATTATACCATTATTTCGTCGGCGTTTCAACGGGCTGCGGAGCTTTTTCTTCCGCTGCCGCAGGAAGGGCGATCGTCTCCGAAACTATCGCCGCGGGCGCAGGCGCAGCTTCGGGCGCAGGGGCGGGCGCTGCTTCGGGCGCAGGGGCGGGCGCTGCTTCGGGCGCAGGCGCAGGCTCAGCTTCGGGCGCAGGCGCAGGCGCAGCTTCGGGCGCCGGGGCGGGCGTATCCTGAGCCGGCGGCGGCATGAGGTGCTCGAATTCCTTCGCCGTCGTGATAGTGGCGGCGGAGACGCAAGCGCGGATGAAATCGCCGACGAGCCTCTGTTCATCGCGGCTCTTGATGAACTTGACGACTTCATCGAGTTCGGGGACCTGCTGGGGTTCCGGGGCCTTGATCAGGATGTGGCTGGCCTTGACCGTCTCCGGGGAGTAGGGCTTGTCATCAGTGGCTTCGACTGCGGGAGTTTTCGCATTCGTCATGATGAGGTGGTAGCCGAAGCGCGTCTTGACGGGCTCGGAAATCTTGCCGATTTCCTGCTTGAAGGCGACTTCTTCGAATTCCGGGACCATCTGGCCGCGCGTGAAATCGCCGAGATCGCCGCCCTTTGCGGACGACGGGCAATCGGATTCCGCCTTGGCGAGTTCCGCGAACTTGGCGGCCTTCTGATCGTCCGGCGTGGCGTCGAGCGTGGCCTTCAGCTCTTTGATCTTCGCGAGCGCCTTTTCCGGGGCGTCGGCGATCTTGGCGTTGGCTTCCTTGATGCGATCGACGATTTTCTGCGCGTCGGCAGTGTAATCCTTCGGATTCTTGTCGGCCACTTCCGCCTTGATCATCTTGGAGATGAGCACGCCGTTGCGGAATTCCTCGAGCGCGCGCTCTTCGCCGAGCGGGCTCTTCTTCGCGGCTTCCGCGAAGGTCTTGGGCGCTGCGGGATCAGGATTGGCGGCGAGAGACTTGTCGATTTCCGCCTTGCGCTCGGCGATTTCTTCGTCGGTCAGGGCGTAGCCGAGGCTGGCGGCCTTCTTGAGAAGGACGGTCTCGACGAGGAAAGCTTCGGCGAGCTGGTTGGCGAACTGCTTCTTCGCCTCTTCGATGTGTTCTTCCGGGACTTCCTGCGCGGCGACGATTTTCGCGACGTCGGCATCGAGCGCGCTGCGCATGAGGCTTTCGCCTTCGATGGTGACGACCGCTTCGTCAACCACCGGCGTGGATTCCTTCTTTGGATCGCAGCCAACGAACGCGAGCGATGCCGTCATGGCCGCCGCGCCGAGCAATTTTGCTGTTTTCATTGTTCTTTTTCTCCTTTCATGGATTGGTTTCTGGAAATAGTTTCGACGAGCTGCCTGCGTCCGCCGACGGTGTTTTCGGCGTGGAAGGCGTAGAAAACGCCGAGCGCCCTCGTCGCGTCGCGCAGCACGGCGGGGCTGGTTTCGCGCATCGGCGCCGCCAGGCAGGCGGCGACGGCGGGTGCGATGGGCATCTTGCGCTCGCCGCGCAGCGCGAACGCGCCGCCGTCGCCGGAAATCTCCGGGGCGATTCCCGCCAGCTCCAGGACGCGCATCTCGAACGCGACGAGGAACGCGAGAGGATTGGCGCGGCGCCCGCGCGGCGCTTTCACATCTTCGACAAGCGCATCGAGGGCGTTTTCGAGCAGCGCGAACCACCCCTGCGCCTCCGGGCCGTTGGGCGCCATTAGCTCGCAGAGATGCCGGAAGCGGTCGGCGAGCAGCAGCGCGTCGAGGCTGGTGCGCAACTCGTCGCGAAGCGCCACGGGCCAGCATTCGCGAAGCGCGCGAAGCTCGGCGCGCTCGCGCGCGTAGAAGACCAGCTCGCATGTATAGCCGAGATCGTATTGGCCGAGAAACGCGCTTTTCGGGCGTTGCGCGCCGCGCACGACGGTATTGACTATGCCGGAGGGCGTCAGCCACGCGACAACGTGGCTGGTGCGCGACCAAGGCGCGATCCTCAGGCATATCGCCCGCGATTTTATCGTCTCTCCAGCCATTTATATAGATTGCATTCCGGTTTGTGCGGGTGCGTGGGCGCGCCGGCGGAGGATTATTCGAAGACAGGCGTGCCGGCGAGCACGTGGCCTTCGGCTTTCTGCACGCGGATTTTCACGAGGTCGCGGCGCTTTGCGCCGATCGCGGTGGCGTATTCGTGGCGCAGGCGGCACCAGAGGTATTCGCCCGTCCAGCCCGCGACGTTCTCTTCGTCTTCGACGACGATTTCGACGACGCGCCCGATCATGCGCTTGGCGTAGCGCGTGCGCTCTTCGTCGGCGATGCGCTGCAATGCGGCTGCGCGCTCTGCGCGCAGGGCGGGCAGTATTTTGCCCGCCATCAAAGCCGCGGCGGTGCCTGGACGCTCCGAGAACGGGAAGACGTGCGCGCGGGCGATCGCCAGGCGCATCGTCAGCGAGCGCGTCGCGAGCGCGTCATGCTCGCTTTCGCCGGGGAAGCCCGCCATCAAATCGCAGCCGATCGCGACGAACGGCATGGCTTTGCGCGCGGTGTCCACGATTTCTTCGAAATCCTGGACTTTGTAAGGGCGGCGCATTGCGCTCAGCACTGTATTCGAGCCTGACTGCACCGGGAGGTGGAGATAGCGGCAGATGTTCGCGTTCGCCGCCATCGCGTCCACCAGCTCCGCGGCGGCGGGGCCTGGCTCCACAGAGCCGATGCGAATCCGGCGGCGGCCGTCCAGCGCGGCGAGCGCCGCGGCGAGCTGCGCGATTCTGCGGCCTTTGCTGTTGTACTGCGAAAGGTTGCAGCCGGTGACGACGATCTCCGTGTAGCCGGCGTCGAAGAATCTCTTCGCCTGCTCCAGCACGTCTTCGAAGACGATGCTGCGCGCCGTGCCGCGAAATTGCGGCACGATGCAGAAGGCGCAGTTCGACGAGCAGCCGTCCTGGACTTTGAGGAAGGCGCGCGTCGTGGACAGCGGAATCCTGTCCATGTCGAGATCGCGCAGAAGGGCTTCGTTGCGCTTTTGCTTCAGGCAGCCGGTGGCGATTACGCGCTTTGCCGGGTATTTCTCCTTTAGATGCTCGAGAAGCCGCTCGCACTCGTGCTGCGCCTTCGCGGTGACGGAGCAGCCGCGCACGATTATCAAGTCTGCCTCTGCGTGGGAAGACGCGACCTTCCAGCCGCGCGCGAGGAATCCCGCTTCCATCGAGAGGGCTTCAGCGCGGTTCAAACGGCATCCAAAGGTATCGAAACAGACTTTCATTGCGCCAATGCACGTTTACGGCAGCTCGGGGAAAAGAAATACGAGGGCGGCGTTCGCGGTGTTGAAGCCGAAATGCGCCAGCATCGCCGTCCACAGCCGCCCGGTGCGCCAGTACAGCCACGCGAACGCGCCGCCGACGAAAACGAGCGGCAGGAAGGAGAGCGCGTTCAGATGTACAGCGGCGAAAATCGCGGCGCTCGCGGCGGCCGCCCGCC
>DEWI01000066.1:12287-12511 GCA_002363575.1 Verrucomicrobia bacterium UBA3214 | reverse complement strand
TTCATGAGCGGCGAGAAGTCGTCGCCTTTCAGCCATTGCATGAGGTCTTGCGAAGGAAGCTCGATGCCGAACGCATCGGCAATGCCGAGAACTGCGGCGGAAAGCGCGATCGCGCCGCCTACCGCCCAGGCGATGGTGCAGAACGCAAGCGTCAGCGAGTCGCGCACGGATGCGACGGGATGCCCTGGGAACGGCGCGCACGCCGCGCCGCCGCGCGCGCGCTT
>DEWI01000066.1:12078-12213 GCA_002363575.1 Verrucomicrobia bacterium UBA3214 | reverse complement strand
TTTTCGATGCCGAAGAAGACGAGCGCCAGCGCGGCGAAGACCGCCGCGTTCAGCGCGAACATCTTCAAAAGCGTTCCTGGCTGCGGAGGTGTCATCGAAGTCTGGCGGTTTGCGTATGCGCCGGCGCCGGCGTTT
>DEWI01000066.1:11554-11896 GCA_002363575.1 Verrucomicrobia bacterium UBA3214 | reverse complement strand
GCGCCTTCTGGTTCATCGGGAACGCGATCACTTCGCGGATGTTCGGCGTGTCGGTGAGAAGCATTACCATGCGGTCCACGCCGGGCGCGATGCCGCCGTGCGGCGGCGCGCCGTACTGGAACGCATTGTAGAGGCAGCCGAATTTCTGCTGCACCACTTCCTTTGAATAGCCGGCGATCTCGAACGCCTTTTCCATGATGTCGATGCGGTGGTTGCGGATCGCGCCGGACGAAAGCTCGATGCCGTTGCAGACGACGTCGTACTGGTACGCCTCGATTTCAAGCGGCTGCTTCGTCTCGAGCGCTTCCAAACCGCCTTGCGGCATGGAGAAGGGGTTGTGCG
>DEWI01000066.1:0-11409 GCA_002363575.1 Verrucomicrobia bacterium UBA3214 | reverse complement strand
AGTTCTTTTCGCGGATGTCGTTCGTAAGGTGGTCGGCGATGTCGGTGCGGACCAGCCCGGAGAGCCTGTGGCATTCATCGACCGGCGCGGCCATGAAGAACAGCGCGTCGCCAGGCTCCATGCCGGCGAGTTTCTTCATCTCCTCCAGCTGTTCGGGGGCGAGGAACTTCGCGATCGGCCCCTTCAGCTCGCCTTCCTTCGTCCACGAAATATAGCCGAGCCCCTTGCCGCCGTTCTCCTTGACGTTGTGCTCGCGCTTGTCGAACCACGTGCGCGTTTCGACGCCGACGATCCCTTTGACGAGCAGGCCCTTGACAAGCCCGCCCTGTTCGACGGTGGCGGCGAACGCCTTGAAGGACGCGCGACGGAAGAAGTCGCTCATGTCTATCCACTTCAAGGGGTTGCGGAGATCGGGCTTGTCGCTGCCGTAGGTCATCATCGCATCGCGGTACTTGATGCGCGGCCACGGCGCCGCGTTGCACTGCCAGGTCGAGAACTTCGCGAACGTCTTGCCGACGACGTCTTCGACGACGGCGAAGATTTCGTCCTGCGTGGCATAGCTCATCTCGATATCGAGCTGGTAGAATTCGCCGGGGCTGCGATCGGCGCGCGCGGCTTCGTCGCGGAAGCACGGGGCGATCTGGAAATACTTGTCGAAGCCCGAGACCATGAGAAGCTGCTTGAACATCTGCGGCGCCTGGGGAAGGGCGTAGAACTGGCCGCGATGGATGCGGCTGGGCACCAGATAGTCGCGCGCCCCTTCCGGAGACGACGCCGTCAGGATGGGCGTCTGGAATTCATTGAAGCCCTTCGCCCACATCTGCTCGCGGAGGAAGCGGATGACGTTGGAGCGCAGGATGATGTTGTTGTGGAGCTTCTCGCGCCGCAGATCGAGGTAGCGGTGCTTGAGGCGCACGTCTTCGCTCTCGTCGGCCTTTTCGTCGGGCACGTAGATGGGCGTGACGGCGCTGGCGCCCTCCATGACGAGTTCGTTCGCTTCGATTTCGATCTCGCCCGTCGGCAGGTCTGGATTGATCGTATCCGGAGTGCGCAGTTTGACTTCGCCCGTGACGGTGATTACGCTTTCCAGGTGCGCTTTCTCGACGAGGCCGAAGAAACTGCGGCTGGGATGCACGACGATTTGCGTAAGCCCGTAGTGGTCGCGAAGATCTACGAAAAGAATGCCGCCATGGTCGCGAAGACGGAACATCCAGCCGGAAAGGCGCACAGTCTTGCCGGCATCCGCCGCCCTGAGTTCGTTGCAAGTATGGGTTCTGTAGGGGTGCATCGATTCTTTCTCCTGAAATTGACGGGATATTATACCATATTTTGGCGCTTGCTGCTTGCAAACGCGGCGGACGGCGCCGTTTTGCCGGTGGAAAGGGCTTGGCGCGGCGGCGCGCCTCGGCCGATGCGCCGGTGCGGAAAAGCGAGCCGCCGCCCGGAAGGGCGGCGGCGCTTTCGGCAGATTGCCGGCTAGGCCTGCCGTGTCACGGCAAATCCACCGACACCTTGAAGAAGTTGTAGGCGTCTTCTTCTCCTTCTTTGACCTCGACCCAAGGTTCGGCAGGATCGCCAATGTCTTTCTTGCCAAGTTTCTTGTATCGGCGCTCTTCGAGAAGGTCTGGCGAGTAGGTCACGACGGGCCGCCCATCGACAATTTCGATCGACGCGGTGAACTTTGAGTCCGGGTCCGTCGGGTCGGTCCCGACTATGTATTCCTGCGATGTCGTCAGACCGTCGCCGTCCGGATCCAGGTTGGCGGCTTCTACCGCCGTGACTCCGGACGTGACGAGGCCGAGATTTTCCAGCCACGCCACGGGCATGTCGCTGTCGCCAACGGATGGAGTCCACGAAATCTGATCCACCCTGCCGCAATCCTCGATGCCGGCCATGTCGTCGTCCGTATAGTCCTTGGAATAAGTCCAGACGAGCGTGTGCGCGCCGGCGTTCTTGATTTTGATTGTCGCCAAGCGCCAGCCGCTGTCTCCGTCAATGCGGGCGATTTCCGCGCCGTCAACTTCGAAACGCAGGAAATCCCAATTGTCGTAGTCGGGATCGTCTTCGCAATCGGCCTTCCACCAGAAGGCGAGCGTCCCCGCGCCTTCTACCGTCGTCGAGAGAGTGCTTTCCTGGTCGTTGCCGATTGCGCCGCTCCGCGCGCACGAACCGCCGTTGCGACCTGCCGCCTCCTCTACCGTCCAGACGGCGTCGCCGTCCGTCGCCACCGTCCAGAGCGGCGCGTCAAGAGCTTCTGCGAGCGTCTGAAGGCGGACGATGCGCGCCGAAACGGTCTCGCTCGCCAACTTGCCGGACAAGAACGTTTTTGCTTTGACAACAGTCGTATCGAAGACGTTGAACGACTTGGTGTAGAGCTTGCTCCCGGCCGTTGGTTCGCTCCCGTCCAGCGTATAGCGAATCTCCGCGCCTGCTTCCGCGCCGCTTATAGAGACGCGCCGCGACGAGCCAATGAACGTTGTGCCGTCGGCGGGGTTTATCACCGGCGCGGCGAGTTGCGACATACCCGCCTGCACGAGCGTGAAGTCGCGCTGACATGGCGCAATGCCCCCATCGCACCGCATCGTCACGCGAATCGTCGCCGTCCGCGCGCCGGCGTTCGCGTTTTCTTCTACCGAATATGAAACGGCATCGCCAACACGCCGTACCGTCACCCAATCCTTATCACACGAAACATCCCATTCGCTGTTGGCGACGACCGCGACAGTCCCCTCTGAGGCAAGACAGCCGATGGCTTCCGACGATGGATCTATGCTCAGTTCATACGGAATCCAATGCGCATACAGCGTCGTCTGGCCTGGAGGCACTGGCTTTGTTTCATCCGCGAGCGCGCCCTTGCCGTCGCTTTCCGTGAACCATCCCCCGAACATTGCGTCTTCCCTGGCCAGTTCCGGCAATGCGCCATATGTTTTCCCCGCCGTGTAAGCGCGCGCCGGCAGAGTGGCCGCGCCATCGACGAACCGCACCGTCGTCAGCGCCGCGATCGCCGGTTCGTCAAGCCACCACTGCACGGCGGCGGCATCGCCATCGCCGGCAGCGCCATTCATATCCGTGTCTCCGCCGACGCCGTCGTCGCCGAACGCCGCGAGATACGCACCTTCGGCGACCACCGCGCCGCCGTCTTCCACGACAATCCGCGCCCCATCCGTGAATTTCACGATGCACCCCGCGCCGAGCGCAAGCGTCTTGCCCGCGGGAACTACAACATCGTCGCGCACGACGACCACCCGCTCGTCGTCCCACGTCTCGCTCGCCGGCAGCCGCCCGCCGGCGACCGACGGCTCGTTGAGGACAAGGACATCGACAGCCGTATCGCCAGATATGAGCGTCCTCCAGCCGTCCGGCTCTAGAGTCGTGTCCCATTCCGTCACGATCGTGCCGTCGGCGGAACCGACAGATTCCAACCCTGTCGCAATCAGCGGCATGGTTCGCGTCTCCACGCGCACCCCCGGCAATGCGGACAGCCCACCAGTCGTCGCCATCGCCACAGCCACCACCATTTTCATCATCTGTTTCATTGCCTACTTCCTTTCGTTTGCCGGTCTATCAGCTCTTCTACGCATCAGCTAGTTGCTCTTGTTCTTTGTCAGCTCCTTTATCGCGTCGCTGATACTTTGCAATTCACGGAATTGCGCCAATGTCATGTTGCGATATGTATAATCGCCCTTCATGATATGGCTAAGCAACTCCTTGTCCGTATTCAATGCCTGAATGCGAGTAAAAACAGACTTTTCTTCAGTAGAAAACGCAGCACTATTGCCGTCCAGATCGGCACGATGTGGATTTGCCATCGCCATTTCCAATTCGTTATCGTCCAAGTATCCATCCCTATTACCCCCTGCACTAAAATCCAGCAGATTCAAGAGACTCTTCAATGGGCGTAAATCTACTTCTTTATCTATGGCTGCCCAGCACCAATTGCCCCAATAGCCATAAACGTATATCGGACAGAAGAGGCTGCTTCCGTCGGCGTACTTGGCAAGGATCATGTACGAATACGGACTGCGGTAGGACACGTTCGTGTCCGTGTAGGATGTCGTCGTCACGTCGGCGACCTTCGCCACTCCCGACGAAAAATCCTTCGTGGCCGAACGCCACACCTCGTAGCTCTGCGCGTCCGCGACCCCCGTCCACGACACGACCACTTTGGCTGTGCTATAGTTCTGCTGTGTCGCCGACACGTTCGACGGACGTTTCGGGAAGAGAACGACGGAGCTGTAGTTTCCTCCCCACATACCCCGACAGCACTCGCTCAGTTCAAACAACTCCAGAAGCGTTGAACCACCGATGTTCGTGTAGTCGCCGCGCATCACGTCGCTTATCAACTGCTTGTCGGCGTTCAACGCCTTGATGCGCGTGAATACATACAGTTCTTCCGGAGAATTAACCGTCTTATTGCCGTCCGTATCGCTATAACGCGGATTATTGATTGCTGTGTTTATTTCATTATCCTCCAACAATCCATCTGGATTAATCGATTCCATAGTCGTCAATAGATTCCGCAGCGGCATCAGATCAATCATTGACTCCGCAACCGTAAAGGCATCGCTCGCTGCCGACGACGCGCCTTTGACGGCCACCACCCAATAGTAATACGCCGGCTCCTTGCCTGTCCCGTCAAACCCGTAGCTCGTTCCAGTCACGGTTGCGAGCAATGTCGCCGAGGGCAGGTCGTTTGCCGTGTTGCGGAATACTTTGTATGATGCCGCACCTTCCGCCGCGTCCCAAGAAAGGCTGTGGCGCACGTGCCAGACCACCTTCACCACCCCCGTGCTTGAGAGGCTTTCCTCGCAATAGCTCGAGGTCGAGTGGCGTATGTTGGCGGGCGCGGCAAGTCCCCATACGGCGAACAGTGCGACTGTGGCACCATTGGACGTGGAGAGGTTTGTCACCCGCGCACGGTCTGCGTATGCGACTTCACCGTTCGCGCTTGTCGCCCAGCCTGTAAATACCCACCCGTTGTTCGAGAATGCGTTCGCCGTCAAGTTTGTCGCCATGTCGTACGTCATCGGCAGATCAGCCATCGTGCCCGTGCCGCCGTTGGCGTCGAAATGGATGGTGTAGGTATGAGGCGTCCAACGGGCGTAGAGCGTGGCGATGTTTTCGTCGGCTGGCGTTGCCGCCGTCACTTCGCTGCCGCCCGTCGCAGACGTGAACCAACCTGTGAACGTGTAACCCGTGCGCGAGGCGGTTGGCAGCGTCCCATACGGATTGCCCGCGGTGTAGTTGAGCGAAGACGCGCTTGCCGTGCCGCCGTTGGCGTCGAACGCCACCGTTCCTGCGACACGCGCGCGATAGCCGAAGACGGACGCGCTGAAGTCGCCCGTTCCGTACTGCGTCACCGTCTTGAACCAGTAGAAGTAGATGTCGCCGGGATTGACGGCGGTATCCTCGTAGGCGGCCGCCGCTTCCACGTTCGTTACCAGAATTGCGTCTGCCGTGTCCATCGACCCCCTCGCTCGCCAGATTTCATAGCCCGTCGCGTCCTCTACGGCATCCCACGACAAATTGACGCCGCGCGTGGACGTGCCCTGGGAAGCCGTTACGTTGGCGGGTGCGGCGATGATATACGGTATCGCCTCGATCTTCACGTCGAACGAAGCAGCGTGGAAGCCGGGATAGTCTGCGCCGACATTCCACGTCAGGCGATGTTCGCCAGCAGCAACAGCCGCGCCAACCGCATCGCCCGCGACAGTCGTTGCGGCAAGCGGAGTATTGTGGTCGCCGTCTTGACCTGAAAGCGAGATGATCGCGCGCGTACTGGTTGGCTTTGTCGTCAGTGTGAAGTCGATATCGACAAGTGCCGAGAATGGCCAGCGAGGTTTAACGCGCACATTTGAAATCGTCGCCGTCTGCTCGGCCTCTGGCGGTGGCGGCGCGACGATTTTAACGCTCTTTGTCGCCGCAATCCCCTCGAATTCAGCTGTAATTACGACCGAGATATCCGACGAAACGGCAAGTGCCGTCAAATTTCCATTTGAGCCGATTGTCGCCGTGTTGGACGGCATCACCGACCATATCGGCGCGACCGCAACAGTCGTTCCGTCGTCGTACGCCGCCGTGCAGGAATAAACCGCCGAACCCGATGCCGCCACACGGTCGGGACCCGAAACGGAAAGAGAGAGAAGCGTCGGCGCAGTTGGAATAACGCGCCCAACCACGGAAGCGCTCCAATCGCTTGCGTTTGCGCCTGCCGAATCTGTCGCAGCACGGACGAAATAGTACAGCGGCGAATCCGCCGATGCGGTCGTGTCAAGGAACGAAGTCTCGGCCATCCATGAGCCAAGCTCTGTTTTCGTGCCATCGCCACTCGCCGCCCGCGCCACGCGGTAGTGCGTCGCGCCGGTCACGGGTTGCCATGAAACGAGAACGCCATCCGTCCGGTCGTTCGTCGCCGTCAAACCAGCGGGCGCGGCAAGCGGAACCGTCGCCATGACCGCCGGCGACGACTGCGGCCCTTCGCCTGCGCCGTTCGCTGCGGAGACGGTGTAAGTGTATGTCACTCCAGGCAAAGCCGTCGCGTCCGTGTACGTCGTTGCGGGCACAACGCTCTCTGGTGCGCCGGGAACGACGCGTCCTGTCACGATTCCTTCGCGATAAACCACATACGACGCCGCGCCAGCGACGGCATTCCACGAGAGCGTCACGTCTTGCGCCGTTGCCGTTGCCGCAACGTTGCGCGGCGCGACGGGTTTTACTGCGGCGATGGTGATTCCCTTCGAGCCCGTCACCGTCTTGCCGTCTTCTGTGCAGGTCGCAATAAGCGCGATTTCCTTGTTCTCTGCAACGGATGCCGCCGTCACGCGACCGTTGGCGACCGATGCGCCATCGCCGACGATTTCCCAGCCGTCGGGAACAATGTTCGCGACTCTGTGCCCATCGGTGTAGATCGCGTCAGCCGTATAGTCAGCGAAACCACCAGCCGCGATTTTCGCATCTCCTCTGATTTCAAGATGATCAATGGCGACCGGTTCGGCTCTCGTGCCGTCTTCGACGATGCTGCAGTCGCTCGGGCGGTTGCCGTTTGCATCGACTGCGGCGACAATATAGTAGTAGTACGTCGCGCCGGCCGTCGCAGTGGTATCGTCGAATGTCGTCGCCGTTTGCCAATCGCCGAGAGCGGTCTTTTCGCCGTCAATGCTTTCGGCGCGATAGACGCGGTAGTGCGTCGCGCCCTCAACCTCGCTCCATTCGAGCGCAACTTTGTCGAGAAGCGTGTCGGACGCAACAACGTTTTCCGGCGGCGCAAGCTTGCGCCAGCCGTTCGCGCCGGCGCTGAAACCGCTCGCTCCAGACGAGTTCTTCGCCTTGACGAAGTACCAATAATCTACGCCGGGCGTGGCGCTGGCGTCATTGTATTTGGCGACAGTTACGTTTTCAAGATACTGCGCGTTTCTGCTGTTGTCTGCCGTGGCGCGATAGACGGCGTATTCCGTCGCGCCATTCGGCGCGGTCCAGTTCACGCGCACGCACGACGCTTCCGTGCCTTGCGTGGCGGAAACGCCTGTCGGCGCGGACGGCGCGGCGACGGTGACGTATAAGTCCCATGTGTCAGACTTTGTAACGCCATCCTCCGTATAGGAGGCCTTTACCGTAACAGTCCGCTGGCATGATACGTTTTTCGCCGTGACCAACCCTGATGCAGAAACGGTCGCGTAGCTTTGGCTGTTGCGATCTATGCTCCATGTCGGCGATACGGCTTTCTTGGATCCGTCTGAATACGTCGCCTCGCAGATGAATTGCGCCGAGGCTCCGGAAGTCAACGATGAGACACCTGATATTGCAATGGCCGTGAGCGTCGGTTTTGCGGCAGTTGCCGACTTCATGTACGCCTTGCAACAGAAATTGGCAGGAACGCCATACGTCAAATTGGCGTTCTGGGTGAAATCATACCAGTCGGATCCATCCATGCTGAAGAAACTCTCACCTGCATTTGCGCTGGCATTTGACGTGTAGCCGTCAACGGCAATCTCCAGCGAAAATGGCGCGGCGCCTGGCGTGGACAGCATCACGACCACGGAGAAGCGCTGCCCTCGCGCAATCTCCACAGCGTTTTTCAGGGGTATTGTATAATAGCCGGCATAATCATTGACTGTCCCGCTCTGCTCAAGCGCCAATGTTCCTGACGACGGCTTGGACGCGCTGCAACCGGTGTAGATTCTGATTTTGTATGTCGCTCTTGGTATTGTCGCATAGAAGCCTACTGCGGCCAGCCCGCCAGACTTGTCGGCGGTGAACATGTTCGCGCAATATCCGCTCGTGTAAATCTGCTTCGAATTGGCTGGTATGCCCCATTCCATGATTTGTCCGAATTCATCGTATTGATAAACCATTCCGTAGTTGTCACTGCTCTCAATCAAGGGAAATGCGCAGCTCTCGGTATATGCGAACGTTGTATCGTAGTACGAAACATAGATGTACCCATTGTCGCGAGGCGGTTCAACGCCATAACTGTCCTTTACAATCCATGCGCCATTGCCGGCCGGGCGGCAGCTTGCGTTGAAATTTTCTTTTGAATAGTTGTCGTCCCAGCCGACAAGAGTGACGGCATGTCCTGCTCCCTTCTCAGGGCAGTAATAGGCGCCATTGTTGTTCCAGTATGGAATGAGATTGGAAGTGCCGTCGTAATATGGCTTGTAGAGTCGCATTGTCGCGTACAATCCGCCAAATTCCAATATTGCCTTCTTCAAAGAACTGTTGTCGAGTGCTCCGGTTCGGGCCGGGACAAGGCGTGTTTGCTGCACATGATACGCCGGTGGAACGGCGGGGCTGTCAAAGGAATAGTTCACAACGCCAGTTCTGTTTGTGTATGGATCGTCATTCTCCCAAACAGGCCCATCCCACCGCAGCAGATAGGCAGACGACCGTATGAAATTCCCTCCATACCAACTATTGTCGTCCCAGCCTTCACGATTGACAACGTTGCGAACGGAAAACTGGTTCTGCCCGTAACCTTTGAGCAACAGCCACGTTTCCATCGATCCGACTGTTGCCTGTGCCCAGCATGTTCCTATGCCAGTATCCTGAGGATCCTGATGCCGGACGGGCGTTAGGTCTCTGGGATCATGGGAAGGAGGTATGGATCCGGATACGGAGCCAACATTTACGGAGTTTAGAGAATTGAGATAGCTGAAATCGATCATCGTCGGAGTGAGACCTTCCGGCAAAGATATCAGTTCTGCTTTGCCTGTTCCGGATGGCGACGCCAACAGGCGAGTTGTCCGTGTCTGTGCGTTTGTGGCCGCAGAACTATTGGCTTGGTTTTTGGGGGCGTTCTGCTTGCGTTGCCATCTTATGAATTCAGGGTTTATCTGCGGCGCGGCAACTGTATTGACTTCGCTCCATGCGTCGCCGGCGCAGAGGAGCGCCATCGCACACGCGAAACGGCGTACAAGTGCATATATGGACATTCTGTTCGTTTTCATCTTCTTTCTTCCTTTTGATTTGGACTCGACATGCCTGTCCGCTCGGCAGTCGGAAGAAAGAAGAAACCTCTCTTCGTGTCTCACGCGAGGTCCTGAGATTTACCCTGATAGAAACACAAAGAGAGGTGAAGCGCATTATGCGCTACCTCTGCAAGGTGCCGTCTATCTTGAAATTTCTCAGGTTTCGCGTGACGACTGCTTTGCAGCGCAAATTGTCTATGCGACGAGCCGTTGCCCGTCTATATACCGGTTAGCTACTGTTTTTCTTTCCTTTCATTTCAGTTCTTCGGTTTGAGAACAAACTCCGTTTATCTTTGCAGGAGGCCGTCCATGACCTCTGTGGGCGTAAGGACCTTGATCGGCGAATTTGCAAAACCTGTCTTGTCACGGGTAACAATTACGTCTGCGCCCCAGATTTGTGCAGCAGCGATCTGAAGCGAATCTTCAAAGTCAGGATGTTCGCCGCCAAGATTTGACTTTATGTCTTCTGGACGAACTGGAAGAAGAGTCAAAAACTCGGAAACGCATTTTACCAGCAACTCCGCCTTGTGGCGGCCGATTGCCCTTCCGATGATGTAAACAGCATTGCATTCTGAAAGTCCTGTAAACGCACCCTCGTTGCCATCTCTGATACAAGCGTCGATCACAGCCTCAGCATCATCTGCAAAAGGCATTCTGTCGGCAAGAAAGTCGATTATGACGTTGGTGTCGACAAATATCTTCATCCCAGCGCCTCGTATCTTTCAGATAACGCATCCGCAAGAACCTCCTTGTAGTCGCGTCCGCTGTCTGGTCTCCCTGCGCCGCGGAGTGCCCTTATTTTGGGCGAGATATTGCCGCGACTATCCCCGTGTGAAACCGACTGATGCTTTGGATCGCCGTCCAGCTTGACGAATATGACGCGATATCGTCCCGATTCCGGCAACGAAACAGATACGTCATAACTGTCTCCTGCGACATTTTCATACCAAACTCTTTCGGCAAACCCGACATCGGCCACAGTCTGCATCCAGTCTTTCTTCTCCATCAACCTAGGCATTGCGTCCACCTCCCTTCACCGTCACTTCACGAGAAAGTCCACATCGCTGTCAGGGCGCTCCTCCCTGCGGGCGCATGAGCCGAAGCCCCAAAGCCTCTCGGACTTGCGCCTCATCGCGATAGCGTATATCTCATCCCGCTTCGCGCGTGTCTCGTCAAGCATGAACATGTGAAAACCACGAATATTATATCATATTTCCGTTTACCGGCTACTGGCTCTGTTCCTTTCATTTCAGTTCTTCGGTTTGAGATTGGCTTACGCCATAGCGGGATGGCGGCGACGATGAGGCGTGTACGCCTTGATTTTCTCTGCCAGCTCGTAAATACTTTCCCCATTCTCATTGAATTGCGTCTCGCGCCATTTGGTGTAGTCACGCGGTTCGCGGTTCATCAGCACGATGAAGCGTTCCATGTCCACATGCCCGACAAGCCCGACAAGGGCATTAAAGCAGTATGTCTTCAACTCGCTATCGGTTCGCGTTGTCATGACTCATCCTCCATCGCAAAATCAACCGGGTTCGCAACCCGCATCCCATTCAGAGAGCTTATATGCTTAAGGATGCCTCTGTCGGTCGTAAGGAACCAGTCGCACCCTGCCGCCTTGGCACTTGCAAGGTGAAGAGCATCCATACGTTTGACGCCATAGCGCATGATCGACGCGCCATCTGCCGCAATCGAATCATCCATCTCAACATAAACGTCGGCCCAATCCACCCAATCACAAATCTCGTCTATCTGGTCAAAATACGGACTCTGCCCAAGTTCGTAATCCAGAACCTTGCTCCAAGCATACTTCACCACTCCTGTTCGCATCAAGTACTGTACGCGCAATTTCGCCTCCGTTTCAAGGCGAACGCGCAATTGCGTCTATTCATCGAACGGGCGATTGTAGCAGCAATTGTCGAGATATATCCTCATATCGCCTCCT
>DEWI01000147.1 GCA_002363575.1 Verrucomicrobia bacterium UBA3214 | reverse complement strand
CATCACTCCCACTAATGCGCCGTAGCACTGCCCCGAACCGCCGCCGAACCCGCAAACGTCGCCCCGTGCCGCACTGTTGAAGATTGCGCAGAAATCACTGGCATTTCCGACGAGTCCGCCGACTCTGCCGCCGCCCCTGACAAAGCCGTCGGCGCGGCAGCCGACGACCGTCGTGCCGCTGATATCGCCGGCGAGCCCGCCGAAAGGCCCGCTGAGGCTCGAGCCCAGCGGATTCACCTCCACCCTCGCCACGCAGTTCGTGATCAGGCTCCCATTCGCCCTGCCGACAAGTCCGCCGACGTCCTGGGATCCCCAGACCCTGCCGGAGACTTCAACGCCGTCGAGCGTCCCGAATGAAACGTCGCCGAACAGTCCCACGTAACCAGTGCTGCCGGCAAAGCTGTTTGTGCAGACGAGGTTTTCGATTGAGTGGCCGAAGCCGAAGAAGCTGCCGGTGAACGCGAGGTTGTAGCCATTGCCAGGGTAGCCTATAGGCTTCCATGTAATTGTCTGCGGCCCCTCTTCCGTTTCGACCGTCAGCTCCAAAAGGTCGATGTCACGGTAGAGTCCAAACACCCCGTCAAGGTCGTTGGTAATCGCCTGAAGTTCCTCTGCGTCATAGACGTAGCGTCCGAACTGAGTGGTGGCGACGCGGTGGTTGTCGAGCGTCATGGTCGTCTGCGGCTCTGAGGCATCGCCATACGGCGCGGAGCCGGTCCATCTGGAGAAGAAGAACCTGTAGAGGTTAGATGGACTTGCCGAGATGGACACCGCCGAGCCCGCCGACGCCTTTTCATTTTCGATGGTGACCGAACCTTCGCCCGAACCATACACGACCTTGTAGGCGGAGAGCCGTCCGTCGGGCGCGCTCCAGGCGAGATACGGCTGCGAACTGCCCTCGACCTGCGCCCAGACGGGCGAGTCGTCGTCTTCGACCATCGCATGGAACGCGGCGAAGTTCGCCCGCTGCTTGAACTCGGCGGCGTCGAGTTCTGCGACTTCGGCGTGTTCGACGGTGTTGGTATATCTGTTGCCGATGGCGTGAACCGGCACGATGCCGACAGGATACGGCGATGCGCCTCCCGCAAGCGCCGCGCAGTCGGCGACATCGACGCTCGAACCGAGAGCCCCCGCAAACGATCCTATCTGATAGCCATAGCCCTTGACGACGCCCGCCGTGTAACAGCGCTTCAACAGGGAACTGCCGGCGACATTCGCCGCGAAACCGCCGATAGGATAATTCCGCCCCGTCACATTCCCGAGCGAGTAGGAGTCGATTATTGCCGCCTTATATTCAACACCACCCACAAAACCGCCGACTGCGGCATTGTGCCCGACCACGTCGCCGAGGGCGAAGCATTCGCTCACATTGACGCCCGCACAGTAGAAGCGTCCGCCGAATCCGCCGACTTGCGTGTTACCCTTCACAAGACCCGCCGACATGCAGCGGCGATAGGTATCGGCACCCACTACATAGCCGACGAAGCCGCCGACATAATCGCCGGCCGCGGCGGAAACGCCGCCGAGCGCTCGGCAGCCCTCATACGTGATGGCGGCGGAGGACGAGCCGCTCTGTCCAGCGAAACCACCGTTGTTGCGTCCATTAGTCCTTGTTTCAAGGGCGACGTTGCCACGCGCCTCGCAGTCGCCAAAGCGCGAACCATTGCCCGTGACGACGCCGACGAAGCCGCCGAGATTCGCCCATCCTGTAATCGCCCCCGACGCAACGCAGTTCGTGAAGAACGTGTTCTGTCCGTACACCACGCCCACGAAACCGCCGGCGAGGCCAGCCGTACGGATATTTCCCGACGCGTTGCAGTTCGCGAACGTCGTGTTCGAGACGCCGCTAGTCACTCGTCCCACGAAGCCACCTCCGCCGTTGCCGCTATATGTGTTGGCGACGTCACCGGTGGCACGGCAGTTCAGGAACCGGGAATTCGCCGCGCCGCTTTCGAGTCCGCCGATAAAGCCGCCGTCAGATGACTGGTAGCGCCCCGAGACATTCCCGGTCGCCTCGCAATCCTCGCACACGACAGGAGAATTGGCCACACCGATCAAGCCACCGAGGTCATAATTTCCCGTGATGTTCCCAGTTGCCCTGCAGCGCAGGAACGAGAACGTGCCGCCGCTCCCGATCTGGCCGACCATCCCGCCGACGGAGGAGCTGTTGGCTGTGATGGAGACCAGGGATGTGCAGTCGATGAATACGCCGCTGCTTTTATTTTCGAATTCACCTACAAACCCGCCGGCAAGGGAGCTGCATTTGAAGGAACGATTGGTGACGGTGCAGCGTTCGAAAGTGACGGTGCCGCTCTTCACCTCGCCGAAGAACCCGCCGCAGGTGAAGGCAGTTCTCGGCGTGATGATCGGTTCGCCCGTCTCCTCGTCGTAGCCTTCGGTCGTTTCGGAGACGATCCAGACATCCGCCGTGCAGTCCTGCACCGTCACGTTGCCGGTAACTTCCTTGGCGATGCCGCCGGCTGGATTTCCCCAGAGAACGCCTTTGAACGTGATGCCCCGGAAAAAGGAATCGCGGGTCGTATAGAAGACAATGCGGTCGCCGTATGTTTCTATGGAGTGCCCGGCGCCGTAGAGCCGTCCGCTGAAGGCAAGATAATTAGGATACTTGTGCAGCGAAGTCCAAGTGTCGGAAAGCGTGATGTCATTGGCGAGGCCGTACGTGCCGGAGAGGTTGTTCGTGATGCTGTAGAAATCCTCTTCGGTTCTGATCATCGTTCCGTAGAGCGCCATAGCGGTGCGGATGTTGTCGGCCTTGACTAAAGTCTGCGGCAGATAGGGCTTGCCGAAATCGTCGTTCATGCCCGTCCATTCGAGGAACGTCCTGCCATCTGCGAATGTCTCGGAAGGTTTGAGAACGTCAGCCGTAATCGTCACCTCGCCGCCTGGCGCAACCTGGGTTAGACCGAAAAGCGACGCGAAGTTCTCTTGCGGCGCGGCGAGCGCGTTGCGGGCGATCGTCATGGTGACGAGCGGCATCTGGCCGTTTTCGTCGAGGCACCACGGGAAATAGGGGTGCGTCGCGCCGTCGACCTGCGCCCATGGCGTATTCTCTTTTTCGAGGAACGCCGTGAAATTCGTGACGGCGCGCATCTCGTCCGCGGTGAGCGCTACGATGTTCGCGTGGTCCGCGCTGCCGACGTCGGCGGCACCGGTCTTGCGGTAGATGTCGTAGTGGCGGCGCACGCAGTTCGTGATCGCGGACGCACCGGTGCTGACGCCGATAAAGCCGCCGACGGAGGCGCTCGACGCGATTCCGGCGCTGTAGCAG
>DEWI01000148.1 GCA_002363575.1 Verrucomicrobia bacterium UBA3214 | reverse complement strand
CGGCCTTGGCGCGGTATTCGCGGCCGGTTTCGGTGTCGCGCGGGCAGAATTCTTCGAGCGCTTCGAGGCTGCTGGCGGCGTTCTTCTTGTCGCCCATGGCGAGGAAGCACTCCGCGGCGTGGTACTGCGGCTTCGGGTTGGAGATGTCGAGGAACGAAGAATAGGCGTAGGCCTGGACGGCCTGCGCGAAATTCTTGGTGGCCTGGCGGACGGCGCCGACGCCGAACCAGTACTTCGCGTTCAGGTGGTCGAAGAACGCGAGGAAGTTGAAGAGTTTCGCGGCGTCGTCGAACTTGCCGGTGCGGTAGTAGTTGAAGGCGAGGGAGTACACAGCCTCCATCTCGGCATTGGAAATGCCTTTCAGCTCCTTCAGCGTGGCGCCGTCGTTGATGAAAGCTTGCGCCGCTTTCTTGATATCTTCTTCAGTGACCTGTGCCATTTGCTTTCTCCGTTCCTTTTGGGTGTGTTTGGGGTTGGTTGCCGTCATGCCTTGAGTTCGCGGTTCTCGCCGATCGTCTTCAAGATGGATTCGTCCATGCGCGCGAGCGCGTCGCGTATGGCCTTGAGGGGGTCGTGCGCGATTTCCGCCAGCTCCCTCTTTTCTTCTTCGGCGGGGCTGACGCGCGGCTCCTGGCCGGTCGTCGCGTCCTGCGCGGTGACGCGCGCGGCGAGCGCCGCCGCGATGCTCTCCAGAGCCTTGTCGCCAAGCGCGGAAATCGCGGCGCTCGCATCGGCGGCGGAACTGGCGATCTTCGACTTCAGCTCGCCGATGCGCGCCTTGTCGGCCTTCGCGGTCTCCACGGCGGTCTGCGCGGCGGAGACGGCGGCGGCGTCGCCGGCGGCGAGCGCCGTGGCGGCGTCCAGCGTGGCCTGGGAAGCGGCGAGCGCCTCCTCGGCGGCCTTTATGGCGGCGGCGTCCTTGGTCTCGGCGTTCTGGAGGCGTTCGAGTTTGGCGCGGTCGTCATCGCGGATTCTCTTTGCCTCCTGGACGGCCTTCTGGTGGTCCTTGCCTTCCTGGACGGCGCGTTCCACGGCCTTTTGGAGCGTCTCGATCGCGGCGTCCATCGCGGTGGCCGTGTCAGCGACATCGGAGGAAATGCCGTACTTCTTGTAGATGGAGGCGATTTCCTTTTCCATGGCGGCGTTCTTCTCGTCGAGTGCGAGTATGGCGGCGAACGCCTCCTGCTGAGCCGCGGTGAGGCGGACGTTCATGGATTCGAGAAGCGTCAGCACGGATGAAATCTTCATCTTGGCGACGGTGGTGTTCGTTTCGTCAGACTCGTTCTTGAGCTGTGCGACGAGCTTGTCCACATCGACGCCCGGCGTCGTGACTTTGACGTTTTCGCCGCCGAGGATTGGCGCGAGCGTGGTCTGCGCGGCGGCGGTCTGCGTCTCTTCCTGAGTCTGCGCAGCGTTCGCTGCGGCCGCTGCCGCGGCGGCGGCGCTGTTGTTCAAAGAAATATCTATCATGGTCTATCCTCCCGGAAGTCAATTATTATAGCGGAGCGCGGACTGCGCGCTTCCGGTTCTTATACACGTTAGATCATGAAAGGTTTCATCATCATGCCGAATTTCTGTTTTCGCCTGTCGATATCTTCGCCGCCGTCGTCCGGCAGGCGCCGGTAGTCGTCGAACGAAGATTGCGGCGCTGCGTCGGCGGGATCGTCCTCGATGGGCGGCAGTCCCTGACGCGCAAGCTCGCGGTTCACGGCCTGCTTCTGCTCTTCGGAGAAACGGAAATTCATGACCTGCTCGCGCGTCAGCCCCTGCGAAGCAAGAAAACGATCCGTCTCCTGCATGCGCAGTCCGGCCTGCTCTATGAGCTTGTCCGACTCCGCTATCGTCTTGCGTATTTTCGCCAGATACGCCGCTGTGTCGTCTTTCTGGTCGTTCATCGCCAATTCTCCGCCTTGCATCCCAGATACTGCGTATTATACCAAAAATGGCCGCCGCGCGGGCGCGGAAGCGAAAAATTTCTTGCCGCCCCCGGGAAACGGAAGAATATGGTATAATAGACGTACTCAAAGGAAACGAAGGATGAAAATCAGCGCGGTGCATCTCTACGAACACGGCTTCATTTTCCAGCCGTTCGCCTTCGGCGGGGAGGACGGCAAGGACAAGTTCGACGACCAGATCTACTACCGTCCCGTCTGAAAGAAGTTTTGCAACCACCTCTAATCTCCGACGTATGAGAATCGGCTTCGGCTACGATTCGCACCGCTTCGAAAGCGGCAAACCCCTCGTCCTCGGCGGCGTCACCATACCCGACGAGGACGGCTTGAAGGCGCATTCCGACGGCGACGTCATCATCCACGCCGTCATAGACGCGCTTCTCGGCGCCGCCGCGCTCGGCGACATCGGCTCGCATTTCCCCGATACCGACAGCGCGTGGAAAGGCGCGGACTCCGCGCTCCTGCTCGCCAGCGTCGTGCGCGAACTCTTCGCCGCCGGCTGGAAGACCGGCAATCTCGACGTCACCGTCATTTGCGAGCATCCGCGCATCAGGCCGCATGCCGCGAAAATCCGCTCCAATCTCGCGGAAATCCTCAAAGTCCCGGAATCCGCCGTCTCCGTCAAAGGCAAGACGAACGAGAAACTGGACGACATCGGCGCAGGACTCGGCATTGAAGTCCACGCCGTCTGCCTTCTCTTCCCCCTAGACTCCGCAACCGGCGTGTGAGCGCGCGTGCGCGCGCCCGCCGCCGCCCCTGAACGCCTCGCCCCGCCGCTTTTGTCGCCTTGTCTCGCGACTCTAGTCGCGGAGCTTGGCGACTCCAGTCGTTTTGTCTCGCGACTCAGGTCGCAAGAGCGCGCGACTAGGGTCGCGAAAGCGCGCGGCTTGAATTGCGAAAACTGGCGACCAAAGCGAACGGCGCTTTGGTTCAGGCGGAAGTTTTTCGAGATTCTTGC
>DEWI01000033.1:7182-14120 GCA_002363575.1 Verrucomicrobia bacterium UBA3214 | reverse complement strand
GTTGCATACGCCGGGCGCATCGAGACGTGCCTTGACGGCAACGGCTGGACGCTGGACGGTCTTCCCGTGCTGGTTCCCGACTGCTGGAACAAGATCGACGGCGCCGACGGCCGGGTGGCCGACGGCGCATGGAAGACGTCGCGCTCGGCGTGCAGCGAGTCGTACGCGCGGCGGCGCGGCACATACCGCTGCGAACTGCCCGGCGCGAAGCCTTCGCGGCGCTACTTCATACGCTGCGAAGGCGCGGGGCAGACGGCGGCCGTGCGCGTGAACGGCGCGGAGATCGGCCGCCACGCCGGGGCGTTCACGGCGTTTTGTTTCGAGGCGACGGCGGCGATGACGCCCGGCGCCAACATCCTCGAGATCGAAGTCTCCAATGAAATCGATCCGTCCATTCCGCCTCTGGACGGGGATTTCAACGTATGCGGCGGGCTCTACCGCAGCGTGTGGCTGCTGGAGACGGATCCTGTCTGCATAGATCCCACGCGCCTTGGCGCTTGCGGCGTGCGCGTCTTTCCATCGATGGACGGCACGGTGCGCGTGGAGGCCGATATATCCGGAGCGAGCGACGCGACGCTCGACTGGGAGCCGAAGAAAGTCGCCGATCCCGTGGCGTGGACGCCGGAGACGCCGGCGGTGTATCGCGTCCGCGTGACGGTGGAGAAGGACGGTTTTTCCGATACCGTCGTGCAGCCTTTCGGTTTCCGCACGGCGGAAATGCGCGCCGACGGCTTCTACTTGAACGGCGTCAAGCGCAAGGTGCGCGGCGTCAACCGCCACCAGGATGTCGAAGGGGAGGCGTGGGCGATGACGGATGCGCAGCATCTTCGCGACATGCGCCTCGTCAAGGCGATGGGCGCGGACGCCGTGCGCCTCTGCCACTATCCGCAAAGCGGCGGCGTTCTGGACGTCTGCGACGCGCTGGGCATTATGGTCTGGGCGGAAATACCCGTCGTGAACCGCATCGGCGGCGCCGCATTCCGCGAGCGCGCGCGGCAGATGCTGCGCGAGATGATCGCGCAGCAGCGCAACCATCCCAGCGTCTGCTGGTGGGGATGCTGGAACGAACTCTACAACGGCGTGAAGGGCGCCGACGCGCCGGCGGCCGGCGATTGGGAGGCGGAGTCGGCGGTGCTGGCGGCGCTGGCTGCGGAGCTGGATCCTTCGCGTCCGGTCGTGGCGGCGACGTGTTTCCCGCGGCGCGCCGATCTCAACGCATCCATACCGAACGCCTGTTTGAACATCTATCCCGGCTGGTACAAGGATGCGACGATGGCGGATTGCATCTCCGGATATTTCGCCGCCAATCCCTCCGCGACAACGCTGGCGCTTTCCGAATACGGCGCAGGCGCGTCGATACACCAGCACGAAAATCCGCCGCGCCGCCACAAGCCGTCCGGTCCGTTCCATCCGGAAGAGTGGCAGACGCGCGTGCACGTCGCCGCCTATCGCGACATACTGGCCGATGCCCGCGTCTGGGGGTCTTTCGTCTGGGCGATGTTCGACTTCGCGGCGGACGCGCGGCGCGAGGGCGATCGCGCCGGCATCAACGACAAGGGGCTGGTCACGCGCGACCGCGTCGTTCCGAAGGATGCGTACTTCTTCTACAAGGCGAACTGGAACGCGCAGCCGATGCTCCATCTCTGCGGCAGGCGCATGCGCGCGGCTTCCGCGAGCGCGGTGGACGTGGTGGCGTTTTCCAACGCCGGCGACGTCTCGCTGGAAGTCAACGGCGCGCCGGCCGGCGCGAAGACGCCGGACTCCGTGAAATGCGCCGTCTTCGAGAATGTCGCGCTCGCGCCCGGCGAAAACACTATCGCCGTGCGCGCCGGCGGCATGGAAGAGGTCTGGCGGCTCGTGCGCACGGAATGAGCGCCGCGCGAAGCCGCGACAGGCCGGGAGATGCGGGATCGGGATTTTGGACAATCAGCAAAACGCAAACTCGCAAGGAGCGGAAATGAATACACAAATGGCAACGGCAAAAGCCGCCTTCGCGGTGGCGATTGCGCTGGCAGTCGGCGCGCCGGCCATTGCGACGGAAACAGCGGTAGAATATGCGACGCCGGCATCCGGAACGGCTTCGCTGTCGCTTGCGGACGGGAAAGTACAGATCGTTTACGACGCGGCGGACAAGATAACGGCGCTCGCGCTCATGCCCGCCGCCGGCGAGACGCTCGCGCTGGGAGGCGACGCCTTGCCGTTCGCCGACGGCGCGCAGATCGTCACGGGCGCCGATGGCGAGGCGGTCGTTTCCAATGCCGTTTCTTTCGACGGCGCGGCGGCTTTCGGCGTCGGGGAGAAGACGTGGCACACCGGCACGATGCTTACGACGAGCAGCTACACGACCGTATTCGAGAACACGTGGCTCGACACGATTTCGCCGCTTCGCGCGGAGGTGGATTTGTCCGGAGTGCAGGCGCTGCCGTTTTACGTGGAGCGCAAGGGTGCCGGGGCTTCGGCGGAAATGAAAGTCAATTTTTGCTGGAGCGCGGACGGCAGCTTCGGCGGAGACGGCAGCGACAATGGCAAGGTGCTTTCTTACTGCGTTCGCATGAGGCTCAAGCAGAACGGCAACAACGTCGAAGCGCAGGTCCTTTCGGCGTGGAAGTGGAATCGCGTAAGGTTCTACGGCTGGCGTGAAACGGAGCAGACAGGATCCCGTTCGCAGGCGACGATCTATTCCGCGGAAAGCGGCGCCGCCACCGGTTTCGGCATCGGCAAACTCGTATTCGGGCCGCGCCAGGATACATACGACATAGACGCGACGATTTCGGCTGGCGGCGTTGTTTTGCTGCCGGCTTCCGAAGGGGTGCACGTCGAGGATCTGGAAGTCCTTGGCGGGCTTGGCACGTTCGCCGGGTCGTCTTATTATGTTGGTGCGTACAATACGGATTTCGACGAGACGGTAAACACGCTTTCCGTGCAGTTTGTCGAAAAAGTCGCGATGCGCTATTGCTCCAAGGTGATGCTGTACGAAGACGCAAGCGGCAATATCTGCGCCAAGCGCATCTACAGCAAAGACCTCGGCAAGAGCGCAAAAGGAACCATCTACGATTTCGACGAAAACGGGAGCGATTACACTGCCTCCGGCGGCAACACCGTCACGCGTATCTTCCTGCGCAAGAAGGCGTCGCTCAAGAGCAAACTCACTTTCATCGCGAACGATGCCACGACGCTGAATGCGATTTCCGGCGGCAATGTCGATGTGACGTTCAAGACGCTTGCGCAGGATGCGCCGACGACGGTTAAGCTTGAAAACATCTACCCCGTGCTCGGCACGCCGAAGAAGATCATCGAAGACGCCAGACTCTCCGCGATCACGGTGACCGGCGCGAAATTCGGCGGAGTGAAGTGGTTCGGCACGGATTGGGTCGTCGTGGATTACGAAAACGACGGCGCGACGGCCGCTTTCCAGATTCAGTGCAAGCGCGACAACTTGCTTCAGTGCATGGACGTGAAGCTGGCTCAAGACGGCGACGATATTTCCTTGACGGCCGTGCATGCCCATTGGGCCAACTGGGAGGCGTGCAATGCCGACGACTATTACAATAAGAAGACTTTCCCTCGCGATGTCGCCGTCTCTCTCGCGCCTTCGGGAGGAGAGTGGAGCCCCGGTGCTTTGGCGACTGGCGATGGACAGGGGGAGCGCTTCAATCTCGACGATCTGACATACACGGCAACACCCGTTGCGTTTGTATATGCGACCGGCGCGAATACGCTCGCGAATTCTTCGTTCTCGCTCGAAGGCGCCCAGACGCATCCGCTCGAATTCTTTGTCCAGAACGCAAACGCCCTGCCCGCCGGAACCACGACGGCGAGCGGCAACACCGGGCTGTATCTCGAGCCGGAGAGCGCCTCCAACTGGGACGGCCTGCAAAACGGCGAAGCCGCGATCGTCATGAACGCAGGCAGCCGCCTTTATCAGACGGTGAAGGAAGCGTTCCGCTGCGCCGGCCAGGACGTCACGCTCGATGGCGCCACGCTGCATACCCGCTTTGCGTCCGGCAATGTCGCGACGGCCGAGGCATACCTGAACGACCTGGTGCTGGCGAACGGCGCGGTGATCGCCGGCTTCGATTCCTGCATGGTCGGCAATCCCGGGCGCCATCCGGCGAATCCTTCGTGGATCGTATCCGGAACGGGCGCGGCAGTGTGCGATTCGACGCTGAGGCTGGTCGGAACCGAGGCTGCCGGCGCCGGCACGTACGGCCTTGAAATCGACGTTTCCGATACCGTGGCGGGCGGCGGCGCGGACTTCGTGATGAACGGCGATGTCCAGGAATACCCAGATTTGCCCTACGCGCATATCGTGAAGAAGGGCGCCGGCACGATGCAGATGAACGGCACGTTCCGCTCGCTCTCCGAGCCTACGCACATCGCCGAAGGCACCCTTTTGCTCGGCATCTCCGGCGCAACCGTCCCTGGCCATTCATTCACTCTCGACGGCGGCACGCTGGCGCTCGCCGCCGATACGTCCAACGTGGCGGGCACGCTTTCGCTTACGGCGACGTCCACGCTCGCCGCCGGCGAAAACGCCATGCTCGCTCTCGCCGGCGTTTCCATTCCGGAAGGTGCGGTGCTGAATGTCATCGGCGCTTCGCGCACCGGTCTCAAGGTAGTTGAAAGACTTGATGCCGCCACGCTCGCGCGCATCAATATCGACGGCAAGCCGGTCCGTCAGGACGAAGCCGGCTATTTGCGTTCCGGTTCGGGACTTGTCCTCGGTTTCTTCTAACCGGCGCTGAAGCGCCGCGCCGGGCGCTCCTTCGCCGGCGCATTTACGCTCCGGGTCGTGAATCTTCACGGCCCGGAGCGTTTGCTTTTGCGACTAGGGTCGCCTCCGCCGCCGACGCCGGTCGCCTCTGCAGGCGACTCCAGTCGCCTTCGCCGGCGACCCCAGTCGCTTTTGCAAGCGACCCCAGTCGCTTTTGCAAGCGACCCCAGTCGCTTTTGCAGGCGACCCCAGTCGCTTTCGCAAGCGACGCCAGTCGCTTTTGGTGGCGACGCCAGTCGCGAGAAGGGGTGGCAAGAAGCCCCGGACGGGGCGATACAGGTGTCGCCCCGTCGGGGCTTTGCGGTCGCGCGGGAGCCTAGGGATCCAGAAGTCTAGAATACCAGGAGTCTAAGAGCCTGGGAACCTAGGAGTCTAAAGGGCGAGCCTCCCGGATATTCGGGAGGCCCGTTGCGGCATGGGATGCCGGTTGGGGGCGGGGGGATTAGAGTTCCGCCTTTTTGCCTTCAGCGAGGCGTTTGACGATTGCGGAGCCGACGACGAAGCCGTCGGCATGCGCGCAAACGGTTTTGGCCTGTTCTCTCGTCGAGATGCCGAAGCCGGCGGCGATAGGCAGGGAAGTGCATTTGCGGATTTCGTCGAGCCGTCCCGTGAGGTCTGGAGGAAGCTCCTTGCGTTCGCCGGTAATGCCTTTTACGGTGATTACGTACAAGAAGGAGTTGTCCAGCCCTTGCGCGCTGGCCGCGACGCGTTCCATCGGCGTATTCGGCGCGATGAGCGGAATGAAGGAGATGTTGCGCGGGCGCAGCGCCGCGAGGAGTTCCTCGCGCTCTTCCAGCGGCAGATCGACGCAAAGCACCGCGTCTATGTCGGCATCGGCGGCCGCGTCGGCGAAAGCCTCCAGCCCCTTGGAGAATACGAGGTTGTAGTACGTGAAGAGCACCAGCCCCGTAGAGGCGTGGTGCGCGCGCAGGCGCTTCGCCGTCGCGAGGACGTCGTCCAGCGTCACGCCCTGGCGCAGGGCCTCGTATGCGGCTTTGCGTATCACGCCGCCATCCGCGAAGGGATCGGAGAATGGGACGCCAAGCTCGATGATGTCGGCGCCGCCGGCGATGAGGTCGTCCGCCGCGCGTTCTGAAGCTTCGATGGACGGGAAGCCGATCGTCAGATAGGCGATGAAAGCGCCGCGTCCTTCGGAGCGCGCTTTCTGGAATGCTTCGGTTATTCGTTTCATGGTATGGGGAATTTTCGTTTTGTGGAGTCGTCGCGTTCAGAGTGGTTCGGGGAGGTTCGCGGCATTGCGTTCTTTCCAGCGCTTGACGTTCTCCATATCCTTGTCGCCGCGACCCGAGAGATTGACGAGCAGGAGCGCGTCTTTCGGCAGCGAAGGCGCACGCTTGATCGCCTCCGCGAGCGCGTGCGAGGATTCGAGCGCGGGGATTATGCCCTCGTAGCGGCAGAGCGCGTCGAACGCCGCGACGGCCTCTGCGTCGTCGATTACGGAATACTCGGCGCGTCCCGTATCGGCGAGATGGCAGTGTTCCGGGCCGACGCCTGGGTAGTCCAGGCCGGCCGAGACGGAATACGTGTCGATGATGTTGCCGTCTGCGGTCTGGAGAAGCATGGTTTTCGCGCCATGCAGTACGCCGACGCGCCCGCCGTTAATGGAGGCGGCGTGTTCGCCCGTCGCGAGGCCCTTGCCGCCGGCTTCTACGCCCACGAGCTTGACGGCGGGATCGTCGATGAAGCCGGCGAAAAGCCCCATCGCATTTGAGCCGCCGCCCACGCACGCGATCGCCTGGTCGGGGAGGCGGCCGAATTTCGCCAGGCACTGCCGCCGCGCCTCCTTCCCGATCACCGACTGGAAATCGCGCACCATGCGCGGGTATGGCGCCGGCCCCGCCACCGTGCCGATCACGTAGAACGTGTCGTCGCAATTCGCCACCCAGTCGCGCAGCGCTTCGTTCATGGCGTCTTTCAGCGTGGCCGAGCCTTCTTCGACGGCGACGACGCGCGCGCCGAGAAGGCGCATGCGCTCGACGTTCGGCGACTGGCGCTCCACGTCGATCGCGCCCATATAGACGTCGCAAGGCATGCCGAGCAGCGCCGCCACCGTCGCGGTCGCGACGCCGTGCATGCCCGCGCCCGTCTCCGCGATGAGGCGCTTCTTGCCCATGCGGCGCGCGAGCAGCGCCTGCCCTATGGT
>DEWI01000033.1:0-7068 GCA_002363575.1 Verrucomicrobia bacterium UBA3214 | reverse complement strand
GCGCCGCCGAGGCGTTCTGTGAGGCGGCGCGCGACGGTGACGGGGCTTTCGCGCCCCACGTAGTCGCGCAGCAGCGCTTCGAACTCCTGCCGGAATGCGGGATCGGCTTTCGCCTCTTCGTATGCCGCCGAAAGTTCGTTCAGCGGGCCCATCAGCGTTTCGGCGACGTACTGGCCGCCGTAGATTCCATAATGCGTATCGTCCATGATGTGTTGATTTTTGTTTCCGTGGGAATTGGCAAAACGTTTCACGCTTTCGCGGCGGCGGCGACAGCGCCGGCGCCTTCGATGAATTCGCGAAGCTTCGCGCCGGGCGACGGCGCGCGCATCAGCGCCGTGCCGACGAGGAAGGCGCCGGCGCCGGCGGCGCGCGCCGCTGCGATGGCGCCTGCGCTGTGCAGACCGGATTCCGCGACGCGCACGCACCCGGGCGGGATTTTCGCGATTAGCGTCTGGAAAAGCGCCGCGTCCGTGGCGAAGGAACGCAAATCGCGGCAGTTCACGCCGATGACGCGGCAGCCCAGCGCCGCCGCGCGCGCGATTTCCGTTTCGTCGTGAGTCTCGACGAGCGCGCACATTCCGAGCGAATGCGCATAGTCGCGAAGCGCCGCGAGCGCCGCATCGTCGAGAATTGCGGCGATGAGCAGCACTGCGTCCGCGCCGGCCGCGCGCGCCTCCGCTATCTGGTAGCGGGTGGAAATGAAATCCTTGTAGAGGATGGGCAAGGCGACGGTCTCGCGAACTTCGCGCAGATACTCTTCCGCGCCCAGGAAGCGGTGGGGCTCGCAAAGCACGGAAAGCGCCGCCGCGCCGGCCGCGGCCAGTTCTGCGGCGAGTTCGCGGTGCCGGAAGTCTTCGCGTATCAAGCCTTCGCTGGGGCTGGCCTTCTTCAGCTCCGCGATCACATTCACGCCGTCGCGGCGCAGCGCGGCTTCGAAGTCCTTCGCGCGCGGCGCGGCGAGCGCGCGCTTTTCCACGGCCGCCGCGCTCGCGTGCGTTTCGCGCTCGCGCGCATCTGCGGCGCGCCGCGCCGCGAGTTCCGCCAGTATGTCTATCTGGTTTTTCATTTTGTTCGTATCATTGGTGGACTGGAGATGGATTGGACCTGAAAAGCGAAAGGGCGAACCGTTCCCGCTGGAACCGGTCCGCCCTTGTGCCGCATCCGTTTCATGCAAACGGTATCATGCGCGAGAGGAACCGGCCTCTCCACGCCACCAGAAACCCTTTGCAAAAAACTTCTTGCCCATGACGGCGCGTATTATACCATAAATTTTTCCCGCCGGTCAATGCCCCTCCGCGCGCCTCGAAGGAAAAATTGAATGTTGCGGTTTTGTCATGCTCACTTCGCGCCGTGGAGCGAATATTTGCAGGCGAAGTGGAATATGCGCCGGTTGCAGGGGGGATCTCGGGCACAATGTGGAATCTTCGGTGTTCGGGATCGTCGATATACAATACCGCCAGCCGACCTATCCCGCGATCTTCGCCAACAGGAAAGGGCTTCTGCGCACGAATGCGTCGAACGACGTGACGAGGATAAAGCGCGCCTGCTACGCGGTGCAGAATGTCGCCGCGGTCTTCGATTCGCAAGTCGCGCGCGTGAAAAAGCCTGCCGTCTCGACGTCCGATCCCGGCATTCAGCTCTATGAATACAAGGCGGCCGGCGGCGTTCTGGACGTTCCTTGGCTTCTCGCGCCGCCTTCGCTGGCGTTCCGTGAAATCTCTTTCCCGCCACCGGCAGGAAAGCCCCTTTCGCCGCCTGGATGCGAGAAGAATCGAGATCAATCTATCCCGCCGGCGGCTTTCATCCACTTGGCCGTATCTGTTTCTCCCGATGACGTCGAAGACTCGAGGACGAGTTTGACAAGCTCCGGATCGGCGCGGTAGAGTTTGAACGACACCCCGCGCACGTTGCCGCCAGACGCGGTGATTTTGATTTCGCACTTCTGCGGCGCGATTTCGTTTTCGAGGATGCGTATGCGCTTGTTGCCTATGGCCTTGCCGGAGAGTATCGGCTTGCCGTCGGCGAGGAATTCCCATCCATCGACCTGCTCGCCGGCGGAAAGGTCTTCGCGCATTACGACCACATTGAAGGGCTTGCCGCTTTCGGCGACTTCGTGTGCGAAGAAGGCGTCTTTGATGGTTTTGAAGCCGGCGAGCGAGCGGAGGTCTTCTTCGTCCACGAGGCCGTTCTTGTCGGGCGCGACACCTATGTTCATGACCGTCCCGTTGCCGACGGTGCGGAGATAGATCTTCATCAGGTACGCCGCGCTCTTGGATTTGCCGCGATCCTTTTCGTGCCAAATCCATCCTTTGCGCAGCGGGAAGTCGGCTTCGATCATTCTGAACAGCGCCGCCCTGCCCTGGCCGAATTTGTCGATGGTCTGCGTGGCGCGCGAATCCGGCTCGACGTGCCCGCGCTCGTTGCCCGGCCAGCGCAAATCGCCGGCGGCTTCTTCGCCGCAGAAGATCACGGCGCCGGGATGTTTTTCGCGCACGTAGCGGAAGACTTCGTCGAAGCGGTAGTAGCCGGGCGGGATGCGGCGCTTCTCTTTCGCGCCGCCGTACCAGCCGTCGCCGCCGTTTGCGCCGTCGAACCACACTTCGAAAATGTCTCCGTAGTCGCCCGAGAGGAGTTCGCGCAGCTGTTCGTGGTAGATTTCGACGTATTTCTCCTTTGCGTAGTCGCCGTTGTTGCGATCCCACGGCGAAACGTACACGCCGAATTTCAGCCCCGCCTTGCGGCATGCCTGCTCTATCTCTTTTACATAGTCGCCCTTGCCGCCGCGGAACGGGGATTTGGAAATGTTGTGCGCGGTCGTCTTCGTCGGCCACAGGCAGAAGCCGTCGTGGTGCTTGGCGACGAGAACTATGCCGCATGCGCCGCCGGCCTTGCATGCGCCGACGATCTGCCCGGCGTCGAATCTGTCCGGATCGACGATCGCGGGATCTTCGTCGCCGTATCCCCACTCGCGATCCATGTACGTATCCGGGCCCCAGTGGACGAGGGCGATTATCTCTTCATCGGCGGCAAGGCGCTTGGCGAGCGCGGGCCTCGGCACCGGGCGCTCCGCCGTGCGGCCTTCGAGCATGATGGAGCGGATGCGCGCAATCTCTTCGGCGGTGACGCCGCAATCGAGGAGGTAGCGTTCGATCTTCGTTGCGAGCGGCGTGGATTCGTCGCCGTATTTGGCCAGCCCTTCGTCGAAGTACGCCGTGCCTTTCCAGTAGCGCTTGCCGTCGCTGCCGACGTCCGGCGTGGGGATAGACGGGTAGAAGGTGCTCTCCCATTCCTTTTCCAGATTCTCTTTCTCCACGCCCAGCAGGCCCAGCAGGATGTACGAAAGCGAGCCTGTGCGGTCGGCGCCGTCGATGCAGTGGAAGACGACCGGGTAGTTCGATATGTCGGCGAAGACTTTGATGTTCCGGCCCATGGTCTTCTTGTGCTCGCCTTTGAATATCGTGGCGTAGCTCGCGCTCTTGCGCTCGATGCAGCGCACGCCGCCGCCGATGGGCGATGCTCCAGCCGACGCGGTCTCGAAGGGCTTTCGAAGATCGAGTTCCGTCTTGATGCCGAGAACGTCTTTAAGATAGCGCGCGTCTTCGACCGTCAGGCGGTTGCGTCCCGGCGTGTCGCCGAGCGCGCTGTTGTCGTTCAAGCCTTGCGAACGATAGACCATGCCCTGGCGCACGCGGCAACCGTTCTCTGCCGGCCAGCCTCCGAGATCGCGCATGTTCTTCACGCGGCCCTCGAGAGCGATCCATCGCGGCGGCTCGAGCGCGGTCTTGAATCTGCCCGCGGCGGATTCGACGAGCGTCTTGCCGTCTTTTGCGAATCCTTTCACCTTCCAGAAATACTCGCGGCCGAGAAGGAGATTTGCAAAGCGGTTTTCGAAGCGGTAGATGACGGCGCCGTCGCCGGTCTTTTCCTCTTTCACGGCCATGAGATCGGTCTTGCCGAGCTGGAATTCGAGCGGGCGCGAAAAATCTTTCCGCAGCGAGAGCGTGACTTTCCACGGGCCGGTTTCGCCGGCGTCCGCGCGCCATTCGAAAACTACGGGGTTGTTGGCCTTCCAAAGGCCGGTGCGCGCTTTCTTGTATTCGCGGCCCTTTTTCTTGCGTTCGCTCTGGGTGTGCAGATTGAACAATTCCGCTTGCGAGGCCGGGCGCATGGCGACTTCCTCGCCGCCGTCGGGAGAGAGCGGTTCTATCGCGCCTTGGGCGCACAGGACGGCAAAAGCATATGCGAACAACAGACGGTTTTTCATCGGGCTTGTGTTTCTCCGGTGGAGGATCAAATCTGGAAAGCGGCGGAAAGCGTTCTGCTTTTCGCGCCGAAGGAATTGGCGGCGGCGGCTTCGAAACGGATTTGCCCGCCGCCGAGTTCCGCGAGGCCGAATATGCAGCTGGCAGGCTCTTTCATCTTTCGCCAGTTCGCCGTCGAGTGGTGGTAGGATGGCGGCGCCACACGTTTCAAAATCTTTTCGCCGCCGGCGAGAACGGCGGTGAATTCGTAGCAGTAGGCGCGCGCCAGCTCGTCCTTCTCCACGGCAGGCGCGGTCACGCGCACGGCATCCTGCAGCACCGCCTTCACGACGCCGGGACCGTTCCGTTCGCGCCCGCCGCGATTCTTCGCTTTGATTCTTTCGATCGAGAGCGCGGCGTCCGGCGCGAATTGCGGTGCGCGGAGCGCCTTCGCGCGCGCGGCGAACGCGAACGGCTTCTCCTTCGCCGCTGGAAGCGGGATCACCCAGTCGGCGCCGAGTTGCGAAGAAGAAAGAAATTCGCGCTTGCGCACGATTATCGCGTCGTCGTAAACGCTCCACAGCATTCCGTGCCTGGCGTCGCCCGTGTAGAGCTTTTTGAGGAACTTCCCGCCGTTGAGCTTCCAGCCTTCGCGTCCGCCGCCGCCAGACCAGTTTTCGAGTCCGTCGGGGAATTCGCTGTAATTCGTGTTGGCGTATCTGAGCGAAGCGCAGCCTACGGACGTGAAGGCGCCCTGCCATATCGAGCGCTCGTCCGTGAGCGGATAGTGCGAATGCCCGGAAAGCGCGATCGCGTTGGGGAACGCGGCGAGCGTCTTCGTCGCAATGCCCTTGTCGCGCCCCCAGGCCCACGGGCCGTAGCACGTGTCTTTCAGGTGCGGATGCTGAAGATAGAAAAAGGGCTGCGACGGATCGAGCGAGCGCGCGTTCGCGTCCATCCATTCCTTTATCCTGGCGAAAGGATACGCGCCGCCGGATGCGTCCCAGTGGCAGCCGACGAACGTGAAGCCGTTTACGTCCTTTCTCCAGACGGGCAGGTATGCTTCGTGGAAAGCCTTTTCCCACCAGCGCGCCATGTCCGCCTGCAGGATGTGGCCTGCCCTTTCGTCTTTCGCAGGCCAGAGTTTTTCGTTGTGCGCATCGACGTCGCCGCACCAATCGTGATTGCCGGTGATGAAGAGCTTCTCCACGCGCCTGCCGTCCGGGTATCTGTCTTCCGGGAAGACGGAATACCACGCATCGGCGACGGCCATGAGGTTCACGTCGTTTCCGTGGTCCGCCATGTCGCCGGTGATTGCGACGGCATCGACGTTTTGCGAACGGAACCATTCGAGCGCGCGGATGAACGTTAGCGCGTTGCCTTCGGCCGCGAGCTTTTCATCAAGCCCGGAGCGGACGATGTGCAGATCCGAAACGACGCCGAATTTCAGGCGCGGCTTCCCCGCGGCGTTCAGCAAATCTCCGGCGGCCAGGAGAAAGCGCCCGGCGCCCGACGCGCCGAACGCTCCGAGCGCGCCCATCCCTTTCAGGAATTCGCGTCTTGTCGTCATCTGCTCTTGCGTCTTTTCTCTTTTGCGCCCGCGAGCGCGAGCGTTCCGCAAACAGGATTTGCACTGTCGAAAGGCTTCTGGTTCCCGGCGACTGGCAAATCCCGTTTGAAGAAGTTTTGCACTCGCCTTTATCTGAAGAGGATTATAAGCCCGTTGCGCTTGAACTGGTATTTCCAGCCATACGGCAGGCGCACATAGACTTCACGGTCGAGCGTGTCAAGCGCCATGTCTTCCGTGGCGCCGTCGGTATCTATCGCGATCGCCTCCGTCGCGGGAATCGCGGCGAGAAGCGCGTTCAGCTCGGTCTGCGTCTTGACGGAGAATTTCAGCGCATCGAACGTGGCGTTCGCGGCATCGACCAGCTCGCGCGTAATCTTGCCGCTCGCAAACGTCACGGCCGCAGGCGTCGTGATCTTCGTGTCGAAACCGAAGACGCTCTTGAACTTCGGCGCGTATTTGAGCGCCTGGTAGAGCTGGTCTTCCGTCGTCGCCTTGATTTTCACAAGCCCTCTGTCCTCGTCAAGCTCCATCGCGAACTCGTAGAAATCGACCGTCGCATTCGGCGAGTTGAGCGTAAAGCCGTCCCATTTGCCGTTTTTCGGCAGAAGCACCACGCCGTTGACATCCTTGCCGAAGTTCTGCCACTGGCCCGTCAATGTCGAATCGTTTGTCGGCCTCGTGTTGGGGCCGAACACGGTCAACTCGTTCGCATTGTTGTAGCGGAAAACATTTGTCAAATACACCCCCGTCTGGGGCTGCGTACCGGATGAGACATACGGCAGGCCCGCTATCCACGCGCCCTTGAGCAGCTTCGCTTCGTTGAAGGCGAGGTCTCTGATGGACGTGACGTTAGAAGGGATCAGAATCGTACCGGTCAAGTACGTTCCGGCAAACATTCTCGTTGAAACGGCGGTCGCGTTTTTGTTGAGCCGCACCGTCCCCGTCATCCCGCCGTTTCGCCCCGCATACTGGAACGGACCGCCGCCGAATACCGAAACTCTCGCAATGTCCGGGAAAAAGCCTCCGAGATTGTCGCATTCGTTGAACGCATAAGAGTTGAGATTCGTCACGCCGCCGAGCGACGTCAACGCCGTAAGCCCGTTGCATTTTTGGAATGCGCGTTCGCCCACCACTTTGACTGTTTCGGGGAAACGCAGAGTACCGACGAGGTTAGCGCGCGTGGCGAACGCCGCGGCGGCAATCTCCGTGACGGTATAGTCGGTTCCGTTGTTCGTGAACGTCCATGGAATCGTCGAA
>DEWI01000150.1 GCA_002363575.1 Verrucomicrobia bacterium UBA3214 | reverse complement strand
TTGGAGATGAGGCCCTGCACGGCGACGACCCAGAAGACGGGCTGCGTGAGCACAAGGCGGAAATCCCACATCCTGTTCTTGCCGTAGGTTTCGGCGACGCTCCAGAACGTCGAGACGTGTTCGCCGGCGCCGCCGGTCTTGAGAATGAGGATGACGAGGACGGAGACGGCGCCGCCCATGAGGACTATGCCCTGCACGAAGTCCGACCAGATCACGGCCTCGAGGCCGCCGAGCGAGCAGTATATCATCGTGAGGATGCCGCAGATGAGAATGCACGCATCGATGGAAATCCCCGTCACGGCGTTCAGGGCGATCGCCGGAAGGAGCGTGACGACGGCGACGCGGCAGACCATGAACACGACGAAAGCGGCCGAGCCGAAGAGGCGCACGCCGAGGTTGAAGCGCTTTTCGAGGTATTCATATGCGGAGGTGATGCCGAGGCGGCAGAAAAACGGCAGATAGTAGCGTATCGCCACAGGCGCCATGCCGATGATGAAAAACGCCATCACGAAGTAGCGCCAGTCCTGCAAATACGCCTGCGTGGGAATCGCGATGAACGTGATGGAGGAAAGCATCGTCGCGAAGATCGACATGCCCGCCACGTACCACGGGATGCGGTTGCCGCCGCGGAAGTAGTCGTTCTCGTCCTTCTTCTTGAAGATGAAGAAGCAGGCCATGCCGGCCATCAAAAGCGCATAGACGCCGACGACCGCCCATGCGGTGGCGCCGAATTTGCCGACCTTGCGGAAGGTGGCCGTCGAGACTGCGGCGGTGCGCACGGTGGGGGCGATCTCGCCGCCAGCGATGACGAGCGTGTATTTATCCGGCGTCTTGCCGGTCTTCAAGCCGACGGCGGCGCCGCAGCGCGGCGAATCCTCCTTGGAAAGCCCGCCGTATTCGCACCAAGCGTCGATGACGGCGTTGTAGGCGAAGAGCTTGCGCTGCCAGCCGAGAATGTCGGGATGTATCTCCTTCGTCTGGCCTGTGACGCGGGCGATCCAGCCCTTCGCGCCGAAACCGCCGACGAGGATGAGGTGCTGATGGCCGCTAGGCAGGAAAGCCGCGCCGATCGTCGTCACGCCTTCGGGAAGCGGAGCGAGCTTCTTCCATTCGCCGGACGCGAGCGAATAGCCGAAGCCGTCGGAAAGCGGCGCATGCGTCGCGGCATCATAGCCGCCGTAGATGACGAGGCGCTTTTCCTTCTGGTCGGCATTCTGTATCGCGGCGACATGCTGCTCGCGCGCAGGGCCGGGGATTTCCGCGATCTTCGCCCACTCCTTCTCGCCGGGCGCGAGGCGATAGACGTTCTTCGCGGCGACGATATAGACGGTGTCGCCATCGGCGGCGGCGGCGGCCATGGCCACCGGCTCCGGGACAGGCGGGAGGCCTTCGCGCACGACCGCCGGCGCGGCCGCGGCCGCATCCACGGAAAGTATGAAGGCGTCGGAAAACTTCCTGTCGCCATCGGTGCCGCCTGCGCAGAACAACCCTTTCGAGACGGAGACGCTCACGCCCTCGGCGACAGGCTCTGGCAGTTCGCCGGCGCGCTTCCACTCGCCTTGCGCCGTGCGCACGACGATGGCGTTCGAGTAGGTCTTGCGCCCGGCGACGTAATCGCTGCCGCCGGCGACGATGAATGCGTCGCCCGCGAAGCCGCCGTAGGGTCTGGCGACTTTCAGCGGCATTGTCTCGGCGCCGGCGGACCAATCGACGGCGATAGGCGAAGCCGCCATGCAGTTCGCGGCGGCGGCGAGTGCCAATACGGCTATTGCTCTCTTCATAATCCCTTTCCTTCCCTGCTTGTTTGTGAAATATCCTCCGGCGGCGCCATGCGAGCTACTTCTTGAATTCGCGCACGACGTCCGCGCGCGGCACGACGGTGAAATTCACCGTCGCGTAGCCGGCGCCTTCGTAGAGCACGCCGATGTCGCCATTCTTCAGCATGGCCATGTCGGAATACGCCGCGCCCTCCGGGCAGACGCACACGCCCTCTCCCCACGTGGCGCCGTCGTCGAGCGACGCGCGCACATGCAGGCAGGCGCGGCGCGACGGACTCTTGCAGTTGGAGAACAGCAGCACCTTGCCGCAGCGCATTATCTGCGCATTGCACTGCGGATCGGCGAGATTCGCATCGTAGCGCGACTCCCACGTGCGGCCGCGATCGCGCGAGACGTGGATCTGGCGGCCGCCGCCCCTCCAGCGGGAATTTATCATCCACGCGCCGTCGCCAAGTTCCACGACTTTGCATTCATCGCCGTTTTTAACCGGCTTGCCTATCGCCTTCCACGTCTTGCCGTGGTCTTCCGAACCGAAAAGCGCGTTGCCGTCGCCGACATGCACGATCGTATGGAGAAGCGTGCCGTCCTTCGTCTGGATTCCGGAGCCGGACGAAATGAAGATGAAGCCGCCGGCGTTGCGCGCCTTCCCGAATGGCCATTCGGGGAACGCGATGTCCTTGGAAATATCGCGCGGCTTCGACCACGTGACACCGTTGTCGGAAGATTCCTGCACGTAGAAGCGGTAGATGTTGCGATCCCAGTTCTTCGTGTCTTCCCACTTCCAGACGTTGTAGAAAAGGAATATCTTGCCTGCCTGGCGGTCCACCACGAGCGAAGGGTCGCTGCCCGCCCACTTCTCCGCGTCGTCCCACCGCCAAGTCCAAGAGTTCACGGCCTTCGTCCACGTCTTGCCGTCGTCGGTCGAGCGGCGTATGGAGATGTTGATGGGCTGGAAGACGTTCAAATCGCCGGCATTCTTGCTGCGCGCGTCGCAAGCCGCGACGAGATCGCCGTTCGGAGCGGCGCAGAGCGCCGGTATCCGGTAGGAGGCGATGCCATCCATGCCGTTGCGCCACAAAACCTCCGGCGCGCCAGTACAAACCGCCGCGTGCATGCACACTGCCGCCAGCGACGCCAACACTTTCCAGCCTTTCATCGGGATTGGTCTCCTTTCAAAATCTTAATTCTGCAATGTAGCGGGTATTATACCAAAAAAACCTGCGCCGGGGCGAAGCAGGCGGGCGCTGGCGCGTCAGATGCGCCCGAACTTCCTGTCCAGCTCGCGGAACGACGTGAAGATCATGATATTGCGGCCGCGCGGCGTCACGTACGGCATGCGGCATGCGACGAGTTCATTGACAAGGGCGGTCGCCGCATGCGCATCAAGGCCCTGTTCCTCGCCGGCGCAGGCGCGCGCGATCGACTTCGCGACGATATCCTCGCGCCATTTCGCGCCCGCGCGCGAGGAAGAATTCTGCGCGAGGGCGTCTGCGACCGTCGCGAGAATATCGGCGGGCGGAATCTTGCCCAGTATGCGCGGGACGGCTTCCACCTTGAAAACGCCTTGCCCGAACTCCTCCAGGCGGAAGCCCATCTCCGCGATGACATCCATGAAAGCGACGATGCGATGGGCGGCCGCCGGCGGCAGCTGCACGGTCTCGGGAATCAAGAACTCCTGGACTTCGTCCCTGGCGCCGGCGGCGAGCAGGCGCTCGAATGCGATGCGCTCGCGCGCGGCCGCGGGGTTGATCGTCACGATCCCGGAATCGGTCTCGATCAATATGTATCCCGGCTCCGTCGTGCAAAGATAGCGGAAGCGCGTCCATGGCTGCGCCTTCATCCCGGACGCCGACGCGAGCGGCAGATTCTGCACGATCGGCGCGGATTGTATTCTCGCGCTCCCGCCGTCGCCTTCGCGAGATGGCCGCCATACCGGAACACTCTCCGCGCCGGCGGCTTGCGTGGGCGCCGCCGCGCGCGGCACCGACGGCGCGGCCATTGCGGGCCGCGCCGCAGGCGCAGACGCAGGCGAAAGCACAGGCGCGGGCGAAGGCGCTGGCGCTGGCGCGGGCGCTGGCGCGGCAGGCGAAGGCGCGGGCGCTGGCGGTGCGTGGTGCGTCTCGTTCGAGGGGTCATTGGCGGCGCTTTCCACGCCTATCGCTGCGGAGATCGCCTTGGCAATCGCATGGCGCACGGCGACGGTATCGCGGAATCTGACTTCATGCTTCGTCGGATGGACGTTTACATCGAGATCGCGCGGCGGCACGGAGATGAAAAGGATCGCGGCCGGGCGCGCCTGCGCATCGCCACGCGGGTAGGCGTCGCGAAGCGCCTGCGCGACGCACGGCGCGCTGGCGGGGCGGCCGTTTATGAATATATATTGATCGCGGCGCGTGGGGAAGCTGCGGTTGGGACGTTCGATAAATCCGCTCACGGCGGCCTTGTCGGCGATATAATCCACGGTGGCGAGCGCCTCGGCGAACGCCGCGCCGAAGAGTTCGCGGATGCGCACGAGCGGCGACGCCGCCGCCGCGAGCTTGTATATCTCCCTTCCGTCCACGGAAAGCGCGAGCGCTATCGCGGGATGTGCGAGCGCATTCACCGTGAAGATCGCCTTCACGTGCCCTTCTTCCGTGACGGCCGTCTTCAGGAATTTCCTGCGCGCCGGCACGTTGCAGAAAAGATCGCGGACCTCGACAAGGGTGCCGGGCGGGCAGCCAGCGGCGCGCACGCATGCCAGCGTGCCGGCATTGACTTCGACGCACGTGCCTTCGTCGGCGTCGCGCCGCCGCGTGACGAGCGAAAACCGCGATACGGAGGCGATCGAAGGGATGGCCTCGCCGCGGAAGCCGAGAGTGTCGATCTCTTCGATGTCATCGACATCGGAGATTTTCGAAGTCGCCTGCCTCTCCAGGCACAGCACGGCGTCGTCGCGCGTCATTCCGCATCCGTCGTCCTGCACGGCGATATACTTCCTGCCGCCTTGGACGATGGAAATCTTTATCGTCTTCGCGCCCGCGTCTATGGCGTTCTCGACGAGTTCCTTGACGACGGAAGACGGGCGCTCCACGACTTCGCCTGCCGCGATTTTGTTCGCGACATGCACCGGCAAGACTCTGACATGGCCGTCGCGCATCATGGCTGGGACTCGGGAAGCGTTGCAGATTCGCGCGCCGCCGTGCGGCGGCGCCTTAAAACTCCAGCGTGATATTCTGGCGGAGGAACGCGGGAACATCCAGATCCTGATCGTTCCAAATCGTCGGCTCGACATTCTTGAAGCGCGTATCCACCATCAGCGCGCGCCTGCCCGCCGACACCTTGCCTTTGCGCGGCACACGCGGCTTCGCCGCTTCGTCAGTGCGCGAAGGCTGCTCGAACATCATGGCGACGACGCAGAAATCCCCGGAAAACGCCTTCTCGTCGTTAACCGTGGCAAGCTCGAATTCGCTCTTCCCGCCGCCGAAACCGCATTTCAAGCCGTCGGCGACAAGAGCGATTTCCGAAAGCCGCAGGTCGTCGCCCGCGAGAATTCCGCAGAGGATGAAGCGCACGGCGTTCGTGCCCTCGACAAGCAAAGGCGTGGACGCCAGACTGGCGAGCGCAAGCTCCGCGCGCTTCGGGCCGCGCATCTTGACGACGGCGAAGCGCCCGCGCCCTGCGCCCTGCACGATGTGCCTGAGACGCTCGACGTCGAGCCTTATGTATCCCGGCGTAGCAACTATCCGCCAGAAAAGCGCGATCGCCGCGCCCATGCGCTCGCGGCCGATCTCCATTGCGGCGGCCATTTCATCGCAGCCGCCCGCGAGCTCGTCGAGAGGGACGAAGAAAGACGCGCCGGCGACGGCGGCGATCATCGGAGCGATGCCGCGCGCGCTGCGCTGCCGCGCCTCCCCTTCGAACGCATACGGCATGGTGGCGAAAACGATGACGGCGATGCCGCGGGCGGCGAGGAGGCGCGCCAGCTCCAGCGTTGCGCCGCCGCCGGTGCCGCCGCCGAGCGCCGCGGCGATGACGGCGATGCGCACGCCCGTTATGAACTCGTCGAACTTCGCCGCGGAATCCTCGGCCGCCAGGCGCGCGGAGACGATTTCGCCTCCGGTGCCGCGCCCGCCTAGGCGCTCAGCGCCCAGCAAGAGGCTGCAAGGCGCGCCCTCCAGCGAAGAAGCGTCGGTATCGACAAGCAGGTGGCGAACGCCGCCAAGCGCGCCATCGACGGCGCGCGCCATCGCGCATCCGGTGCCGCCGACGCCGACGAGCAGCATGTTTTCGCATGTGTTTTTCATCTTGAATTCGCCTGTGTAGCCGTTCTGGCGCTCTCCGGCCGCGGAGGGGGGCTGGCGGGCGGCGGCTTTCCGCGTGGCGCGGATTCCGCTGCGCCGGCCGCTCGCGCCGCGTCATTTGAAGCCGCCGAACAGCGTCTGTATGAGACTCTTCTCTTCGTAGTTCCGGTGGGCGTACATCAGCGCTCCGGCGATCGCGGCGTACGCTTCCGGATGCGCCTCGTCCTCGAGGCCGTCCACGGCGACGGGCACACCGAAACGGACGCCGGCGCCGAACTCCCGCGTCACGAGAGCGGGCAGCGAACGCATCGCCGCGCCGCCGCCCGTCAGCACGATGCCGCCGTGCAGGCGATGCAGAAGGCCGTTCTCGTCCAGCGTCTCGCGCAAGATCGCGCAAAGCTCGCGGCACCTCGCGTTCACGACCGTATCCAGCGCGTGCCTGGAGATCGTGCGCTGCTCCATCAGCGGGGAAGCGCCGCCGACCTGCACGCGCGGCGAAGCCTCCGCGTCCGCGCCGACGATGGCGGAAGCCTCGGCGAGCTTAAGCTCGTCCGCCTGCGCTTGCGTCGTCTGGAAGGCGCAGGCGATGTCGTTGGAAATATGGTCGCCGCCGACGCCGATCACGCCGGTGGCGACCAGCGTTCCGCCCGCGTAAATGGCGTAGCCCGTGCAGCCGCCGCCGAGATCCAGCACCATCGTGCCGTCGCGCTTTTCCGATTCGTCCAGCACGGCATCGGCCGCGCATGTCGCGGCGAAAAGAGGATCGCGCAGATCGAGCCGCGCCTCGCCGGCCGCCGTGCGGGCATCGTTGATTCTGTTGGCGTCGGCGTGGATGTGTATGGCGTCGAGCCTGAGCACTCTGCCGGAAAGCCCCTCGGGAGAGCGCGTGCCGCCGTAGCCGTCCACGGAATAGTCGCCTTCGACGATATCGAGGATTTCGCGATCCTTGGGAAGCGTCATCGCGCGCGCCGTGCGCTGCGCTTCCTCCATGTCATCGACGGAAACCTTGCGGCGCGCGATCTGCGCGGTGCCTTGGAAGCGGTCTGCGGCGACGTGGCGGCCGTTGACGACGAGGAAGGCGTTGTTTATCGTTATCGCGGTGCCGCTCTCGAGCTGCTTGCGCTCGATTTCCTTCAATACGCTTCTGACAGACTGCGAAGCCTGGGCGATATTGTAGATCTGGCTTTTCTTCACGCCTGCCGAGGCGATGCTGGCGCGGCATGTTATGCGCAGGCGCCCGCTCGCGCCCTGCGCTTCGCCGATCGCCAGCACGGTGCGCGTCGTGCCGATCTCCAGCGCGGCGTGTATGGTGCTCATGGTATAGGCTCCTTCGTATCCGCGGTTATGTGGCCGGGTTGCGTGGCATTCCAGATCTTCGCGCGCGTCGCCACGCCCGTAAGCACCGCGCTGCGCAGGACGGCGACGCGCTCGCGCATGTTCCGTCTTGAGAGGACGTCGGGATGCTCCATGCCTTCCCAGGCGATCTTCGCGCGCTGGTAGTTGCCCAGCACCGCGAGGAGATAGTCCTTCTGCGAAAGATCGACGGCGATTATCCCCAGCCCCGCGAACTCCTCTTCGGAGGAAAGCATGATCAGCTCGAGCGCCGAGCGCGCATTCCCTTCGAGAGCCTTTCCGGGCGGCGTGCCGGGCTGGCGCGCTTCCACGATCTTCGGCAGGAGATCGGTAGCGCCGCCGCGCCTGCGGAACACAACACCCTCGGAATCGACGACCAGCCCCGATGGATGCTTCGAGCCTTTCAGCTCGAGCTTCGCGACCGGCTCGCGCTCGATCACGGAGATTTCCACGCAGTCCGGCAGGATGCGCTTGACCGTCAGCGAACGGATGTTCGGCACCTTGCGCAGAAGCTCCGCGCGCCTGGCCGCGAAGTCTATCTCTTCGAGATTGGCGCCCTCCTTCAGGCCGAAACCTTCGAGTATGACGCTGCGCTTGACATGGCTGCCGGTATCCACGGAAACCTGGCGCGCGACGTCGCGCAGGACGCACTGCTCCTTCCACGTCGCGTGCATGCTGCTCACGCCGGCCGCGGCGCCCGCCGCCAGCGCCACGCCGAGGACGACGAGCGCGACGCCGGCGACGATTTTCGCCGTCGTGCCGTCGTCGGCGCGATTCGCCCTCAATGCGGCGTGGAGCAACGATTTTCTGCGTATGTTCTTTCGCAATGTCTGAAAAGCCTGTCTATGGTTGGTTGATTCGTGAAGCCGCCTTTTCCGCCGTGCGCGCGGCCGTCACCCGAAAGTCGCCGCGGAAAGTATTCTTTCGCAGACCTGCGCAAACGAGCGGCCGCCGCGCATTCCCGCGCGCGGGACGAGAGAATGCGCCGTGAACCCCGGCGACGTGTTCAGCTCCAGCACGTATATCCTGCCAAGCGGCGAAACGCGGAAATCCACACGCGCGACGCCGCGGCAGCCGAGAGCCTTCCACGCCGCGAGCGCCGTCTCTTTCAATTTTCCCGCGAGCGGCTCGTCGTCGAAGAACGGATAGCGAGTCTCTTCGGAATTGTACTTCTCTTCATAGCCGTACCACCCGCCCTTGGCGATTATCTCCACGACGTCTAGCGGCTCGCCGTCGATAATCCCCACCGTCATTTCCCGCCCGGGGATGTATTCCTCGACGAGGACTTCGCCCTTGCCGCCTTGCGCGGCGAGCGCGCATGCGAGCGCGCCGGGCCATTCCGCCGCCGTGGAGACCTTGCCGATGCCGACCGACGAGCCGTCGCAAGGCGGCTTGACCACAACGGGAAGCGGCAGCGGCGAAGCTTCCGCGCCGGCCGACGCCAATGTCCACTTCGCCGTCGGCACGCCTTTCATTTCGAGCACGAGTTTCGTCTTCACCTTGTCCATCGCGATGCGCGAGGCCTCGGCGCCCGGCCCGGTGTACGGGATTTTGCGCTTGTCCAAAGCCGCCTGCACGCCTCCGGACTCCCCCCAGCCGCCATGCAGCGCGATATAGACGGCGTCCATGCCGTCCGGCAGCGCGTCGATATTGTCTGCATCCAGCGTGACGCGCGAAACATCGTATTTTTCAAGGCTTTCGAGGGCGTCCGCGACGTTTTTCCCGCTCACGAGGGAAACCTCGCGTTCGTTCGACGTCCCGCCCATCAATACCGCCACCTTCCGAAATTCTTTCATCGACGGATATTATAGCATATTTTGCAGCATGCCGGGCGCGACGCGGGATGCCGGCGGAGCGCACCCGTTCCCCGTTTACCGGATTCCAACGCGGAGCACGCCTGGGCGCGCCCCGGTTTTGGCGGAATCGCAAAGGCGCTTCTTCGCGCACTTCGCGTCGAATCCCCGCGAAACCGCCCGCAATGGCGGCGTGCGCGGCGGCGCGGCTGCTACCTTGCGGACAAGATAAACAGCGTCCAGCGCTCCGGCTTTACGGGGAATATGTACTTGTCCATCGGCTTCGGGCCGCAGGAAGCGCCGCCCAGCCCCAGCTGGCGAATATCGAGATTGAGCCGCACATCGTCGCGGCGGACGAGCGGATGCGCCGAACGCCTCTCGCCGTTCAGGTGCCGCGAAAACGCGAGATCCTCCATGCCGTAGTGCATGGCCTGCACGAACATCGGCGCCGACGCCGCGAACCTTGCGCCCCTTCCGTCGCCGTCGGTCAGCTCCACCCATCTGACGTCCGCCCTGTATCCGTTGTCCTGCGGGCGCACATACGGCTCGAACAAGCCATCGACCGTCGCTTCCCACACGCCGAAGAACGAGCCGGTGCATCTGTCTATATAGTTCTCTCGCGGCCCCCTCCCGTACCATTTGACGTTCTCGAGCGACTTGTCGAGCCTGAGCGAAAGCCCGAGCCTCGGCAGCGCCATAGGCATCGTCCCGTGCGGAGTGACGACATTCTCGACGCTCACCGAGCCGTCCGCCGCGAACGTCCATGCGCACTCATGCGTGAATCCCGCGGACTTCGAACCGGTCACTTCCACGCAAGTCCGCACAACGCCCTTCTGCGCATCAACCTCGATCGGCCTTGCATGATACGCGAGCTGCGAGAGACCCGACATGACGAACGACCCGGGCTTGTCGAGCCTGCTTCCGCCCGAAAGCCAAATGTCGTTGTCCGTAAACGCGCGCTCGCATGTCAACCTTGGTCCGGAGACAACCCCTCGCGCGGCGTCCTTCAGAATCGTCTTTCCATTCATCACAAGCTCCGACAGAGTCCCCGTCTCGCGCGAGAAGACGGCTTTCGTGCCACCCGCCACGATCTCTATATCCTCGCCGGAACCGGAGACTTCGAACGGCGCGCCGGCGACGCGCGGCGGCTGCGCCGCGGGCGGGGAGAGCCGCAGCTGGTTCCGCGCGACTCGCCAGCCCTTCTCCGCCCAGAGCGTATCTTCTTTGAGCGCGAAATTCACATTCAGGAAGCACTCCGCGCCGGCCTTCAGCTTGAAGCGCGGCAGATCGAGCTTCCCGGACGACAGTGGGGCGACGTGCGGAACGGCGAATTTGCCGCGTTGGGCGACAACACCGTTTTCGACAAGCTCCCACTCGCCGTCGAATTCATCCGCCCACGTAAAGCCGAAGCGGTTTTCGAGCGTCATGTCGTCGTGAACAACGAGATTGCGGTGGACGTGCCCGACCTCGACGAGCTTGGCGGTGACGCGGCGGAAGGGATCGACGACGCCATTGCAGTTGAAGGGGCCGTCGTTCGGCTGCTCGTCCCAGTCCCCGCCGTATGCGAGATAGCGCTCTGGCTTTCCGTCAGCTCCAACTTCTCCGGTAGATTTCCATACGGCCTGGTCAACCCAGTCCCAGATGCACCCTCCGCATAGCGACTCGTAGGAATATATCACGTCCCAGTACTCGGCGAAGTTGCCCATCGAGTTGCCCATGGCATGCGCGTATTCGGTCAGGAAAAACACCTTGCCGGACGAATTGTCCTTCGGGGACGAGTCGTTCTCGCTGCGCCCCGGGACGGGGAGTCCGGCTGGCCCGTCGCCGAGTTTTCCGCGCATCTCAAGCCATTCCACGGAAGGATACATGCGCCCGTCTATGTCGGCGTCCTTGTTGCCACGCTCCCAATGGACCGGTCGCGACGGGTCGATATTCTTCACCTCCGCTATCGCATGGCGGAAGCAATCGCCATGTCCCGTCTCGTTGCCTGCGGACCATATCAGCACGGACGGATGGTTGCGGTAGAAAAGCACGTGCCTTGCATTCCTCTCGACTATCGAGTGGTCG
>DEWI01000072.1:19391-21639 GCA_002363575.1 Verrucomicrobia bacterium UBA3214 | reverse complement strand
TTAAAGCCGGTCGCCGGGTACTATACCGAAGAGCTTGACGCGCTCGGCAACTGGACGAACAAGACTTGGCATAATGGCAAGACGGAGTATACCTACGACGAGACGTCGCCCGCTTGCGTCCGTCTCACGTGGAGCGTTACTCCGCCCGGCATGATCGTCATTTTGCACTGACGCCGCGTCCGCACGAATGAAATATGCTATAATATCGGCGTATTCAAACAAAAGTGCGGAGCGGTCGAGGAGATGATTGCAAGAAGAAGTTTCATAGGAGGATCGTTGGCGGCGGCGGGCGCGGCGTTTCTGCCGCGCTTCGCCGCGGGTTCCGCGGTTCCGCCGGACGTATTTCCCATATGGCGGCCGGGCGAACTCGAGCTGCATTTCATTCATACGGGGTGCGGGGAAAACTGCTTCTACATCCTCCCCGACGGCACGACCATACTGAACGACACGGGGGATTTCTATCGTCCTAAGAACGTCGGTGAAATACCGCTTCTGCCGTCCACCGAAAGATTGGGCGGCGAATGGGTCGCCCGCTATATTTCGCGCGTCTGGCCGGAGAAGACGATCGACTACCTGATCTTTAGCCATTGGCACGGCGATCATATCGGCTCGATGGATATCGGCCAGAAGCCGTCGCCCAAGGCGGGCTGGCGCTTTCGCGATTTCGGCGACGGCTTGAGGGCGAACGGTTTCCGGTGCGTGGCGCGGGAGTTTTCCTTCAGGCGCTATCTCGACCATCAATATCCTTCGTGGGGCGCGTACAAGTCCCACGACAGAATGTCGCTCGAGCTTGTCAAACGCTGGCTGCAAGCCGAGAAGCCGAAGGGACTTGCCGTCGAGCCTTTCCGCGTCGGCGCGCTCGACCAGATCGCGCTCCTTCGCGCTCCGGAAAAGTACAAAGGCGTGTTTTCGATACGCAACCTTTGCGCGAACGGCGTTGCCTGGGACGGCGCGGAAGGGCGGTGCGATTTCGCCGCAGAGCATGCGGCTACGGCGAAAGACGGCAGGGTCAACCAGAATACGCTCTCTTCCGCTTTTGTCATTCGCTACGGCCGGTTCGCCTATTACGCCGGCGGCGATGTCAGCGGATGGCTGAAACGCGCAGACGGCACGAAGGTGGATTACGAGGCGGAGATCGGGAAGCTCGCCGGGCCGGTGACGGTGTGCAAGATGAACCATCACGGCTGCCCGGACGCAATGGACGAAGGTTTCGTCCGCGCCGTCCGTGCAAAGGCGTATGTTGCGTGCGTCTGGGATCCGTGGCAGATGTCGTCCGGGGAAACGCTGGCGCGTCTGACCTCGCGCGAGATTCACGAAGGGCGCGACCCGGTCGTAGTCCCGACGCTGCTGACGGCGAAGAACGCCGAAAAGTTCGCCGGACAGCCGTTTGTCAAGAATATTCCGGCTGAGACGCGGCACGGCGTGCATGTCGCCGTCAAGGTGGCGCCCGGCGGCGATGAATCTACTATGTATCTTATAGACGCGCGCGACGAGTCGATGCGTGTGGTGCGCAGAATAGGATTGCCGGCATGACGATTAAGTCGATGCGCGATGCGCCGCTCGCGAGACTCTTGGCGGCGATGGCCGCCGGACTTCTCGTCGGCGCGTTCGCGCCCCCGTGCGTCATTCGCGCGCTCAATTCATTCGGCTCTACCTTCGCGCAGTTCATCAAGTTCATCGTGCCGCTCATGATTGTCGGGCTGGTCACGCCGGCGATAGCGGATGCCGGGAAGGCCGCGGGGCGGCTGTTGCTCGCTACGCTCGCCATCGCCTACGCTTCGACGATCCTCTCCGGCGCGTTCGCGTTTTCCGTCGCCGACGCCGTGCTGCCGCACATCGTCTCCGGGACGCTCGCCGCGCCTGAAACGGCGAAGACTTTCCCGGCCTATTTCACTCTGAACATCCCTCCCGTCATGAACGTCGTGACGGCGATGGCCGCCGCATCCGTATTCGGGCTTGCCATGGCGGCGATGAAATGCCCGGCGCTCGAGCGCGCTTTCGGCGAGATCAAGAATGTCGTTTCGCTGGCGATCGCCAAGGCGGTAGTCCCGCTGCTTCCATTGTATATATTGACCGTCGTAGCCGATCTGATGGCGCGCGATGCGCTCGCGCGGATTTGCGGGCCTGGCGTCAAAATCATCGGCATGGCGCTGCTGACCACTTGGCTGGTTCTTGCGATGCAGTACGCAATTTCCGGTGCGATTGCGAGGGTGAATCCCGTAAAGGCGCTGTGGACCATGCTGCCCGC
>DEWI01000072.1:11271-19169 GCA_002363575.1 Verrucomicrobia bacterium UBA3214 | reverse complement strand
CTCTTGCTTTCCGGCGGCTCGCTGCATGCCGGCGCGTTTGCCCAGTACATTTTCCTTTTGAGCATTCTCGCGGTCGCGGCGCCTGGCGTGCCCGGCGGCATGGTGCTGGCCGCCGCGCCGATCGCGGAGTCCGCGATCGGCCTTGCGCCGCCGCAATACGCGATACTGATGGCGGCCTATCTGGCGATCGACGGCGTGGGCACGGCGTGCAATCTGACGGGCGATGGCGCGATTGCGCTTGTCGTCGATAAAATCTGGAAACCCAGGGGATGAACAGCCGAGGCTTTTTTGCAAGGCGCGGCCGCATTCGCTGCGGCCTATAAATTGGAATTGGATGTAACCTTGTCGCTTCGTGCGTGTTTAAATGGCAGAAAGTCCGGCATCGCCACCATTGCATGCCAATATCAATCCAAGGAATCCAGACATGGCACTAGACATCAACGGCTACAACAACACTTTCACGCAGTTCGTCAATTTCGCCCAGCAGAAAATGCAAGCGGGCGAAATGAAGGCGGTTGCCGAGGCGAACATCCGGAAAAGTCCGCTGGACGGGCGCAAGATTCTCGCCGTCACGATGTCGCAGACAGACTCCGTGCACAACTGGACGCGCGGCATGAACGAATGGGTCGCCAATGACCGCACGCGCACCCTCTTCAGGAATGCAATCATCGACATGTTCGGCGGCGAATCGAAAATCCCGGCATCGGTGAAGAAGGCGATGCTTCTCTCCGACTACGGCGAGGGGAAGCCGCTTACGGCGCGTCGCATCATGGCGGTCAAGGCGGCGATCGACGCCGACGGCACGGCGAAGGTGCGTTCCGCCAATCTCAAGCTCGAGATGTTCACCTCGCCCGAGGCGAAGACCGCCGCGATCAATATGGGCTACACCAAGGCGGAGCTGCCCAAGCTCGCTCGCGCCGCGCATTTCTACGCGCAGACCATGGGCGTCTCCGAACTCGCCGCCTTGCGCGAGGTCGCCGAGCCGGGCTCCAAGGCCAACCGCCTCATGAATTACGGCGGACGCTTCCTCGAAAGCGCCCAGAACTTCGCCAACGGCCTCCGCCTTATCGACGATTTCCAGAGCTGGTACGACGACTTGAGTAGCGTTCACGACGATCTCGAATCGAGAAATCCCACCTACGCCGGCTCCAACACCGTCTCCAAGATAAACGTCTCCTTCAGCGTCATAGCGGAGTCCAAGAGCGCGAAAGGCATGGAGGCGCTCATATTCTCCGACATCGCCCAGAACCCCTCGTTCAACCTCGCCGAAACCGACAAGGAGAAGGCATTCGGCTTCGAGCACAACGCCACCACCCGCTTCATAGGCCGCATGTTCCACAAGAGCCAGCTCGGCACCATCGCCGGCCTCTCGTTCGCCAAGCGCCAGGCCGTTTACGCCGCGCTCGACCTCCTGCGCCCGCTTTTCAAGTCGGTAGAAGAGTTGAAGGCGTTCAAGGAACTCCCTGTGGAGCAGAGGCGGACTCCAGCCAAGATTGTAACCGCGCGCGTCTTGAAGAATTACGACAAGGTCGCCGCACTCATCGCAAAGGGGCAGTTCAACGCCTGGAACTTCTTCAAGGTCTGCTTCCCAGACATCAAGCATCCGGGCGGCTGCAACGTAGCGACCCTCAACAGCTTCAACAACGCCTGGAGCGCGCGCATCGCCGACGATCCGGCCGTCGGCGAAGATGCGGAAACCGCAATCCAATTGACGCTCGACAGCACCGGCTGCACGATAGACGAGGTGATTGACGCATACAAGAAGGGCAAATCCCTCCCGACATTCAAGGATCATTCGCCGATTTCGTTCTCCCTCGAGGAATTCGACGGCACCACGACTGCCGGACGCGCCACGCTTGGCGGCACCGGCGGCGATCTCGCCCGCCCATACAACTATGCGCCCGTCACCGACCAGAAGAAGTTCCTGATGTCGGCAAAAGACCAGTATTTCGGCTTCACCTTCCCCGACGGCGAAGTCCTCCGCGCCGGAACGGGCGCGAACAGGCCCAACAACGAGAAGATCATCGATAAGATCGAGACGATGTGCGGCCCGGTGCACAAGAAGCAGGCCAACGCCGTCATGTTCGCCGTCTCGCAGTCCGGCACCATGCAGCTCAAGGACGGCCTCTTGGCGTACGGCATCCATTCCAGCGAGCACGCCGCCGTCAACTTCTCCCTCTCCAGGGACGCCGATACCGGCGTGGTCACAGTCAAGTATTCCAGCCCCGAGAATCTCCCGCTGACCTTCTCCTGGACCGCCACGATTGACACCAACGGCAATGTGACCAGCACCCCGATGATCGTCAAGAAGCGCGAAATGACCCGCGAAGCCGCCACGAAGTTCGTCGCCGACGCCGCCCGGACCATGAACGTCCAGCTCTCCGACGCGCAGTCCGCCAAGGCAGTCGCGCTCATGGAGAAGTTCGGCAAGAACATGTACCCGAAGAACGCCCGCATCCTCGCCCAGTTCATCGTCAACCTCCGCCTGACCGGCCCCTCGGCGGAAAAAGACGGCAAAGTGGTCAAGGACATGGCCGACTCCATCCGCAACTGGCGCGAATTCGACTTCAACGAACACAACATGGGGGAATTCAACGCCGCGCTCAAGACCCAGGCGAACGTCATCCTCTCAGAGAACATGAACGACGCTAGAAAGTATTCCGCCGACGAGCCGAACGTCTATTCGACGATGAAAACCGACTCCAACCGCGCCGTATTCGTCGTCAACGGCAAGGAAATCAAGAGCGCCAACGACGGCAAGGGTGTCGCACTCATCGCCGCGCTCAAGCAGGCGCTTCCCTCCGAAAAGGCGCTCAAGGCCGTCTCCTGCCTCATGAACCAGGAAACCCTCCGCCTCGTCGGCTTCCCGCAGAACGGCATCGCCTACCCTGCCGGTCCCGGACAGGCCGAAGATGTCGATACCTCCAAGCTCCAGTCCGCCGACAAGCTCGTCAACCGCAACATGAACACCGGCTTCTACACCCAAATGATTGGCGGCTCCAACGACGGCATCTACGACGTCCAGGTCTCCGAGGACGGCAAGACCGCCACGATCACGACGACCTATCCCAACACCATGGCCATGGGCGCGGGAGTCGACGATGCGAAGCACTTCGGCAACTTCACCGTCCAGACGCGCCTGACGGTCGATTTGGAGGCCGATGTGCCGAGCATAATCAACGCAGACATCTCGCAGTCCTTCGATTGATGGCGCCTGGTGCGGTGGAACGCGGATAAAACCGGAGTGCGATCTCGCCAGGCGGTGCATCGACAACCGTTCTGCACGATGTGCCCGCCGGACGCCTCCGGCGCCGCCTTTCGCGCCTGCCAAGGCGGGAAATCGCGGCGCGCCGGGGCGGCCGCTGGGAATATATGGTATAATATCGCCTTGTCGGCACGTTGGCGGGGCGCGCCCTGCAGCCTCGCGGCGTCGAAACGGGCAAACATTCAAGTCAAGGAGACAAGGAGAATATGAAGTTCGCAAAAGCATGCATCGCATCTGCCATTGTTTCATCCGCGCTCGCTTTCCAGGCGTGCGCCGCGGAGGGCGGCGCGCAGCCCACGTTCAAGAAACTCGGCGCGATGATCGACGTCTCGCGCGGGAGAGTTCTGACGGTCGATTATCTCAAAGGCAGGTTCGAGCGCATGGCGAAGATGGGCTACAACGCCGTCATGCTCTACACCGAGGAGACGTACAAGCTCGAAGGCGTCCCGAAATGGGGATACATCCGCGGCGGCTACACGCTCGCGGAAGCCAAGGAAATCGCGGCTACCGCGCAGGCGAACGGCCTCGAGCTCGTGCCGTGCATCCAGACGCTCGGGCACCTCGAACAGTGGCTGCGCTGGCCGGATTCCGACGCCATCCGCTGCACCAAATCCACTTTGGTTGTCGGCGACGAAAGGACGTACGAGCTGATCGACAAGATGGTCGCGTTCTGGCAGGAGGCTACCGGCGGCGCCAGGCGCATACACGTCGGCATGGACGAAGCCGTCGGTTTCTGGGAAGGGGAGTACGCCAAGCGCAACGGCAAGCGCGAGCGTTTCGACATCTTCGTGGAACACTTGCAGCGCGTATGCGAAATCTGCCGGAAGCATGGCTTTAGCGAAGTCATGATCTGGAGCGATATGTTCTACCGCATGGGCTCCAAGACGCATTCCTACTACGATCTCGCCGCCACGCCGTCGCCCGAGCTGGCCAAGAAGATTCCGCCATGCGTCCGTCTCGTCTATTGGAATTATTATTCCACGGAGCAGGATTTCTACGAGAAGATGATCGACGGCCACATGCCGCTTTGCGGCAAGCCCGTGCTCGCCGGCGGCATCCAGCTCTGGAACCACTTCCTGCACAATCGCGGGAAGACTCTGCGCACGTCCGAGGCGTTTCTCGCCGCCGGGCGCGTGAAGGGCTGCGACGAGATGTGGTTCACGATGTGGGGCGACAATGGCGGCTACGCCATCCCCGCGCTCGCAGAGGAAGGCATGTTCGCGTGCGCAGAAATGGCCGCCGGCCGCAAGGCCGAGCCGGATGCGGAGAATGCCGCGCGCTTCAAAGCCATTACCGGCAAAGACTACGCGGCGCTGGTGAAGATTGGCGAACTCGACGATGCCTTCGAGGACTCGGCGTTCAACTGCGAAGCTTCGCTGTTCTACGACGACCCCATGTATTTCGTCAATCTCCGCAATGCCATCGCGGCTTGGGGGGCGAACGCAGAAGCGCGCATCGCGCGCCTGCGCACCGCCCTCGAGAATGCCGCCGGCGCGGCGGGCGCTTCTTCTGTCCCTGTCGCGGACGCTTTCGTCCGCACGCTCCAGAAGAGATTCGAATATTCTCTCGCGATCATGGAAGCGTGGAAGACGAAAGATCCTTCGCGCATAGCCGCGGCGAAGAAGTTCCTCGACGAGGCGGTAGAAGGTATGCGCGACTTCTGCAAGCTCTATCGCGAAGATTGGTATGCGACGTCGCAGCCGTTCGGATTCGAGCGCATGCAGAATCGCAATGCGGCCGCGCTTGCTCGCCTCGAAGAAGCGAAGCTCCGCATGGAAGAGTATCTCTCCGGGCGCGTCGCGACGATACCGGAATTCGACGAGGCCGTCCTTCCGTACGGCAAGAATTCCCGTCGCAGCCCTCTAGGGTTCTAAGCCGGAGTATTCCCCTCGCCCGCCGCCTGGCGGCTGTTGCGGCGGTCACGCGCTCGCTTCCTGGCGGCGCACGGCCGCCGCCCGTCCGTCTGTCGCCGGCGTCTTCCCGAAAGAGAAATGCGGGGCGGCTTATGCCGTCCAGCATGTCGAGGTGCGCGCGGCCTGCCGCCTGGCGCTAGTTCATGATGGCTTTTTTCGCTTCCGCGCCGTCTTCGAGGATGGCGTGGACGGCGGCGGCGTCCGCCGCGCCGAGCGCGTCTCTGAATTCGACGAGCCTGTCGATGTATCTCGTCAGGACTTCGCAGAGATTGTCGCGATTCAGCATGAAAAGCTCCGTCCAGACGTCGGGATCGGGCGCGCCAACGCGAACCATGTCGCGAAACGAGCCTGCGGAGTAGCCGGCGTGGCCGGCCGCCAGCGGCTCGCGCACGTACGACGACGAAATCACATGGCAGAGTTGCGATGTGAAAGCGATCATTTCATCGTGGTGCTGCGGGCTGGTGGAGACTACGCGCGCAAAGCCGAGAGACTTGAAGAAGCTCTCGAGCATGTCGAGCGGTTTGCGTCCCGTGTATGGATACGGCGTGAGGATCATTGAAGCGCCGTTGAAGAGGTCTTTCGTGGAATTCGCGAAGCCTCCAAGCTCTTTGCCGGCCATCGGATGCCCGCCGACGAAATGCCATTTGAGTTTCGCGATCTCGCCGCCGGTCGATTTGAAGGCGTCGTAGAGTGCGCGCTTCACGCCGCAGACATCGACGACGACAGCGCCTTCGGGAAACGCCGTGCAGTGCTCGCGTATCCACGGCTCGATAGCCTGCGGCGGCATGGCCACGATCACGATTTCCGCGCCGGTGAAATCCGGAGTCTCGGAGTGGTGGTAGCCTTTCGCGGCGTGGCCTGCTTTCTCGCATGCCTTGAGGAAGGAGCCGCCGATCAAGCCAAGCCCCGCGATTACGACCTTGCGGGTGGCGCGCGCCGCCGCGGCTTCCTCCGCCGGCGCGGCGTCCGCCGCTTTTGGGATAGCGTTTCCCATCGTTGGGTCTCCGTTGCGAGGCCTGGGGCTACTTGAAGAGCGCTTTGCGCACGGTGGCGATGCGCTGCATCGTCGCGGCGAACATCTCCGGCGTCTGCGACTGCGCGCCGTCGCATTTCGCGCGCTGCGGATCGTTGTGCACTTCGATGATAAGGCCGTCGGCGCCGATCGCCGTGGCCGCCACCGCTACCGGATCCACGAGATACGAATAGCCCGTCGCGTGCGAGGGATCGACGATCACCGGCAGATGCGTCAGACGGCGCAGCGCCGGCACCACGGCGAGATCGAGCGTATTGCGCATCGCCGTCTCGAATGTCCTTATGCCGCGCTCGCAGAGAATCACATTCGGGTTTCCGGACGCCATGACGTATTCCGCGCTCATGAGAAGCTCCTGGAGCGTGGCGGACATGCCGCGCTTGAGGAGGATCGGCTTTTTCGTGTATGCGCCGACTTCCTTGAGGAGATTGAAGTTCTGCATGTTGCGCGCGCCGATCTGGATTACATCGACATCGTTGAAAAGCTCGATATCCTTGAAGTCCATCAACTCCGTGACGATCGGCAGCCCCGTCTCTTTCTTCGCCGAGAGGAGATAATCAATGCCCGTCTTCCCCAGCCCCTGGAAGGAGTAGGGCGAGGTGCGGGGCTTGAACGCGCCGCCGCGCAGCAGCGTCGCGCCGGCCGCCTTCACCGCCTTCGCGACGAATACGATCTGCTCTTCGCTCTCGACGGAACAAGGACCCGCGATCACAGCGAACGCGCCGGCGCCGATCTTTACGCCGGAACAGTCGATCATTGACGAATCCGGGTGGAACTTCCTGTTCGCGGCCTTGTAAGGCTCTTGGATGCGCTGGACCGATTCTACGACGTCGAGAGCTTCGATCAGCCCGGGATCGATCTGCGCCACATCGCCGACGCACCCGATCACGGTCTGCAGCGAGCCTTTGGAAATGTGCGGCTCGATGTTCTTGGATTGCAAGAGCCTTTTCAGGTTCTCGACCTGCGCCTCGTCGGCGCCCTGCTTGATTACGATTATCATTTGTTTGCTTCGCCGTCAGGCGATTTGATCACCGCATACGCATTGCAAAGAATCATCATTCTCCGGCGACATCGCCATAAGCGGCGCAGTCTCTTGACCAATGCGATATGTATTATATCCGTATGACACTCCGGCATGTTGGTGGGGCTGCCGGGAATCGAACCCGGAACCTACGGTTTAGGAAACCGTCGCTCTGTCCAGTTGAGCTACAACCCCGCTAGGTGCCAAACACGGGATATTATACCATATTTCACCTCCCCGCGGCCGCGGCGATTTCAGTTTTTTGTTCTGCAGTGCTATTGCTGCGGCAATGAAAGAGTTTGATTGCAATCGGGAGCGACACGCTTGCCGTGTCCGTTTTTGACGTTCGCGACAAGCGCGCCCCTCCCGGCGGATCGACCCTATTTATTTGCCGCATCTGTAAAATCAGGCGGCTCGTTCGCCAATCACTCAGGGGCGGACGCGAAAGTTTTATGCTAGCCTGCTTCAGATTCTTGTTTCCAGACTGCTCCGTTTACGAACTGCCATTTCAGTAAACTTCTTCTGTAATACAGTTGAACGTTTGCTTGTAAAGTGACATTATTTTGCCTGATTCAGCATTGACGCGAATTACCTGATATGCTAAAATTCACGTCGAACATATTGAAAGAATCTCGCAATGGCATATCATTTCACCCCCCCCCCCCCCCC
>DEWI01000072.1:0-11213 GCA_002363575.1 Verrucomicrobia bacterium UBA3214 | reverse complement strand
AAATTAGTGGCGTAGGTCTTTTGGGGCGCGGCAGCGTCCGAACACGCTTTCTTGCGTGTTTGACGTTTCCTTTGCGGTTGTATGCCGGCAAGCGGGATGCGCGGCGCGTTTTCTGCGCTCGCATCGCCAAGTACACTGGAATTCCGGCGGGCATTTGCTCCATGTCAACGCTATTGCGCGCTGGCATTTCCTTGAATTGCATCTGTGTTTCGCAGGTGCTCTGCAATTTATATTGATGTAATCGCACAACCCTGCAAAGAGAAAAAAAAAGGAACTACACCCATGAAACACGATGCCTTAAAATGCGTTCTTGCAGTCGCGGCAGTCGCTTTCTGCGTCGTCGCTGAAGCTCTCGCGAAAAATATTTCCGGGTCTGTCATATTGGCCGACGATGACGACTGGACGGCGGAAGGGGCGCTAGTCATCGAAAGCGGCGCGACGCTCGACCTCGCCGGCCACACGCTGCGCGTCGCGGGTCTTGGCGGCGAGGGAACGCTGACTTCCTCCGCCAGCGCCACGTTCACGAATTTGTCGACAGACCCGGCCAAGGCGACGTGCACGGCAGGGATTGCTTCGGTCGACCGCGACGGAACCGCCGCACGAGTCTTCGACAACGTAAAAAGAACCATCGTCAAGAAGTCGGGCAGCAACTGGCCGTTCTCGGCGACATACGACTTTGAGACGCCGACGGTCGTTAATTCCTACAAAATCACGATGGACGACAACAACTACTTCCACAACCGCGCGCCTGGGCAATGGGAGATATTCGGCTCGAACGACAACTCGTCATGGTCGAGCATCGGCAAAGGCATCCGCACTGAAGCAGAATGGAAGACGACCGGCAAAAATGGAACGGCTTCTTTCGAACTCAACAACCTTGCCGCGTATCGCTACTACAAAATAACAATCACGGTTTCAGCCAACCAAGACGCCGATCAAGGCGGATACATCGAGTTCTGGCAGCTGCAGTTCGGCCGCGTCTCGCACGGCTACGCCATCGTCGATGACGGCGTGGCGGACGTGTCGGCCCTGACTGTGTCGGGCGAAGCGAGAGTCGCACTGTCCGGGAATATAACCCTTTCGCAGGATTGCGATTTGAGGAGTCTGGGCACGGCGGCAATCATCGACCGGGGAGCGGAAATCACCTTGAACGGCCACAAGCTCTACGCCAACGCCGCCGCATTCGCCACTCAATGCACAGTGAAAGACGCCGAAATATCCCACGCCGACGATTTGACCGCCGCCGACCCCGCGCGCGTCTCGCCCGCTGCAACAAAGGAATTCGCCGGCGGCACTGTCGCCGCGAATCTCTTCAACAACAATTACGAACGCGCTGTGGATTCCACCCACCGTTTGCTCGTCGAATACGGCCTTCCCGTCTCTATCGAATACGACTTCGGCGAAGACAATGCGACAATAGTCGATGCATACAGGATGTGGGTCGGGAAGATGGTCGATGCGCTATACAACAGCCGTTTGCCGCATTCGTGGAAATTCGAGGGGAAGAACGACGGCGACGAAGACTGGACGCTTCTAGACAAGCGCAATGCCGAGGCCGCGTGGAACGCGGCGGCGACGATACGGCACAGGACGTACACTTTCGACAACTCCACCGCCTACCGTCGCTACCGCATCACCATCGAATCGCAGCAGCCGGACAACGACAGGTACATGGAACTCGTGCAGCTCGAATTCTTCCGCCTGAAGCCGACGCAGGGCGAGCTTCACATCGAAACGAGTGCCGGGCAGGCGGTTTCGCTCGACCAGATGGCGCTCGCGGGCAACTTGCGCTTCTTCATCGAAGGCGCGGGGACGGTGTATCTGTCAACGACCGGCCAGACGTATGTGGGCGGGACTGAAATCTGCGGCGGCACGGTCGGCGGAGGCGTGGGCCTCGCGTCGCTCGCCGGCTTGGATATCTTCGGCGAACAGGGGTGCGAAGTCGTCGTTCGCGGCAACGCCGGCGGTACTGCAAGCGCGCAGAACGCCGTTCTCGGCTTCGTGAACCGCTACGGCTACACGGGCTACAAATACGTTCTCGCCGGCGGCACCATCCAAAGCCCCGGCGCCGGCATAGTCTCCGAACTGCGTCTCACGGCGGATTCGCGCGTCACAGCCGCGGAGAACCTCGTCGGCGGCGGCTATGCGTATCTAGGCCCGACCAATGCCAACATGGCGGCGTATGCGGATTTGGGCGGTTTCACATGCTATGCCGACGCCGCAAGCGGCAGGCATATCGCGCTTTCCAACGTAACGCTCGAAAACGGGATCCTGAATGCGAGATACGGCGGCTGGTTCGCAACGACCAACAGCGTCGTCGCCACGAACAATCTATCGTTTGTATCCGCGATAGCGCAAGACATCGGCAATTCCATCGCGGTGCAGGACTATACCGTAAAAAACAACGAACCGAACTACAATAAAGGCGCAGGCGTAATCGACGTGTACGGGACGTTCCTGCCGCTGTACGGCAAATACTTCCACGGAGCGCGTCTCATGGACGGCTCGATCGTCGATTTCGCCGGTTGGGACGGCTCCGCCAAACTGCCGATGCCTACAGTGGCGGCGTTCAGCTCCTCGACGACCGGCGCAAAGACGCTCCTTTTCGATTCCGGCGCGACAATCGGCGTGAAGCTCGGCGGGAAGAAGCTTGGCGTCGGAACGCAGCTTGTCTCGTGGGACGCAGCGACGAAGCCGGACGCCAGCGTTAAATTCAAGTGCGCGGATGGCGACCGCCGCTACACTCTGGAGGTGCGGGACGATGGACTCTACTATATGGGCAGCGGCTTCGTGATATTGTTCAATTGATGGAGAGCGCAATGTCGAAATACTGCAAACAGGGAACATTTTCGATTTTCACGCTGGCGGCCGTCATGGCCGTCATGGCTGGTGAAAATGGAATGTTCCCGTTCGTCCCGTCCTACGATTCGCCAGCGAACGTGGTGGATATGAGCCACCTCCTCGATGCGCCCGCCGGCAAACACGGCCGCATTCGCATCGAAGACGGGCATTTCGTCAACGACAACGGACGCGTCCGCCTGAACGCGACGAACTTGACGGGGCCGGCCAATTTCCCGACGCACGAAGAAGCCGGGCGTCTCGCGGCGCGATTGGCGCGTTTCGGCATCAACTGCGTTCGCCTCCACTACTTCGACAATTCCTACGGCACTTTCATGCTCCCCAAGGAGCAGGGCATCCTCGACGAGCGCGGCGCGACGCGCCGCAAACTCGACCCGGAGAGGCGCGAGCGCATGGACTACCTCGTCGCAGAGTTGAAGAAACGCGGCATATACGTGAACATCAACCTCCACGTCGCACGCACTCTCGGCGAGGCGGACGGAATACCTTCGCCCGCCGGCGACAAGAACAAGGGTTTGAACCAGTTCTTCGCGCCGCTAATCGCTTTCCAGAAGGAATACGCGAGCGAACTCCTCTCGCACGTCAACCCTTACACCGGGCTAAGCTATCTCGAAGACCCGGTCGTCGCCATCGTTGAAACGAACAATGAAGAGGCGTTGTGGAACATGTATCGCGACGGAGGGCTCGACGACAGGCACGACACCTACGGCAAGTGCATGAAGAAACTCTGGAGCGACTGGCTCTTGAAGAAATACGGCTCGACGGAAAAGGCGCGCGAAGCGTGGAAGCTCGCCGAGAATCCTCTGCCGTATCTCGACAAGTTCCGTATCGAGAACGGCGACTACCCGCTCGTTCACAGCAAACGCTCTTGCGCGCCGATCGAGATGAAGCGCGACTTCTACCAGTTCCTCACGGATGTCGAGCGCGTATTCTGGACGGAAATGCGCGACTTCCTCAAGGACGGACTTGGTTTAAAAGCGCCGATCGCCGCGACGCAACTTGGATACACGACTCCGCAACTCATGGCAGAGATGGATTACGTCGATACGCACGCCTACTGGTGCCATCCGCGCATAAGCAAGAATTGGCGCATCGGCAACAAGGCGATGGTGAACGAGGCGCTTTCCTGCATTACCCATCTCGCCGGACAGCGGATCCTCGGCAAGCCTTTCACCGTAAGCGAATACAATCACCCATACCCGAATTTCTACGGCGCGGAAGGGCAGCCGATGCTTCGCGCCTATGGCGCGCTGCACGGCTGGGACGGCGTGTTCGAGTATTCCTACAACAACCGGCAGAACGCCGAGCCCGTCCACAACGAGTATTTCTTTTCGATGGCCGCCCGCACGGACGTCCTCGCGCACATGCCGGCGTGCGCGGCGATGTTCCTTCGCGGCGACGTCAAAGAAAGCTCTTCTCCCTTCGTCGCCAATCTTCCTTATGACGATTACTTCAGGCGTTTCGTCGAAAAAGGCTCGATAGCGCAAGGCATTTTCTCTGCCACGAATGGAGAAATCCCGAAGGAAACAGCGCTCGTGCGCAAGACCGCAGTGGACATTTCCGGCAATTCCGCGCCTTCGGGTGGCGCGATTCCCGCGAAGGGCCGGAAGTGTTTTGTCAGCGACACTCGCGAACTCGCTTTGAATGGCGAAATCGACGGCGCGGCATACTGGACGGTCGATACTGCCAACACGAAAGTCTTCTCCGGCTTCGTAAGGGGACGTGCATTCGAGCTTGGCGGCGTCAAACTCGAGATCGGCAAGACGAAACTCGACTGGGCGACCATTTCGCTAGTTTCCCATGACGCCAACGGCTTTGGCGAAGATGGCGGGGGCGCGCGCATCCTTCTCGCCGCAACAGGGCTTTGCCACAACGGCGGCGCCAGGTTTACGCGCGACGGCAACTACATCCACAGCCGCGGCGATGACTGGGGAGAAGGCAAGACGGTGAACGAGGGAATCTCCGCCACGATAACGCTGCCTTCAATGGCTTCCGCGACAAAATGCTGGGCGCTTGACGAGCGCGGCGAGCGCAAGGCTTCCGTGCCTGTCGAGGGCGCCGCAGACGGTCGCGCGCAAATTGAAATCGGCTCGTCCTATCAGACGGTATGGTATGAAATAGTCGTCGCGAAGCGCGATTGAGCCGCGCCTGCAATCCCCGAACCGTCGCCTATGGCGCGGCAGGTCTTCCAGTCCCGCGCCGGCCAGGCCTCGCGCCGCCGCTGGACAAGGCTCGAAACCGGTTTTCGCATTGCGGGCTTTTTTGCTGCTGCGTATGCGCGTGCGGGCGATCGCGAAAGTCCGGCAATCCAATGCCGTTGTTTTCTGCCCGGCTGCGCTGTTGCGCCGCCGGGCCTGAATATGCTATACTGTAAATACAATGGCTGAAGGGAATATGCAAATGTCAAAAAGCTTTACAGCGTCTGTTTGCCGCGCATCCGGGAATGTGAGCGCTCTTTTCGCGTTGCTCGCTTCGCTCCTCGCATGCGTCGCAGGCGCGCAAGACGGCCGGTGGCCGGTCGCGAGAAGATTCGACGGCGACCATCTTCTCCATCTTGCTTTGCCGATGGGCGGCATAGGCTGCGGCTCGGTTTCGCTTTCGGGCCGCGGCGAGCTTGTCGATTGGGAAATCATGAACCGTGCGAACAAGTCGTTGAGCGAATCGGAGCGCGGACCGGCCGCGCGCACGTTCTTCGCGATCCGCGTGAAGGGCGCGTCGCATGAATCCACAACGATGCTGGCCGGGCCTCTGCATCCTTCCGAATTCTACGCCGCCGAAGGCCGCTGCACGCCACAAAGCGGCTTGCCGCGTTTTCGCGAGGCGTCGTGCGAAGCCGCGTTCCCTTTCGCGGTCGTCCGGCTGGCCGACAAGGAGCTTCCCGTCAAAGTGGCGGTCAAGGGCTTCTCTCCTTTCGTGCCTGGCGACAGCGCGGAGAGCTCGCTGCCGGTCGCCTCGCTCGAGTATGTCGTGGAAAACACGTCCGCCGAGCCTCTCGAAGTCTCCGTCGCCGCGTTCGTGCGCAACTTCGTCGGCAACGACGGCAATCCGGCCGGCTTCAGCAGCCGCCGCCTTTCGAAGACCGGCGGAGAGAAGGACAACAAGATCGCGTATCTGGAAGCCGGCGGCCTGCGCGGCATAATGTGCTATTCCGACGGCGTCGCAAAGCATTCGCCGGCGTGGGGCACCTTCGCGCTGACGACGCCAGATGACGATGGCGCGCTTTCGCATCGCGAAACGCTCGCCTCCGCCGCTTGGAGCGGCACCATCCTCGATTTCTGGGACGACCTTTCCGACGACGGCGAAATGAATCGCGGCGCCTCCGGGACGCCCCATGGCGCCTTCTGCCTGAAAAAGACGATCCCCGCGAACGGCGAGAAGTCCTTCCGCTTCGCTTTCACATGGAACTTCCCGAACCGCCCGGCGTGGACGGACGTGAAAACAATCGTCGGCAACTGGTATTCGCAATTCTACGCCGACGCATGGGACGCCGCGAAGAAAATCGTTCCGCGCCTTCCCGCGCTCGAGGAGAAGACGCTCGGGTTCACTCGCAAAGTGCTGGCGCTCGACGCGCCCGCCGCGCTCAAGGAAGCGGCGCTTTCCAATCTCGCCGTGCTGAAATCGCAGACCGTTTTCCGCCTGCCTTCCGGGCATCTCGTCGGCTGGGAAGGCGTGCACGACCACGAAGGCTCCTGCCAGGGTAGTTGCACGCACGTCTGGAACTACGAGAACGCGGTCGCCTGCCTGTTCCCCGATCTGGCCAGATCCATGCGCGAAGTCGAGTTCAACCACGCGATGAATCCGCAGACGGGCGCGATGGCGTTCCGCGTCGCGCTTCCGCTGGACGCCAGGCAGAACTACCGCACCGCTGCCGACGGCCAGATGGGCTGCATCATGAAAGCCTTCCGCGAATGGAAGATTTTCGGCGACGATGCCTGGCTGAAGGCGATGTGGCCGAACGTAAAGAAAGCTCTTGAGTACGCCTGGAAGAGTTGGGACGCCGGCAAATCCGGATTGATGGACGGCGAGCAGCACAACACGATGGACGTGAACTACTACGGCCCCAATCCGCAGATGGGCTTTTGGTATCTCGGGGCGCTGCGCGCAGCGGAAGAAATGGCCGCCGCCTGCGGCGACGCCGCGTTCGCCGTGGAATGCCGCGCGATCTTCGCGAAAGGCTCGCGGCGCATCGACGAAGAGCTTTTCAACGGCGAGTACTACGAGCAGCGCATCCCCGAGAAGTTCGCGGACAAGCCATACCAGCTTGGAAAGTGCTGCCTCGTCGATCAGCTCGTCGGCCAGCAGATGGCCCATCTCTGGGATCTCGGGGATCTGGCGAAGAAAGAAAATCTCGCCGCCGCGTGCAAAGCGATAATGCGCTGGAACTGGCTCGGCGATTTCTCGCGCCACTTCAACAACATGCGCACGTACTGCGCGTGCGAGGAAGCCGGCCTCTTGATGGGCGCGTGGCCGCGCGGCCGCCTCGCGCGCCCGTTCCCGTATTTCGGCGAAGTCATGACGGGTTTCGAATACGTCGCCGCCGCCGAAATGATTTTCCAGGGTATGGATGCCGACGCGCTGAAAGTCGTGAAGGCTGTGCGCGACCGCCACGACGGCCTGAAGCGCAATCCCTTCAGCGAGCCGGAGTGCGGCCACAACTACGCGCGCTCGATGGCGTCGTGGAACTGCCTGCTCGCTTGGCTCAAGACCCACGGCGGCAATGCGGAGGATGTCATATGGAAATGACGCGCCGCGAGTTCGTCTCCGGTACAGCCGCGATGGCTGCGGCGTTCGCGCTGCCCGGCGGCGCCGCGCAGGAAATTTCCCAAAGAAAGGAAGGTACAGGAATGTTGAAAGGTATATCCCCGGCGATCTCGCCGGATTTGCTCAAGACGCTCGCCGAAATGGGCCATGGCGATGAAATCGTCATTTCGGACGCGCATTTTCCCGGCCATACGTTCAACTCCCGCGTGCTGCGCGCCGACGGACTCGGCGCCGATACGCTTCTCGCCGGCATCATCCCGCTCTTCGAGCTTGATGCATACGCCACGCCCGTGGTCATGATGGCCGCGGTGCCCGGCGATACGCTCGATCCCGCCGTCGAGGCGAAGTATCGCAAGGCGCTGGGTTACACAGGCGAAATCGAGCGCGTCGAGCGCTTCGCCTTCTACGAGCGCGCCAAGAAGGCCTACGCAGTCGTCATATCCGGCGAAACGGCCAAATACGGCAACATAATCCTCAAGAAAGGCGTCACGCCCCTGCCTGCGCAGGCGTAGCGGGCGGCAAGTCGCCGCGGGCGGCGCGAATCCGGAGCGGAACAAACGCGACGGATTCGCGCTTTGCCATGCGCCGCGCGCGCGGATTTATGCTATAATATTCCTCGTCCCTCATGCGTGACGGACTAATTCCATGATAAACTCTACGGAAGGAAACAAGATGAACAAGCAGTACAAGTACGCATGCCTCAACCCGATCGCCGAAGTCGGCCTCGACAAACTCGACGACAACTACACAAGGACCGAGGCTTTCGAAGATGCCGACGCCGCTTTCGTGCGCTCGGCGAAGATGGACGAGCTGACGCCCGGACCGAAGCTCCTCGCCGTCGCCCGCGCAGGCGCAGGCGTAAACAACATCCCGCACGCCGAATACGCGAAGAAGGGGATCGTGGTTTTCAACACCCCGGGCGCGAACGCCAACGGCGTCAAGGAACTCGTGATCGCCGCGATGCTCCTGGCGAGCCGCGACATCGTAGGCGGCGTCGAATGGGTGAAGGAGAATGCCGCCGATCCCGCCATCGCCAAGACCGCCGAGAAGGCGAAGAAGGCCTTCGCCGGCACGGAAATCCAAGGCAAGAAGCTCGGCGTGATCGGCCTTGGCGCGATCGGCCAGAAGGTGGCGAACGCGGCGATCGAACTCGGCATGGAAGTCTATGGCTACGATCCGTATCTCTCGGTCGATGCGGCGTGGAATCTCGATCATTCCGTCAAGCACTGCAAGAATGTCGAGACCATCTACAGCACGTGCGATTTCATCACCATCCACGTTCCCGCGCTCGATTCCACCAAGGGCATGATCAATGCCGACGCGATCGCCATGATGAAGCGCGGCGTCATCATCATCAACGCGGCGCGCGATGCGCTCGTCAACGAGAAGGACATGCTCGCGGCCTTGGAGTCCGGGAAGGTGCGCAAGTACGTCTCCGATTTCCCGAACGCCACGACGGCCGGCCAGAAGGGCTGCCTCGTGATTCCGCACCTCGGCGCTTCCACGGAAGAGGCGGAGGACAATTGCGCCGTCATGGCCGTGCGCGAGATGCGCGACTATCTCGAGAACGGCAACATCACCAACTCCGTCAACTATCCGGCGTGCTCGCTCGGCGTTCCTTCGAAGGCCGCGCGCATCGCGATATGCCACAAGAACGTCGCCAACATGATCGGCACGTTCACTTCGATACTCGGCAAGGCGGGCGTCAATATCGACGCGATCGCGAACAAATCGCGCGGCGACTTCGCCTACACGCTCCTCGACGCCGATTCGCCGGTGCCGCAGGATGTCGTCGATGCCCTCGCGAATTCCGACGCCGTCATCCGCGTCAGAGTAATCAAGTAAGCCGGCGCGCCGCCGGCGGCGAAGCGGACGGACGGCGCTCCGGAGCGCCCGCAAAAGATTCTTTGCGAAGCTCGCGGGGAGCGCGGCGGACATGCCGCGCGTGCCGTCCGGCCGCTTGATTTGCAGTTTGAAGCCCCAACAACACAATCTCGAAAACCAAGCGGACGAGCGCCATGCCCAGATCAGCCAAATTCGTCGCGGTCATCGCCGCAGCGGCAACAGCCGCCGCGGTTTTTCTCGGTGTTTCCAACATCCGGCTCCAGGAGCGCGCGGATGGATTGCAACGGCAGATCGCGCTGTTGAAAGAGCAGGGCGCCGATGCCGGCGAGGCCGCGCGCAAGGAAATCGCCGACGCCGCAAAAGCCCGCGACGAGGCGGACGCCAGGGCGCGCGCGGCCGCGCAAGCGGCCAGCCCGGCGCCGTTCGCCGTCGAGAAAGTCGAATACGCCGGGAAGGATTCTCTGCGCGTGCAGTTTTCGCTGCGTCCCGACATGGATGTTGTGCGGCAGTATGTGAGCGTGGAGCCGCTTGAGGCGGGCGCGCTATCCATGCGCTACACCACGCCGCACGGCGACCATCCGGCGACGGACGGGTATCTGCCGATTCTCACGATCACCGGCGATTTCGCGTTCGGCACCAACGTCACGCTGCGCATCCGCAAGGGCTTCCCGGCGCACGGCGGCGCAGACGCGCCCGCGCTCGCGGAGGATTTCGTCTATCGCTTCCAGCGCGCGCCGCTCGATCCGCACGTCGATTTCGCTGATTCCGGGCGCTACCTGCCGGCGACGGAGTCGCCGGAGATTTCTTTGAAGTGCGTGAATGTCCCCGCCGTGGAAGTCGCCGTGCGCCGCGTCCCCGCCGCCAACATCGTGCAGATGCTCGCGCTCGAGGAAGGCGAGTATTCAAGGATTTGGAAATCGTGGAGCGCGAGCGCGTCGCAGCGCGAGGAATTCGTGCGCGACATTTCCGGCGAGCCCGTCGTGTCCGTGCTCGGCGCCGAAGGGGCGCCGAACAAGCCCGCCTCCGTGCGCTGCAAGATTCCGCCCATCCCCGATCCGGCGGAAGACGCGCCGCGCGCGGGCGCCGCGAGAGGCATATATCTCGTGCGCGCCGCCATCGCCGGCAAGGATCGAGACGATGGTGGCTGGTACGGCGAGAGCGGCGCCAATCCATATCGCTTCCGCGTCGTATGCGTGAGCGATCTCGCGCTTTCTGTGCGCAGGCTCGACGACGGCGGCGCGCTCCTCGTGTGGCTGAATTCGTTCACTAGCGGCAAATGCGTCGAAGGCGCGGAGATACTCGTCTATTCTTCCGCAAACGTGCTTGTCGCCAAAGGCAGAACGGACGCGGACGGCCTCTGCCGGCCCGATCGCATCGCGCCCGGCGAGCCTTTCGCCGTCGTCGCGCGCGCACCCGGCGGCGCGGACGCCACGTTCCTCGCGCTTCGCAATTCCTGCTTCGTCGATGAGACGTATCCCGTCGCGTCGCGCGAGCCGTATGTCAAGCCGGACGCATCCAGCGCATTCGTCTGGACGGAGCGCGGCATCTACAGGCACGGCGAGAAAATCTTTCTCGGCGCGCTCCTTCGCAATGGCCGCGGAGTGGCGGGGCGGCCGCAGCCCGTCGTCGTCGAGCTTTTGAATCCTCTTGGCGATCTGTATGCGAAGAAGACGCTCGTGACGAGCGCGGAAGGCGCGCTTTCATGCGAAGAATTCTCCGTGCCCGCCGACCAGCCCGGCGGGAAGTGG
>DEWI01000104.1:886-16029 GCA_002363575.1 Verrucomicrobia bacterium UBA3214 | reverse complement strand
TCGCCAAACGCCACTGCCGCACAGAGTGCAGAAATGGCACCAATCGTTAGTTTCTTCATTTTTACCTCGCTTCCTCTGCCTCCCAGGGCAGAATTAGCCGCTTCCGTTTTACTCCTTAACCTCGCCGTGCGATTCCCGGATCGCCTAAAACTCGGTCTCGTTTCATCCTTCAGCATTTGAGTACCCGGTCAAGGTCGCCAGCATACACCATGTATACTATCCACCTATTCCATCGCTCGGTGCATATCGTAGCAAATTTTCGGGGTTGAGGTCAATAGCGAATTTTAACTATTTTTTTGGGGTGGCAATTTGCTATAAATTCGACAATGCACACCCACGACCTCCCATACGTCGAAACCCCTGTATTTATTGGTTTTTTTGCGAATTTTCATTGCTCGGTGCATCCTTGCGCTCAACCTTCGCTCGGCTGTCAAACCACCCGTAGGCACTCCCACCCAAGCCTGCGTCGAGCGGCCAACGCCCCTTGACAACCCCTCGCGCGTCATTTTCGCTCCCTCAAGCTTCGTGTGCTGTCACCCATTCAGCCACCTTTTTCGCCCCCTTTACAGCCGCCCCCTCTACCTCCTTTGCAGAGTGCGGCAGTGGCGTTTGGCGACGTCGTATCCAGCGATGTCGTCGGCTATGCGGGTGCTGCACTCCGTGGCGGCAATCAGGCGGCGGGCGTTGGCGGATGCTTCATCAATGTTGATGGCTCAGAACTCACACTTGGCGATCTCACCGCTGTTGGCTACGACACGACGGAGGGATATGCTGACTTCGAGATTCAGGCGAAGCAGCTCAATGGTTTTGGTGTTGGCGGCACCACATACTACTGGATAGACATAACAGTTGATGAAGAAACATATAAAGGTTGGTATAACGATGAAGCGAGTGTAGACTACAATGACCTCGAACTTCTACCAGGCGAGGGCCTTTGGGTTTATTCGCCTAGCACAGCAATTTCCATTCAGAGTGCTGGTGCTGTTCCGAAGACATCTATTGCCGTAGCACTTCGCGGTGGCAATCAGGCAAAGATGGTCTCCAACCCCATGCCTTCGACTCTGACATTGGGTGATATTGCCATTAGCGGCTACAATAAGGAAGATGGCTATGCGGACTTTGAAATTCAAGCAAAGAAACTCAATGGTTTTGGTGTCGGCGGTACCACCTACTATTGGCTTGATGTAACTGTTGATGAGGAAACTTATTACGGATGGTACAATGACGAAGCAAGCGAGGACTATAACGATGTCGAGGTTGCTGCAGGTGAAGGTCTTTGGATTTATTCGCCTAGCACAGCCTACTCGGTAGTATTCCCATCGCCTCTCGCTGAATAAATGAATTTTGTACGGCGCATGGTGTGTCGTGCGGGAACAAAAAAGGAAAGTAGAAAATGAAAAAAATAATAATTGCGCTTGGTGTCGTCGCTTTGGCGGCGGGCGTTCAGGCGGCAGCGTTCAACTGGACATCCAGTGGAGTCGGTGCATCTGCAAAAACAATCAATAGCAAGGCTGGCACGGCGCTATACTCCGCGACAACGCCTTACACGCTGTATCTCTTTGATGCGGCAGTAACTTCGCAGGATGCGCTACTAGCTGGTCTTCGCGACAATAAAGCGATAACGGCCTTTACATCGGTTGCATCGCAGACTCTCGCAAACAACAGCCAGATTACGGCGCAGGGGTTTAGCTATGGTGCTGCAGAGCAGAGTTACGACTTCTACTTTGCTGTCATCAACGGAGATGACGTATTCCTTTCCGCATCTAAAGGTGCAACAGGGCAAGCGTCCGACACAGTGAATGTCTCCTTCGCTAGCATTGGCACTGCAACGAAGAAAGTGTTTAGCGACAATACGGCAACTTTCGCTGCCAATGGTGCTGGCTGGTACGCCGTCCCGGAGCCGACGAGCGGGCTTCTTATACTCCTCGGTATGGCAGGCCTCGCCCTGAAGCGCAAACGTGCCTAAGGCCAATATCGCGCAATCCGTGCGAAAAGAAAGCCGCCCTCGCAAGAGGACGGCTTCTTTGTCATTGCTGAATAAGCAGTTAAGCGCGGCGGCGGCGGAGTGCCAGCCCAGCCATACCAAGAAGCATCAGCAAGCCAGAAGTAGGTTCGGGAACTGTCTGATACCAGCCGGCAGACGAATAGGCGGCTGATGCATCAGAGAAAACAGTCTGGGTAGCGGTCTTGATGCCAGAGAATGAAACCTTAGAAACGTCGGCATCTTGCCCTGATGCGCTAACGGAAGCGGAGAGAAACACATTATCCCCACTTACAATGGCCATGTAGAAGTCATATGAATTACCAGAGGAACCATATGAAAATTCTTTTGCTGCAAGGCGGCTGTTTGTATCAAGTGCCTGCGACGACACCGACGCATAGTCAGTAATGCTCCCCCCGTCGCGAAGTGCCGTAAGGAGCGCACTCTGCGTCACAGTAGCCGCGTCCATCAAATATACTGTGGTTCCAGCAATTGTGGATGTGCCATCCGAGCCGTAGAACGTCTTGGCGGCGTTTGTACCGGAAGATGTCCAGTTGAATGCAGCCGCATTGACGACCGTCGCACAAGCGGCAACCGCGAGGGCTATCACGAGTTTCTTCATTGTTGTTTTCCTTTGTTTTGTTTCCTACAGAGCACGGCACACCATGCGTCGCACCCGTAGCAAATTGTTATTAGAGAGGGCTGGGGAATACGACGGAGTAGGAGGTGCTGGGCGAGTAAATCCAAAGACCTTCGCCGGCGGCAACTTCGACATCATTGTACTCGTTCATGTCATCATCATACCAACCATAGTAGGTTTCGCCTTCCTCCTCGAAGTCGCACCAGTTATATGCTGTTCCGCCACGTCCATAGCCATCCAGTTTCTTCGCATAAATCTGGAAATCTGCATATCCTTCTTCTGCATCATAACCCTCAACACTGATTTGACCAAGCGTCAAAGTTGCAGGCATTGGATTGGCAACCATCTTGGCCTGACCGCCTCCACGCAGAGAAACAGATATTGAAGTCTTCGGAACTGCACCAGCACTCTGAACCTTGAAGTCGGTGCTAGGTGAGTACACCCAAAGACCTTCGCCAGGAGCGAGTTCTACGTCATTGTATTCATTCATATCATCATCGAACCAACCTTTGTAGGTTTCACCTTCTTCTTCGAAGTCGCACCAGTTGTACGCTGTTCCGCCACGTCCATAGCCATCCAGTTTCTTGGCATAAATCTGGAAGTCTGCGTAGCCTTCCTCGGCATCGTAGCCAGTTACGGAAAGATCAGCAAGTGTAGTTTCGCTCGAATCAACATTGACGAACGAAGCTCCTACGCCTGAAGCCTGACCGCCACTCTTGAGACCGACCTGATCATACCCCACTACGTCGCTGGATACGACGTCGCCAAACGCCACTTGGCTACATTTCAGGGCGGGAGAACGAGCGCCACCGCCCTGAAATTCGACGCTCAAATGAGGTCGATGATACGGAGGTCACCAATGTTTGGTTGCGACGGATCAGCGTAGTAGCGCATCATGGTGCGGATGTCATCGCCGGAGATGGATGAGGCCATTTCCGCCCCGAACTTCTGATACACATGGTCGATGCATATCTTCCGAAGTTCGTAGCAACCCTTAGGACCAGTGAAGATCTTCTGTGTGCGGAGGTCTTTGTTGAGGCGCACAAAGACGTCTCTCGCGCAAGGCACGACGAGTGCAGAGTTCTTGTCCTCTAGTTTACTCCACCCCTTGCGCTTGTGCTGGTGTGTGTCTGTGTCACGATAGACGGATAGTTTCTCCCAGATGTCCGGATGCACAGGCCAGGCGACGCGGCGTCCAGACGAAAGCGCCGTCTTGTGTGGAACATAGCAGAGGACGATGCCGCCATCCTTCTCGCGGAAGTCGCTCCAGCGAAGCCGCTCCACGTCGCCATTCCTCATGGCGAACTCGAGCATCAGCGTAGCCGCCACCCACTCGCGGTTGTCGTCGCGTTCGACAAGGCTGGCGTACCACTTCTTGACCTTGGCGAGAACCTTCTTGTCTGGGCGGATGTACCGTTGAATCTGTCGGTTGTAGGACGGCAGTTCGATTGTAGGCACAGCCCAATGAGCATCAGCATAGTAGGAATGCGTCCATCTAGCCATCACAGCCTTGACAGCATTCAGGTAACTCCAGATGGTGACGGCCTTGAGACCTTCCTTGATGGCATGGTCGAGAACCTTCGTGAGGCGCTTCCGGGTCAGCGAGGCGTAAGTCTCCGCCGTGTCTATCCCTGCCATCTTGCAGAGCCTCGCCACGCTTACGACCATGTTGCGGACGGTCTTCTTGCCCGGCTTGCCCATGCGGAGCCGCTCGACAGCGGCGATCTTCGGATACTTCTCCAAGACCATCTGAATGGTCGGTACAATTTTAGCCATGTTCTCTGCTCCTTTCTTTTTGTTGAGGGGCGGAGAATGGCGAATGGCGTGAACTGCCAAGCGGATGATTACCTAATCATCCTTTAGTTCGCAAACGCTCTCCTGTCGTGGCGACATAATAGCAACAATCCCCGCCCTGCGTTTCGCATGACGGTGCGGATATTTTACCAAAAATCAGCGGGTTAGCATAGGGTAAATGAGCGTAGAAATCGCAAGGGAAACATCCGTAATCCCGACATATTACAACATTATCTAGGACGCATTCACAGATTACAATGGCAACTCACTTGTCCCCCGTCTTGAACATCTCCGCATTGTCTGGATCGAGGTAGAAAGCCATCGCTCTTGCGGCGGCGAAAACAGCGCCCTTGGTCCGGCAGCGTGCCGCGCCCAACGACTCCGCGCCCTTGATGAGGAAGTCCAAGCCGCCGAGTTCGATGAGTCGGGCGGTTATCTGTTCTTCCGAGACGTTCTGCTCGGCGGCTAGGTGCTTCACGACTGCCTTGACGAGCCACTGGGGAGAGCCGCGCTCTTTTGATGCCTGCTTCTTTTCCCACGCCGCTCACTGCTTCGGCGTCCATTTTGACTGCGCGGCTTCACGCGCCTCCTGGCGCTTCCGGCGGCGGTATTCGCGGTTGTAGGTCGTTATATGGTCGCGGTGGCGTTCCCGGTATTCCGCTTCCTGGTCGCGCTGCCAGCGTTTGAATCCCTCAATCTCCTCCGGCGTGACGGGCTTTTTGCCGAGATGGAAGCCGTATTCCTCGTGGTCATTTAATTACAATAAATGGGTCAATATATCACATCCAAAAGGTTTTGCATAATCGACTATTTACTATGCCGAGTATGATGCCGTCGTTCGCGGCCCAGATGGCGAGCTGATGGAGTTTGACGATGGATTCCCCAAGGCCAAGATTCGTCTCGCGCAAGTCTGGATGGATTTGCATTCTGCAGAATTCATGGAGAATTGGCGACTCATTGGCAGTGACAGGAAGTTCTTCAAAATTTCTCCGCTTGAAGTGAAGCGAAAAGGAGGTGCGGCCATGCTTAGTTGCGCAAAGGCAATTTCCGCGACGCCATTGGACGATTACAAGGTTGCCATCGTGTTCAACAACGGGCAGCGCGGCATTTTCGATTGCAAGTATCTTATCGATTACGCGATCAGTGCACCACTCGCGGATTATTCGCTGTTCAATCAGGTCCGCGTCGAACACGGGACTCTCTGCTGGCCGAACGATATTGACGTCGCCCCAGAGGCGGTAGGCGGTATGGGAAGGATCGAAAAAGCAGTACGCCTCGGAACTATAACCCTTAATCCTGCGCGTTGCAGTAGTTGTGCCACCTCTTCGGGGTTCGATTCAACTTTGCGCCGGTACCGGGGGTTCCGCGCGCGTTGCGCGCGGAACCCCCGGCTATTTATGTATCGCCCCGTCGGGGCTTTTTTGCGAACGCGCGGGAGCGCATCCCTCTCGATGTTGTGCGGGGGGTGGAGTGGAGGGAACGTAAAGTTCCGAAGATACGGTTTGGGCGCGTTGCCTGAGCGCCATTTGGCGTGTGCAGGTTTGTGACGTTTGATGACTGGAGTCGGTTTGATTTGCGACTGGGGTCGCTTTGATTTGCGACTGGAGTCGCCAGAGCAAGCGACTAGAGTCGCCAGTGCAAGCGACTGGAGTCGCTTTGGCGCGCGACTGGGGTCGCCAGAGCAAGCGACTGGAGTCGCTTTGGCGCGTGACTGGGGTCGCCAGAGCAAGCGGCAAAGGAGGCAAAAACTGTAGTTTGGGCGCGGTTTTGGAAATGGTTTGGAGGATTTCGCGTGCGCGCACCGATCTCAGGGGTTCAGATTCGCCCTAAGCGGCGCATTCCGCTTCTCGGAAACGGCTGAACACCAGCAAGATGGACCGGGCAGGGGTTTTAGGCATTCTTTCGAAGAGCCGGCGGCGGTGTCAAGTTTCGCTGTGCAGCAAGGTCAAGAGTTCGGGGAAAGATTGGATTGTCGCCGTCGGGATGGAGTCGCGCAGGATGCCGAAGCCGAAGGCGCAAAAGGCGCTTTTGCAGCCGGCGTTTTTCGCGCATTCCACATCTGTCCAGTTGTCGCCAACCATCCAGTCGTCAGGCGAGATTTCTCTGCCTAGGCGTCTGGCGCATTCAAGAAGGGGTTGCGCCGAAGGCTTGAATTCGGCCGTATCGCCGCCGGCTACGATGCCGGAGGCGAAATGCGCGGTCAGCCCGAAATGTTCGAGGATCGCCAGCGTGGCGAAGCGGGGTTTGGCGGTATTGATGCCGAGCGGACAACCGCGCGAATGCAGCGCATCGAGCGTCTCGCGGACGCCCGGATAGAGCGTCACGGCGTCCAGCATGTGTTCGCCATAGTGCGACATGAAAAGCTCTACCGGGGAATCGCTTCCCGCGGCCTCCGGAATGGCGTTGGCCAGCAAGTGGCGCGCACCTCGTCCGACATGCCTCAAGATGTCGTCCTGCGGGAGTTCGGCGAGCCCTAGATCGCGTCTCGTATGGTTGACCGTTGCAGCCAAATCGGCGCGCGAGTCGATCAGCGTGCCGTCTAAATCGAAATATATTGCCATGATGCGGTTTCGGGCGCGGCTATTTGATGAGCGAAAGGAATTCCTGGCGGACTTTGGGGTCGGTGCGGAAGACGCCGAGGACGGCAGACGTTGTCATTTCGGAGTTTTGCTTTTCGACGCCGCGCATCATCATGCAAAGGTGTTTGGCGTTTATCACGACGCCGACGCCATCGGCATCCGCCTCTTTCATGACGGCGTTGGCGATTTCTTCGGTCATTCTCTCCTGGATTTGCAAGCGCCGTGCGTACATATCGACGATGCGCGCGAGCTTGGAAACGCCCAGGACCTTGCCTTTGGAAATGTAGCCGATGGCGCATTTCCCGTAGAAGGGGAGCATATGGTGCTCGCACATGGAGTACAGCTCGATGTCTTTCAGGATCACCATGTGGTTGGTGCCGCTCGTGAAGTACGCGCCATTCACGACCGCCTTGATATCCTGTCGGTAGCCGCGCGTGAGGAACGCTAGGGATTTGGCGACGCGCAGCGGCGTCTTTTTCAATCCTTCGCGGTCGGGATCTTCGCCGAGTTCGACCAACAGTTGCTTCACCAGCGAGGCGATTTTCTTCTCGTCCGGCGTCTTTTTCGTCTTCATCGCTTTCATCGCCGGATATTATAGCATATCCACGGGGCGATTTGCCGGGAATGCGCACGGCGGCGCGCTTATTCCGCGACGGGCGAGAAGGAGTCGATGTCGGGTGGCTTGCCGCCTGTGACGGCATCGACGCATATCACCGCCGCGCAAGCCTTCTTGGGAATCTTGAAAGCTTTTTTGCAATATTCTTTGACCACCTGCACATGGGGCTTTCGCACTTCATTGCCAAGGGAATCGACGAATGCGATTTTCAACTGCGCCTTCGGCGAGTCGCCGGCAAGCACGAGATTGGCGCGCACGCATTTCGCGCCCGCCGCAAGCTCGACGCGCTTGCACAGCGGGAATTCCCCGTTCGCGGCGGCGCGGCCGGCCGTCGGAGCGGCTTGCGCCGCCGGCGCATCTGCGCGTGTTGCCGCGGCGCGCTCCCTGCCGATGAAAAGGAATATCGCGGCCGCGGCGAGCGCGAAAGCGGCCAGCGCGGCAAACAGCGCGAGATTCTGTTTGCGCTGCACGGAATCGCGGCGCGGCGGCGGCTTCGCGCCCGCGCCTGTCCGCGGCGGCGAAGGAAGGCTCTGTGGCGCCCGCGCAGGCGCTTGGGGCTGCGGCGCCGTCTCGGCGCGCCCTCGCTGGATCATTCCAGAGACGGCGAAAGGCAGGAAGCGGAACCAGATCGAATCCGATGCGGAATCGTACAGGACGTAGGAAGAAAAGCAGCGGCCGTCCGATTCGCGCGGATAGCCCACCGTCCCGGGGTTGACGATGTAGCGCTTGGCGTTTTCGATCTGGAAATCCTGCGGAGGAAGCTTGTGGGCAACGCCGCTTTCGCCTATCACGAAGAGTGAAGGGATGTGCGAATGCCCGGAGAAGATTATTCTGCTCGCGGACTTGTCGAAATTCGCTTTCGCTTCGATTTCCGTTGTTATGTACCTGAAGGCGGGGGGATCGATAGTGTCGCCATGCACGGCAAGCGCGCCCAGCCCGAATTCCGCTGTGTACGGAAGGGAAGCGAGCCATTTGCGGGCTTCGCCGTCGAGCGCGCGCCGATGCCGTTCCACGGAGTCCGCCGCAAGGTCGATGAAATCATCGAATCCCCTGCGCCCGGAAACGGCGTCATCGTGATTGCCGGCCACGACGACTGCGCCAAGCTTGCGGACAATGCGCACCGCTTCGGCGGGCTCCGGCCCGTAGCCGACGATGTCGCCAAGGCAGACGAAACGCCGCGCGCCGCAATCCGCCGCGTCTTTCAATATCCTGCGCAGCGCGTCGGCGTTGGCGTGGATGTCGGAGAATATGGCGTATAGCATTGTTCACCCCTCCGCGGGAAAGCCGGATTCACCGGCACGGCACGGCGGCTGCATCAAGGCGAATGGCGCGGCGCTACCGGCAGGCGATGCCGGCGAGCGGCGTTTCGCGCATCCTCCGCCTCATTCCTCGGCCTCCACTTTCTTTCGCGTCGCTTTCAATGCGCTGTGGAGATGCTTGGACGCGAGCATCTTTTCCTTCTGGCGGCGCGAGCGCCTGCGCTTCTGCCTGCGAATCTTCTCGCGCGCCTGGCGGGCGGAGGATTTGCGCTTGCGCTCGCGCTCGAGAATCGTCTCGGCCAGCATGCGGCGCGCCAGCCAGCGGTTTGTCTCGCGGCTTCGCGTCTCGCCGCATTTCACGGCGAGGCCGCTTGGTTCGTGCGAGAGCCGCACGACCGACGAAGTCTTGTTCGTCTTCTGCCCGCCGGGCCCGCCGCCGAGGATGAAGGATTCGTCGAGATCCTCTTCATACACGGAGGCTTCGGCCATGAGCGTGCGGATTTCGTCGATTTTTTCCGGTGAGATCATGGCGCTGTAGAGTTTGCGAGGTGGGTTGTTTTCGCCTGGCGGTATTTCACCACGAGGGCTTTCACGATGAAATAGGCAAGAGGCGTCGCGAAAGCGGCGATGACGAGGCCGCCCGCGATGAAGCTCAGGAAGGCTTCGCCGCCGAGCGCGCAGACGGAATCGAAATCCCATTCGATGTTCCGTAGGCGCTCGAAGGAGATGGAGCCGCCGAAGAATATGCGATTCGCCGCGTACGTCTGGGCGGGATATATGAAGATGATCGTCAGCGGATTTGTTATGAACGTCCCGAGCGTCGCGCCGATCTTCGAAATCTTGAACTTGATGGCGAGCGGCACGGAAACAATCAGCTGGAGGCCGAAGGGGACGGCGCAGCCGATGAACATGCCGAGCGCCCAGCCGGCGGCGATCGCCTCCGCGCTCAGGCGCTCGCGCACGATCTTCCTGCGCAGCAGCGCGAAGCGCGCGGGGAGTCTGGCGAAGCGCCGTTTCATCTTTCCGGTGTGCGCATTGCTCTGTCTCGCGCTACTTGACGCTGTGGATGAAAAGCCCGGAGCGGAGTTTCGGCTCGAACCACGTGGATTTCGGCGGCATGATCGCGCCGGCGTCGGCGATCGCCATCATCTCTTCCACCGTGACGGGATTCATGGCGAAAGCGACGGCCGCTTCGCCGGAATCGACTTTCGCGGCGAGCGCATCTTCGCCCCTGATGCCGCCCATGAAGGATATCCTGGCGTCCGTGCGCGGATCGCCTATGCCTAGAATGTCCGCGAGGAGGTTGTCCTGGAGGTACGAGACGTCGAGCGCGGAGACGGCGTCCGCGCCGGCTGGTATTTCCCAGCCAAGGCGCGTCCACTTGCCTTGGAAATACATCTTGCAGAACCGCGAGGATTCGCCGCCGAGCTTGAATTTCCCCGCGACTTTCGCGAGAAATTGCTCTGGCGAGAGATTGTTCAGATCGGCGACGAGACGATTGTAGGCGAGGATTTTCAGCTGGCTTGCCGGGAAAGCCACTGCGAGGAACCACCGCGTCTCGCCCTCGAAGCCATGCTCGCGCGCATAGCGCGCCGCCGCCGCCGAGCGGTGGTGGCCGTCGGCGATGTACGCAGTATCGATGCGCGCGAAAAGCTCCGCGAGTTCATCAGCCGTGCATGTCCCGTCGTCGCCGATTTCCCATACGGTGTGCTCAATGCCATCAGGCGCCGTGAAGTCGTAGAGAGGCGCGGCGCGGCACGCCTCGCGCACGAGCGTGTCGATCGCCGGATCGTCGCGGTACGTCAAAAACGCCGGCCCGGTATGCGCTTGCAGGACTTCGATATGGCGCGTGCGGTCGTCTTCTTTGTCGCGGCGCGTCTTTTCATGCTGCTTGAGGACGCCGCCGATGTAGTCTTTCGTGTCGAAGACGGCGACTATGCCGGTCTGGGAATGCGAGCCCATCGTCTGGCGGTAGGCGTAGAAGCGCTTGACGCCATCCTTGACGAGCACGCCGCGCGCGATCAGCGAATCCAGCGCTTTCTTCGCCTGCGCGTACGCCGCGTCGGAAGAAAACGTCTCGCCTTCCGGGAGATCGATTTCCGGGCGCGATACATGGAGGAAGCTCTTGTCGTTGCCTGCCGCGAGCGCTTTCGCTTCGGCGGTATCGACTACATCATAAGGAACGGACGCGACAAGCGCCGCGTCCTCTTTTGCCGGCCTCACGGCCGCGAATGGTCTGATGTTCATGGTTTGCAGCGCGCAGCCTGCAGTCCGCAAACTGCAAACTGCAAAGTCCGGTTAGAACCCGACATTGACGATCGGGCAGAACTGAAGCTCGGCATCGCGGATGATGTTCACAAGCCCGACCTGGAAGCCGTACATCTCTTCAGTGCGGTTGATCAAGCCGACCTGCACGCCGGACATTTCGCCAGCGAGATTGACGAGGCCCGCCTGCACGCCCCTGAGCGCGCCCGATTCGTTCCACAGACCTGCCTGCACGGCGAAGAGGTCTGCGATGCCGATCGAGTTGTAGAGGCCCACCTGGAAAGCGGCGCCCCTGTCCTTGACGTCGTTGCGCAGGATATTCAACTGGAGGCCTTCGAAATACTGTGCACGCCCCCAGAGGCCGAGATCGATGCCGGTGACGTTCTCCTGTTTGGAGGAGTACGGAATCGTGATGCGCAGGCCTACGAGATCGGGCGTCGAAGGATATTCGCCGATCGCGAAGAAAGCAGGCCACTGGGCGTACTGCTTCTTGGCGATCGCAGTCTCAACGACGGCGTCATCGGGGTTGTCGAGATTTACGTCGGAATCCGGCAGATTCGCCTCTTGGGCGAAAGCGGCGACGGCGCAAACGGCGAAGACTGCGGAAAGCACGGGCTTCTTCATGGCTTGGGAACTCCTATTTCGATTCAACAGCGGTAATTATATTATTTTTTCGTGAATCTTGCAAGTGGCGGCGTCAAATTTCCTCGCACGCGACTTTGCGGATCACGATCGGCTCTTCCGGGACGTTTTCATAGTGTCCGCGCATGCCGGTCTTCGCTTTCGCGATCGCATCGACGACGTCCATGCCGTCCGTCACGCGCCCGAAGACGGCGTAGCCGAAGCCGCGCGGCGTCGGCGATGTGAAATCGAGGAAATCGTTGTCGACGAGATTTATGAAGAATTGGCTCGTCGCGGAATCCACGACGCTCGTGCGCGCCATCGCGATCGTCCCGCGGAGGTTTTTCAGGCCGTTCATGGCTTCGTTGCGGATCGGCTGGCGCGTCGGCTTCTGGTTCATGTCGCGCGTGAAGCCTCCGCCCTGGATCATGAAGCCGGCGATGACGCGATGGAAGATCGTGCCGTCGTAGTGGGCGGCGCGCGCGTACTCGACGAAATTCCGCACCGTCTCCGGGGCTTTGTCCTTGTCCAGCTCAAGCGTTATGGTGCCGAGGTTCGTCTCTATCGAAGCCTTCATTTCATTGTCTCCTCGAATGCTTTGGAAATCGAAACAAGTTTCTCTTCCTCGAAAGAGCCGCAGATGAACTGGACGCCGACGGGAAGGGCGGGGCGGTCTCCCCGCGCCGCCGTGAAGCCGGCGGGCACGCTCGAAGCGCATACGCCCGCCAGCGAAGACGGAATTGTGAACAAGTCGTTCAGATACATCGTGAGAGGATCGAGGACTTCGCCTGCGCGGAACGCGGGCGTCGGCGCGCATGGCGTGAGGATCGCGTCGATCTCGCCGAACGCATTCTCGAAATCCCTTCTGATGAGCGTGCGGACTTTCTGGGCGCGCGCGTAGTAGGCGTCGTAGTATCCGCTGGAAAGCACGTAGGTGCCCATGATGATGCGGCGCTTGACCTCCGGCCCGAAGCCTTCGGCGCGCGAGCGAGTGTAAAGCGTGAAGACGTCTTCCGCGCGCGCGCTGCGCAGGCCGTAGCGCACGCCGTCGAAGCGCGCGAGATTGGCGCTCGCTTCCGCCGGCGCGATGATGTAATAGACGGCCATTGCGTATTCGGCGTGCGGCAGCGAGACTTCGGAGATTTCGGCGCCGGCGGCGGCGCACTTGGCGATCGCCTCGTCCGTAATCCTCTTGACCTCCGGATCGATGCCGCCGATGCCGGCATACTCCTTGACGATGCCGATCTTCCTGCCTTTCAAAGTGGCGGAGCGCGCGGCCGCCGCATAGTCGCCGACGGGGATGCGCGGCGTCGTGCCGTCGTGTTCGTCGTGGCCGGCGATCGCCTGGAGAAGCAATGCGGCGTCTTCGACGTTTTTCGCCAGCGGCCCCACCTGGTCGAGAGAACTGGCGAACGCCGTGACGCCATAGCGGCTGACGCGCCCGTAGCTCGGCTTTATGCCTACGCAGTTGCAGAAGCTCGCGGGCTGGCGGATGGAGCCGCCGGTGTCCGTGCCGAGCGCCGCGATGCACATGTTCGCGCCCACGGCGGCGGCGCTCCCGCCCGAACTCCCTCCAGGGACGCGGGAAAGATCGTATGGATTGCGCGTGACGCCAAGCGCGGAGTTTTCCGTGGACGAGCCCATCGCGAATTCGTCCATATTGACGCGCCCGGCGGGGATGAAGCCGTTGGCGCGCATGTTCGCTATCACCGTGGCGTCGTAAGGCGAGATGTAGCCTTCGAGGATTTTCGAAGCGCACGTGCAGGGCTGTCCGCGCACGTTTATCAAATCCTTGACGGCGACAGGCACGGCTTTCGGGTTGGTGTCCGCCAGCGCGAGCGCGGCGTCTTCATCGAAAGTCAGATACGCGCCCACATCGGGGTTGGCGGCGTGGAAGCGCTCGATTACCGCTTCGACGAGTTCGCGCGAGGAGAACTCGCCTTTGGCGAGGCCTGCGCGCGCCTCGGCTATGCCCAGTTCGTAAAGTTTCATCGCTCTCGGGTTGGTTGTGGATCGCGAAAGCCGCCCGTCGGGGGAGCTGCGATTTGTTTATTGCGTTTTCGCTGGATGCGCGGCGCTTGCGGGGCGGCCGCGCCTTGCGTCGAGATCGCGCGCGCTTCCGTCAGGATTCCGCGCCTTCGACGATTTTCGGCAGGAGGAATTCATCGCCCGTCCTCGCGGGCGCGTTTGCCAGCGCTTCTTCGCGATCCATTGAAGGCTTCACGACGTCTTCGCGCATTGCATTGACGAGTTTGCGGCCGTGCATCATCGGCTCGACCCCGGAAACATCGACTTGCGAAATCTTTTCGACATACTTGACTATGTTTTCGAGCTGCGGCTGGAAAACGGCCTTCTCTTCGTCGGTCAATTCCAGTCTGGCCAGTTCCGCGACATACGCAACGTCGATTTTCTGCTCTGCCATTCGCTTTTCTCCTGTGCGGCGTATTATATCAAAAGTCGGGCGCGCGGCGCAAGTGGGCGCGCGCGTGCGCATTTGACGCATGCGCAAAGGATATGCTATAATACGACGCAACATGAGACCTCCCGCAGAAATAGAAGGAGCTTTTCGGGCAAGGCCAGCGGATGCGCACAAGCGTTCCGTGGGCGTTGTAAGCATTGTCGGCGGCAGCGCCGGCTATTCCAGCGCGCCCGTGATCGCCGCGCTCGGCGCGCGCGCCGCCGGCGCCGGCCTCGTCCAGCTCGTCGCGCCTGAAGTTTCGCGCGCGGGTCTTGCGATGCATGTGCCGGAAGCGACGTTTATGCGTCTGACGGCGAGTTGCGTGCCGCCCGCCGCCGATGTCATGGTCGCCGGCATGGGCCTTGGGAAATCGCTTTCGACGGAAATGGTCGTGAAGAAGCTTTTGCTGGGCCGTCGCGGGCGTTTTGTGCTGGATGCGGATGCGCTTGGAGTGCTGGCGCTGATCTCGCGCACGCAGAAAAGCGGTTTTCGGACGGCGAAAGACGCGGAAATCGTCTTGACTCCGCATGAGGGCGAGGCGGCGCGTCTGCTCGGCACGGATTCCGGCGAAATAGCCGCCGCGCGCATGGATGCAGCCAAAGAAATCGCGCGCCGCTATGGCGCGACGGTCGTCTTGAAAGGTCCTGGCACGATTGTCGTTTCCCCGGATTGCGCCAGAGTCTGGGTGAATGCGACGGGGAATCCGAATATGGCGCTTGGCGGCATGGGCGACTTGCTGGCGGGAATTGTCGGCGCGCGCTGGGCGTTTCTCAAAGGATGCGCTTTCGAGGCGGCGTGCGGCGCGGTGTGGCTGCATGGCGCCGCCAGCGACGCGCTGATCGCCGCGGGCGGCGACCCTTCCATCGTCAATACGGCCGCGCGCGTAGGCGCTTTGCGCGCGGCTTTGGACAATTTGTACCCCCCCCCCCC
>DEWI01000104.1:367-843 GCA_002363575.1 Verrucomicrobia bacterium UBA3214 | reverse complement strand
CCCCCCCCCCCCCCCTCAAAAACTTGTCCGGAAAGCGCGCAAAGCGTGCACGCATAGGCTGAAACGTGCGTTCCGCGGGCAACGAAAACCCGAAAAGGCAAAGCCATGGTAAACTATGCAGAATTGATTGAGCGATTAAACGCAACCGATGAAACACTCGGACTTCTCACGCTCCAGGCTACATCGACGACAAGCCGGCTCATGGCGCATTTCGAGAAGCGCATCAAGGCGTTGTTCTCGGCCGAGCATGGCTTTTTCGGCGTAGCGGCGCCCGGCGAGAAGACGCACAGCGCATGGCATCCGTTCTGGAACAGGCCGATCCATTCTCTCTATGGAGACACGCGAAAGCCGACGCCGGAAATGCTCAACGGCATCGAGCGCATGATTGTCGATCTCTGCGATCTAGGCGTGCGATGCTATACGTATCTCGCGACGATCAAGAATACTCTCGAGGCGTGCGCAGAGGCCGGCATCCC
>DEWI01000104.1:0-302 GCA_002363575.1 Verrucomicrobia bacterium UBA3214 | reverse complement strand
GACCGCCCCATCCCGATGGGAGGGTTTCTCGACGGCCCTATGCGCAAGCCGGAGTTCTCGTCGTTCGTCGCGCCGATCAACGTGCCGTTCTGTCATGGCATGACGCCCGGTGAGGAGGCGGTATGGATCAAGAACGCCGAGCAGCTCGACGTCGATCTCCAGGTCGTGAAGATGGTCGATTGGTCGCATCGCTACAATCAGCCATGGCAGAATTTCGTGCCGCCTAGCCCGTCCATACGTTCGTGGGACAACGCCGTCGCGTACCCGATGACGGTGTTCACCGAGGCGTATCCTGCAATCGA
>DEWI01000126.1 GCA_002363575.1 Verrucomicrobia bacterium UBA3214 | reverse complement strand
CCCATCAGATCCGTCGGCACGTTTACGCTCAAGCGCATCTTCAAGGCGAAACGGCTGGAGGATTGAAACCGGAAGTGCGCCGCCGTTCCAATCCGGCTCCGGCGGCGACCGGCGGCAATTGAACACAATAAGGACTAAGACGATGAAGAATAAGGTTCTCGGGAAAGCGCTATTCGCCTTTTCGCTTGTTTCCATGGCGGCGGCCGCGTTTGCGGACGTCCCGCAGGTGCTGACGTATCGCGGCGTGCTGGACTGGACGGGCCGCGAGGCGCGCAAAACCTCGCTGGAAATGACGTTCCGGCTCTACGATTCCCTCGCGCCGGACCAGGCGTTGTGGGCGCGCACGATGCGCGTGCCGGTGGATACGAACGGCGTCTTCTACGCCGAACTCTCCGACCGCAACGGCAGCGATCCCGACGGCATCGGCTACACGCTCGCCGACGCGATGGGCGCCATCAAGGGCATTCCGGAAATCGGCCTCACTCCTCCGGAGTCGGCGGAACTCAGGCCGCGCCAGACGCTCTCGACGGCGCCGCGCGCCGCGCGCGCCGCGCGCGCCAAAGCCGCCGATATCGTGTATGCGCCGACCGGCGCGTATGCCGACGGCGTGAATATCGACTTCGCGGTCGTCAATGAATTGACGGTGCAGAAGGGCGCGTCGCTCGCGGCGTTTCCCGCGAAGTGCTCCTTGACGAAGCTGGACGAAGGGCGCGTGCGCGAACTCGGCGGCGGCGATTCGTCCATTACCGTGCGCGATGTGAAGTCCGTGCGTCCGAACTGGCCAGTCTGCTTCACGCAGGACGGCTTCAAATACACCGTCGATGCCGCGCCTTGCGACATGATCCTCACATACGAGGGCGCGGACGGCGCGTTCAACGTCATCGTGCCCGCCGGCGGCAAGGTCGATGGCGCAAGCGCCAACGTGCAGACGATCTACGGCACGGCGTTCGGCAACCCGTAACCGCGGCATATAAGGAAAGAGGGCAGCATTATGATGAAAAGCAATCTGATATTGGCGGCGGCTGTGATGGCGTCTGCCGGAGCGCAAGGCGCGATGGGCACGAGCGCGCTGACCGGCTCGACGCGCGAGCTGAACGGCGGCATGATCTACACGGTCAACGAGGATGTCACGATCAACGCCGACGCGGGCGCAAGCGCGCTGACGGTGAAGTCCGCAGGCGCAGGCGAAGGCAGCATCGTCGTCATCGACATCCAGAACGGCCACACGCTCACCTTGAATGGCGGCAACGCCAACGGCCAGACTGGCGCGGGCGCGGGCATTTTGCTCCCGGAAGGCATGACGCTCTTCGTGACCGGCAAAGGCAAGCTCAACGCAACGGGCGGCAATGCCGCGAACGGCGGCAACGGTTGGTCCGGCCAAGACGCCTATCAAGAGCAGAAGGAGAAAAAGAGGTTCTGGAACGGACGGGGCGGCAACGGCGGCGTCGGCGGCGGCGGCGCTGGCGCGGGCATCGGCGGCAACGGCGGCAACGGCGCGAACGGCGGCGGCGGGCACAACCTTGAAATCAGGACCGTCGATACCAAGGCCTATGCCGCCGACGGCGGGAACGGCGGCTCGGCAAGCGGCGGCTCGAACGGCGCGACCGGCGGCAACGTGTTCATACTCGGCGATATTTCCGCGACGGTGAAGGGCGGCGGCAGCGCCTCGGCAGGTTCGGCGGCGTCGTCATGGGGCTCGCACGTGCTTGATACATTCAGCAACGACCATTGGTTCGCCGGCGGCGGCGGTCCCGGCGGCGCGGGCGGCGGCGGCGGCGCGGCTTCCGCTATCGGCGGCGGCGGCGGCGGCGGCGGCGGCGGCGGCGGCGGCGGCTCCGGCTCGTTCCTCGTGGTCGATGACTGGAACGACTGGAGCAACCTGAACCTTCTCGATTCGAACGGCAATATGGATACCGGCGCAATCCGCGGCGGCAGGGGCGGCAACGGCGGCGGCGCCAAGAATCCCGACGGCTCCGCGAACGGCGGCGGCTCGAAAACCGACGGCCAGGCCGGAAGAAAGCACAAAAACTACGAGGCCGATGCCCCGGAATCCACCGCCGGCAGCGGCGGCAACGGCAGCGAAGGCTGGACGAAGGGCGGCCAGGGCACGCTGTACGTGCTCCCTTCCGTCGGGCTTTCCATTGCGCCATACCGCGCGAGCGACGGTGTCGATAGCCTCCCGCAGAACAACTTCCTGAACGTCACCGTCACGCTCGACCTCGGGCTCAAGAACTCAAGCGGCGGCAATGCGACCACAACCTTCTCGCAACCGTTCGCCAACAAGATGCAGCCTATCGGCGATGCCGAAGTAAACGGCGTCAATCCGCGCGTGAAGCGTCCCGGCTACCGCTTCGCAGGTTTCTGGACGGCCCCGAACGGAACCGGCACCTGCGTCTATGGCCCGGACTACAAGCCGACGATGATGCTTTCGCCGTACACGCAGAACCTGACGCTCTACGCCTATTGGCAGGTCGATTCCAGCATTCTCGCGGTGACGTCTCCCGGCGACGCGGCTTCGACGCTCGATGTTTACGGCAATGCAGCGATCACCCTGCGCGATGCCGTCAATGCCCTCGTCGCGAATCCAGAATTGGTCGGCGCGGACGGACGCCGCCGCGTCACCTTCGAGAACCTCGACGTGTCCAACAGGGTGGTGCGGCTTTCGCAGGCGATTGCGGTGCCTGCGGGCACGCGGTCGTTCGAGATCAACGGGCTTGTCACGCTCGAAGAAAACGAGATGGGCGTCGAAATCGTCGCCGGGGCTAATGCGCCCGCGTTCAACTTCCAAGGCCCGGCGTCGGACGCCGGCGGCGTGTTCTCGCTGGCGAACCTGAATATCGAAAGCGCCAGCGTCTCCGACGGTTGGCATGGAGGCGCGATTCGCGTACAGGGCGGGGCGGCCGTCGTCGTGGATTGCTGCGCGTTCAACGGCAACACGAAGACCGATGCCTACAACGGCGGCGCGATTTTCGTATATGACAACGGCTCGGCGCTGTTCGTGACGTCATCGACATTCAGCGGCAACAGGGTCAGCCATCATGGCGGCGCGGTGTATGTGCACGGCGGCTACGCGCTCTTCGTCAATACCACGTTCAGCGGCAATGCCGCCGGCGATCTCGGAGGCGCGATCCTCGAGGACGGCGGAGCGGAGATCGATCTTCTGCACTGCACGTTCGCGGGCAATACCGCGAGGACGGGCGGCTCGATCTACAGCGCGAACGCCGATGCGAAAATCAACGCCGTCAACTGCATATTCGCCGACGCCAACGCCGTGACGGCCAGCTCTGGCGAAGTCAAGACCTACTGGTGCTCGATGGATGCATCCCCGGCGAAAGTGTTCACGCAGTCCGGCATTGCGATCGATCAAATCGTCGCCGGCGTGAAGCACTCCACCTACCAGCCGCTCGGCGGCGCGGCCGCAGGCAATGAAGACGCGGCGGAAATCTATTACGATCCCAGCTACGAGAACATCCGCGCCGTCGGCAGCGACGGGACGAGTGTCACGCTCGCCGGCTACCCCGAAAAGGCGAAGATTCCGTTCGTCCTCGACCAGCTCCAGGCGGTGCGCACGGCCCCCGTGCGCGGCGCGATCCGCCTCGCCGTCGGGACGTCGCCCGTCACGGTGGAGCTTGACGGCATACTCTACAACGAGGACGGCACCCCCAAGGCGAATGAAGAAGTGAATGCCAATGTCATCGTCTCTTACAGCGACGGCGACGCCGCGCCGACGAATATGGTCATAAGGACGGCTGAAGAAGGCGTCTTCGGGCTTTCCGTGCCTGTCGATGGCTCCGACGGCCAGTCGCACAACGTGACCGGCGTCTATGTGGATGCGCTCGGCCTCGAGCCGATCGCGGTGACGATGGCGCCGTACGCGCTGACGGCGTCGTCCGTCGAGCTGCTCGGCGCCAACGACTACCTGCCGCTCTACGGCGACTCGATCGCCATCGGCAACCTTGTCGCGGGGTCTATTTCCGTCACCAACTCCATCAACGCGCGCAGCGCCGCCTCGTTCACGGCCGGGGCGCTCAAAGGCTTCGGCGAGATCGACCTCGAGCGCGTCGACGTCTCCGGCGGAACGCTCGATTGGCTCGGCGGCGAAAAGCCCGCCGCCAAGAGCGACGCCTTCGCCAACCTCGCCGATATGACCATCGGCGGCGGCGCGAATGTCGATTCCGCCGGGACGCTCTCCGGCAACGCCACGCGCTCCTGGAGCGCGGGCAACGACGGCTTCTTCCAGCTCCAGGCGCGCTGCGCGAATCCGAAGGGCACTACGCTGAAGCTCGAGCTTTTCGATGAAAGCGGCTCCTCCGTAGCGACGGTGACGCCGCAAGGGAAGCTCGGCGATTCTTCGGACGCGCGCCGCTTCATCTGGACAGTCCCCGTGCGCAAGGGCGATTCGGTGCGCCTTGCGATGTCGGGCGGCGAAGTCTCGCTTGTCAAAGGCCAGTTCATCTATTTCGGCGTGGCCGAATAGGGGTTGAAAGGTTGAAAAGTGCGTAGCGACGACGCCTCGTCGTCGGAATAAAAGTTGAAAGGTTGAGGATGAAAAGCGAGTGCCAGAGAAGGGAGGTCGCATGAAGGACGGCGAATTGCAATCTGCTTCGTCCGGCGGCGTTTCTTTTAAGGAAAGCGCTACGACCGACGACTTCATCAAGTCTCGCATCTTCACGATTCGCGGCGTCCAGGTGATGCTTGATCGTGACTTGGCGTCACTCTACGGTGTTGAAACGAAGCGATTGAACGAGCAAGTCCGAAGAAACGCTGAGCGATTTCCCGTAAATTTCATGTTCTCGCTTTCACCATCGGAGATGGGGGAACTGGTCGCAAATTGCGACCGGTTCAAAACCATGAAACATTCTTCAGTTCCGATGACTGCTTTTACGGAACACGGGATTCTGATGCTTGCGAGCGTGCTCAAAAGTGAAGTCGCCGTATCGGCAAGCATACGGATAACCAACGCTTTCGTCGCCATGCGCAAGGCGCTTGCGTCCGTTGCGCCGCTCTTTGCCCGCATGGATACGATAGAGCGCCGCCAAATCGCAGATCAGTCTCGCAACGAAGAGCGGTTCGACACCATCTTCAAGGCGATGGACGGGGGCGACTTTCCTCCGCAGAAGGTGTTCTTCGACGGCAAGCACTACGACGCCTTCTCTTTCGCCCGCAAGCTAGTGCGCAAGGCGGTGAAAAGCATTGTTCTTGTCGACAACTACTGCGACGATGTGACGCTCGACATCCTTTTGCAGAAGCGCGGTGGCGTGGCCGTCACGGTTGCGACGTTGCAGAAGAGCGTCACGAAGTTCCTGACGCCAGCCGCCATATCGAAGTTCAACAAGCAGAACCAGACGATGACCGTAAAGCCCGTCTCCGCTTTCCACGACCGTTTCCTCATCCTCGACGGCGTGGAACTCTACCACCTTGGCGCATCATTTAAGGACCTCGGCCGAAAATATTGCGCAGTCACGAAAATGGACGCGATGTTCATTCCGTCCATTTTGCAGAGGATTTGAAAGGATTGAAAGGAAACAACCAATGAAAAAGACACTTTTGACAATGCTGGCTATGGCCGCCGCGGTCTGTTCATTCCAGGCCGGCGCGGAAACGGTGCAAATATCGGATGCCGAAGATTGGGCGGCGTTCGCGGCCCGCGTGAACAACGGCGAGACGGCGCTCGACGCGGAACTGACTGCCGACGTGACGCTCGCGCAAGACTCCCCGCGCGTCGGCGACTCCGTGGAACATCCATACGCCGGTTCGTTCAACGGCAACAGCCACAAGCTGACTTTGAACTGGAATTCTTCCGGCGTCGAACGTCTCGCTCCGTTCGGCTACGTTTCCGGCGCGAAGATTTCCGATTTGCACACGGCCGGCGCTATTGTCACCGATAGCCAGTTCGCATCCGGGCTGATTGGCGAAGCGCGCCCAAAAGGCGCTGTCATATCGCGCTGCCGTTCGTCCGTTGCAATCACGAGCACCTTAAGCGGCGATGCGACCATGGGAGGCTTCGTCGGCAGGACTTACTGGGAATCGCAGCTTGTCGAGTTGAATAACTGCCTTTTCGACGGCTCGCTGATTGCTGCGGACGGAACCAATATCGGCGGTTTTGTCGGCTACAATTTCGATGCGACACAACTCACAATCATAGATTCTTTATTCGCTCCGCAAAGTTATAACTTGCAGACAGAAGACGGCTCTGCTACATTTTCTAGACATGTGTCGTGGACTTCCCTCTCATTAAGGAACAGTTTCTACACGACTGCGGTGGGCGAAACCCAAGGCACGGACGCCTCCGCGATGACGCCGGAGCAGCTTGCCGAGGCTCTCGGCGGCGCTTGGAGCGTTTCGGATGGCAAGCCAATTCCTTCGGCTGCCGCCTTTGAGGAGTTCAAGCATCGTACCGGCGTCATCGAATTGTTGAAGAACGGCGAAGGCGGCAACACGGACGGATGGTTGGTCGATAGAGGCTCATGGGGGAAGCAGACGGGCAATGGCAGCTGGTTCTGGCCGAATACGGAAGCCCTGTCTAGATTGTCGCAGTGGGTGACGCTTGAGGATTTCGGAATCACAACGAACGATGTCATGGCGGGCGTTTCCGTGACTGCTTCCGTCACGGCACGATGCCGGATTGGCAGTCTGGCCGCCTATGTCAAGCTGATTCAGTTTGGCAATAACGGAAGCATCGCCGAGACTACGTTGATGGACAGGACAGGCAAAGAATTCGCCGAGACCACCTATACGACAAATATCACGCTCGACGCCAATACGACAGTACTGCAATATATGCTGGTGGGGCAGCAGCCGGAGAGCGGCGAATACTTGTCCGGTCCAGCCTTCAAGCAGTGCAGCCTGACCACGTCGCGCTTCGCAATATCCTTTGTGTCGGAAGGCGCCGAGGTCGATAAAGTCTACTTCTTCAACATCTCTGGCGTGACGGCTCCTCGGCCGGGCTACCTCTGGAACCACGTTTTCATCGGCTACTATACGCAGGAAACGGGGGGAGAGCAGATTTTCGACGGCAACTGCCGCTACACGAATCCCGCGGCTTGGACGCCGAATGGGAGTGCCACACTCTACGCGCATTGGCGCCCCCGGGTCGTCAGTTTCAAGTTTGTTTCGTCCGGTTCGACCGTCGGAGACTTGAACTACAACTTTGAGGGCGAGGCGCCGACAGCGCCGATCCCAGTCCGCAAGGGCGACTACAAATTCCTCGGCTACTACACGGAGAGCGGCGTGCAGGTTTACGACGAGAACGGCGCTTTCGTCGCAAGTTCCGCTTCCGCTTTGACGCCGGATACGACGCTCTATGCGAGTTGGAAGCTCCCCGAGGGCAGCGCCGCTAAGCTCGTCTATCGCGGGCAGTTGAGCCGTCTGACCGGCGAACCCGCGACAAACGATACGGCGTACGAAAAGACGATGCACTTCCGCGTTTACGACTCGGCGGAAGCGGCGACGCCGCTTTGGAAGATCGACGACCAGCATGTGACCGTGAACGCCGACGGCAGCTTCGTGCACATGTTCGGCGACGAGACGCTCGCCGCGCTCATCGCGACAGGAAACGTCTCGCATGTCGGCGTGGCGATCGGCACGTACGCAAACACGGCTGCGGAATTGAAGCCGCGCCGCGAGCTGCGCTCTGTCGCGGCAGTGAACCGTGCGATTACCGCGGAAGGAGCGGCGCTCGATATCCGCGTCGGCAATCTCGCCACCGAGAATGCGTTGCTGGCGGCCGACGCGACCGTTTCGCATCTCGAAGTCGCAGGCACGGTGACGGCGCCGGGCGCCGGCAAGATCGAGGTCTCCCCGCTCACGGTCGGCGCGGGCGAGCGCACGCAGCTCTTGCGCGGCAAGGGCGTCAAGGCGTTCGCGCGCACGGCGCCTTCCGTGTTGGTTCCCAATTCCGGCGCGGTCTTGAGAGGCGCGGTCCTCGCGACGGCGCCGGCGGACGGCGTGGCGCTCGTTTCGAGCGCGGCGTTCGGCGAGCGCGCTTTGCGCTGCCCGGCGGTCGTCCAATATTGCCGCGCAGGCGAAAGCGTGCGCGCGCCGACATCCGACGATGGCGGCCTCAAGGTGACGTTCTTCCCGTTCGTCCGGAACGACCGTTGAAAGGTTGAAAAGTTTAAAGGTTGAAGGGTTGATGGCGAAGAACGGCAACAGCAGCCTCGACCGGGCCAAGAAGCAGAAGGGCGCGTACATGACAATCCTGAGAGTACGAATTATTTCTGCAATACAGACCAGTCGTTCACGCTAGACAGAGATGGAACAGTCCGCGTCTGCAAGTTTGGCTACGCATGTGAATGCTGCACAAACCGGACATGCCATGTAGAACGGGAGGTGCAACGATGAAAACGCGAAAGCCATTTTATGTCATTGCTATCCTGTCGATGGCGATTATGATGTCTCGACATGCCGAAAGCGCAGTCATATACGACCCTATGCCCGTGGGCAAGCTGCCGCCAAATGGCTTTTTCTCGCTTGATTCTCCGCCGGAATCGTTTCCGGAGGAACTTCTTTGCAAGGTGCGGGAAAATGCCGCCGCGCAATGTGCGCCCTTTGCCACTTGCACGACCGCGACCAACGATGTCAGACACATCCGTGCCGCTCTCGATTCTTTAGATTATGTTTGCGCCACCAATCAGTGGAATTATCGGCTGGTGGAAGAGGCGATGAATTTCGAAAGGATCAAGGAGTCGCCGGACTATCGCGCATTTGCGTCTGTCGTATCAAATGATTGGACGCTCGCGCTTGAACATTTGGACGAACTTGCGACCAACGATTTGGAACGCTTGCTGATACTTGGCGTCGGCAAGACATACGACGAGGATTTTTATATTGAACACATGGGTGCGCTCGCCAGCATGGTGACGAACAATCTTGTTTTGGCCGAAGAATTTTCGTGGGCGCGCGCAAGCACGCGGTTTGATCTCCAGTCCTGTCTTATCCGCCGATACCAAGAACCCAAGGTGATCGCGCTGATCGACAAATACAAGGCGGTGCAGCCAGACCGGACGAACTATTGGGACAGCGTGCTTTCCGGTGTCGCATATACCAATTATCTGGAAGAAGTGAAGGCTGGACTTTGGCAGTGATGTCGCCAAACGAAAATGAAAGAATTGCTGAATGAAGATTGACCCACTATCGCTGACTGCGCGAGAACTGTGCGAAGGCTACGCCGACCATGCGGAGGACGGCGTGGTTGCGTATGGCGGCAGGCTCGACATCCGCCCGAAGTATCAACGCGAGTTCATCTACTCCGAAAAGCAGCAGCAGGCAGTCGTAAACACGGCGATGCACGGCTGGTCTCTGAATACGATGTACTGGGCCGTGCGCGGCGACGGCACGTTCGAGGTCATCGACGGACAGCAGCGCACCTTGTCCCTCTGCCGCTTCTGCGAGGGCGACTTCTCCTTCCCGTGGCGCGGCTCACGGCAGACGGCGACGTGCCGCGCACGAGCGGAATCTACGAGTATCTTCTTTCCGGCGGCGAGCGGGAGAGCGCGCTTTCCATCCGCAAGTTCACAGATTCGCAGAAACGCTCGGCCTGCGAGCGGCAGGGCTTGGGCCTGTCCCGTCTGCGGCAAGCGTTTCGAATTCGAGGAAATGCACGGCGACCGCAAGACGCCGTGGCCGAAAGGCGGGCACACCACGCCCGACAATCTACAAACGCTTTGCCGCATATGCAACCTAAGGAAAGGCAATGTGTAGTCGCTCATGAGGTTGAAAAGCTGAAAGGTTGAAAATTCATGAATTTCGATAACTATATTAAATCACGCATGGAGGGCAAAGCAATGAGCCTTGCAGAAAAACTCGCTGGAAAGATGAAAAGTCGCTTTTCAACTTTTCACCTTTTCAACTTTACAACCGCAGCGTTTGCGTTCGCGCTCTGCGCGACGGCAAACGCCGCTCCGCCAGAGGATACAGAACTCACGCTTGGCGAGGTTGAGCTGCCTGTATATATCTATTCGGCGGGCGGCAACTCCGGCTTCGCGCAGCCTTCCGTGGCGTATCCGATTTCCACCGTCAAGGCGCCCACGCTGCCAGAAGAACAGGTGACGAGCGTCTCGGACAAGGACAAGACGAAGACTTGGCAGCTCTTCGCCTGGACGGTCGGGCGCACGCTCTCGGAGCAGCCGCCGGACGCCAGGCTCGGCGACTTCTGCACCGACACCATCTACAACCCGGAGGATATCGACTGGCTCGCGACCATCGCGACAAACAAGGCGCTCGTCGCCAATGGCCAGATCGTTTTCAACACCGGCGCGACGAATGCGTACGAGCGGCTGATCTTCACCGCGAGCGGCGCGACGGAGATTACATGGGTGAACACCGCCGGCGAGACAGAGTCGCGCACGTACAACATCGGCAGCTCGTCGTCGGCGCGTCCCTACAGGCTCTTCGCCACGCGCGCCGATGAGGGGAATTCCGCCGCGTTCATCGACCTCTCCGGAAAGTACGTCAGATTTTTTGGCGACAAGAAACTGCTCGAGAGCCGCTATGCCGAGACTACGCCGGGCGCCTCTAACGTGGTTTACGGTATAGACTACGATCCTTCAAAAAGCAAGCTTCTCACGGTGCGCTACACGGTCGATGAAGCAACCGGTGCCATCGATTGCCCGCAGGGGCAGTTCGTGCTGGCCTACTACGACACCGAAACGAAGGATCGCATGGTCGCGCATATCGTCGTCGAGATATGCCCTCCGAATATCACCACGCTCAATGTCGAAGTCGGCGATTGCCTCAAGCCGGCGGGCGGCGGCTTCGGCTCCGGCCAGCTCTACGCCGTCGCTTCCGCAGGCCTCTCGCGCGAGGATAACGACTTGTATTCGCCGTATCTCGAGAAGTATTCCGCCCCCGAGGGAGAGGAGCTTACCGATCCAGACCACGGCAAGATTTTCGCCGTCGCGCCCACGGACGTGACGACAAGTTCCTCCGGCATCGCTATGCCGTGGAAGGCGGACATCTTCTGGCAGACGGAAGACCCGATGAAGACGAAGTGGAACTTCGAGCACGACTGGTACCTCATCAGCTGGCCGGAGAAGCCCGTTCGCGTCGTCGTCGCGCCGAACGGGGCGCCGGCGGGATGCTCCGTCGTCGTGCCGACAAATTATGTCGCTTCCACATCCGGCTTCAAGCTTCCGAGCACCGTTTCCGCCAATTACGATTCTTTCAAGGGCGAGATGACGTTCAGCGGCGCGAGCGGAGACAAGATCCTTGTCAAGCTCGTCAATCAGAACAACAAGGGCTGCCCGTCGTTCATCCCCGTCGAGCTGACCGGCTACGCGAATCCGCTTGTGGCGTCGCCTTGGCTCTACGAATGGCCAGTCGGCGTCGAGATCACGCCGCGCATCGGCATCGAGGCCGGCCCGCTGGCGCGCGCGGTTTCCGAGCGCATCGACGACAATCTCGCAGGCTACATCTACGAGCCAGAATCGCGCGGACGCAACTGGAACCCGCGGCTCTACCATCGTCCAGGCGGCTCGAGCGTGGTTCCGCTCGACGTCCCCTCGCTCGACGAAATAGAATCCGAAGCGGCCCGCGAGCCCGCCGACGCCTATGAAGATCTCGATTCCTCCATCTACGGCGTGAACGAAAGCGGCTCGAAGATCCAGGTGTGGTGGAGAGCGAATTTCCAGACGCCGCAGATGAGCGTGCCTGTCGTTTATCCGGCGCTCGTGCAGAACTACAACGTGACATGGAACGCGACGATGGCGAACGGCCTCCTGCCGCAGATCGCCTTCTCCTCGCAGTGCGGTTCGGACGACCCCACGCTGACTGCATGCAGCGGGCGCTCCCTCCTTCTCGTCGAGACGAATTCGATGGCGAGCGTCGAACTTGGCAACACGGCGCTTTCCGTGACGGAATCCGCCAACCTCGGTTTCTCCTGCTACGTCTCTCCCGACGAGACGGAGAACGGCGAGTTGGCCGCGATGCCGGGACGCCTCGCGAAATTCCGCTTCGGCGGGCGCAAGACCGGCGACGTCGCCGTGATCGACGCGATACTCGTCAAGGGCGAGACGAATGACTACAGCGTCGTCGTTTCTACGACGGCTGGCGGCGCCACGACGCAGGAGACCTATCCCGTAACGCCCGGCGAATGGGCGGACATCCCTGCGCCAATTCCCGAACCGGCGCGCGGCTGCACGGTTTCCGCGACATACGGCGCGGAGAACCAGACGGCGGGCGATGCCGCGACATTCGTGGCCCTCGACAACCTCGAAATCTGGTACGGCCCGGCGACCAACGCAGTCGATTTCCTCTACGCATTCGCGTTTGGCGACAACGATCTGGCGACGCTCGGCACGAACGGCACCGTCCGCACATCCACGGATCCGCTAGGCAACGTGCTGACTTGCCGCAACTGCTCGATGGCCGGTGCGGGCGCGCCGCGCGCCTTCGAGAAGAAGTTCGCGGCGAATAATGGCGTGGCACCGGAAATCTACTACGAGAACAACCCGAACAACATCGGCTACAACCCGAACGAAGAACATGCGTTCATAGATTTCAACAACTCCAACTACACCGTCTGGGCGTTGAGAAACGATCTGAACACCGAGAATTCTTCGCAGCCGCTCGTCCTGGTGATGTATGCCGAGAACGGTAAGGGCAAGATGCAGGCCTTCACGC
>DEWI01000044.1:447-3219 GCA_002363575.1 Verrucomicrobia bacterium UBA3214 | reverse complement strand
CGTGAACGTCCATGGAATCGTCGAAGCATCAACAGGCACGTCATCGGCAATGGCCTTCACATTTTGATTCACGATATTTCCCGTGAGTTCCGTGGACTGCCCCAGACGCACGTTCGTTCCGCTGACGATGGTGTATTTCCACTCGACGTTGTTGCCGTCGGTGTAGGTATAGACGGTATCGTCTGCGGCGGCTGCCAGGCACGTGGCGAACGCCGTCAATGCGATCATGGTGTGTTTCATTTCATTGTTCCTTTGTTGTGGTGTGCGAGAAACAACTCTCGTGAAGAAAAGAAATAGCGCGTTCAACGTGGTGTGCTCTACCGGCGGGGCATTTCCATTTCGTAGCCGCCCGCGCCGCATATGCGCTTTTCGCCGTTGAAGGTCACATGCGCGACGCTGCCTTCGGGAACTTCGAAGCGCCACTTGCACGCGCCGTTTTCGTATTTCCAGGCGCTTTTGATGGTGCCGCGCTTTGTCTTGTATTCTGCCGCGAGCCAGTCGAGGCGTTCGTCTGGGACTGGCGCGAGGACGAAGGCGTCGTCGAAGCCGCCGTTTTCGCCCGGGCGGATGCCTGCGGCGGTGCCGTAAAGCCAATCGACTACGGAGCCGTAGGCGTAGTGGTTGAAGCTGGTCATCTCCGCCGGCCCTATGCCGCGCTCCTTGGTGTAGCTGTCCCAGCGCTCCCAGATTGTCGTGGCGCCGTTGTCGATCGTCTGCAGCCAGCTTGGATCGCCGTGCTGCAGGAGGAGCGAATACGCGATATCCGGCCGTCGCGCGTCTTCCGTCAGCGTGTCCATGAGTATCGAAGTGCCGAGGAAGCCTGTTTGCAGGCGGTTGCCGTGCGCTTCGATATTCTCGACCAGTTGGGCGATCGCATCCTTTTTCACCGCCGGATCGTCGTAAAGCCCGAGACGGAGGGCGAAGAGGTGCGGCGTTTGCATGTCGCGCAGGAAGGCGGGGAGGCGCCCGGAGTCTTTCATGAATTCGCTCTGGATGTATTTTTTTGCGTCGGCCGCCATGGCGGCAAAGCGCGCGGCATCTTCGCTTTCGCCGATAGCGAGCGCCATTTCGGCCATCATGCGCGCGTTCGCCAGCCAGTAGCATCCCGCGAGGAAATCCCAGTATGCGGTTTTTTCCGGCGACGGGTTCTTGCTGCCGGTGCGCTTTACTTCGTATTTCTCGTAGGAAAGCCAATCGGCGAACTGGAAAGGCGCGCGCGGCGCGATCGCCGTCTTGTATTTCGTGCGTTCCTGGAAGACGAGGAAGCGGCGCATGGAATCGTAGTTCCGCTTTACGATGCTTGTGCGCCCCGTCATCCGCCAAGAGATGTACGGCACGATCACGCCGGCGTCGCCCCAGCCGCACTGCCCGTAGCCGCTGCCGTTGCCGCGCTGGCGCGGCGCCACGTTCGGATAGCGTCCTTTGCCGTCCTGCGCGTCGCGCATGTCGGTCATCCATTTCTCCAGGAAGGAATAGACGTCGGCATTGCGGTAGGCGGCGGCGGCGAACACGTGCAGATCGGCGGTCCAGCCGTTGCGCTCGTCGCGCCCGGAGCAGCCTGTGGGGATGGAAAGGAAGTTGGAGTATTCCCCCCAGAGGGCGCACGCGGCGAGTTTCTCCACGTCCTTGTCGCCGCAGGCGAAGCGCCCGCGCTCCATCGACTTGCGGATGGACGTGACGGGGATGGAGCAGAGCGAATGGATCGTGGTTGGCGCCGTCGCCGTTATTTCCGCATAGCGATAGCCCATGTATGTGAAGGAAGGCGTGTAGCGCTCTATGCCGCCGCCTGCGAAGATGTAGGCGGCGAGCGTGCCGTCATCCTTGAGTATGCGGTAGTTGGCTCTGTGGACGGAGCCTGCCGGGCCGTCGTTGCCGCGCGCTTTTTCTCCGGAGTCGTTGAGTATTTCAGCGCCTTTGAAAGTCAGCTTCGTTCCGCGCGGCGCGCTTGCCGCGATTTCCGGTATCGCGGCGGCGTTCTGCCCGAAATCTACTACAAGCGTCTCGCCCGGCGCGAGGTGGAGGGGCGACTTGCCGTCCCAGCGGCGCGTGATCGCAACGCGGCCGTAGCAGCCGGAGGAGGCGTTTTCCACGGCGTCGTACACGTAGGCCGAAGCGACGCCGAGCGCGAGATCGCGCCGCAGCGACACGCCCGGACCTTCCATTCGCGTGACGACGCCCGCGAAGTTCGTGTTGATTTCGCATCTGCCGGCGCCGGCGCACGCCGCGGCGTCCGCGCCGATGCGCCCGTCGCGTATTTCGCCCCAGTATATGCCGGCGCGGAGGAATGGCGTGTCGAACGAGCTGCGCCATGTCTCGTCGGTCGTGAAGGTTTCCGCAGAGCCGTCTTCGTATTCGAGGCGCAGGATCGCGCCGAAGGCGGGCTTCACCGTCGTGCGGCTGCCCACGAGATCGCTGAACCACGAACGCGCGACAAAGGCGCTCAGCGTATTCGCGGCGTCGTCGCGGCAGTCCCAGTACGGCGTTATGTCGTAGCGCAGAAACGAGCGGCGCTTTTCCCTGTCGGTCGCGCCGGGACGGAGGAAGTCGCAGCGGTTGCCGTCTTCGGCATTGGAAACGAGTCTGCCGTTGGCGTAGGCTTCAAAGCATCCGAGCGCGGAGAAACACGCCTCGGCGCGCCGCACCTTCGCTTTGTTGCGGATTGTTTTGGCGAATGCGCTCGCGCATTCATCCTTATTCAACTCTTTGCCGTCGAATCTACCTTCAGGCGAAATGAATGTAAACGGCAGGGCTTCTAGCCCCCCCCCCCCCCCC
>DEWI01000044.1:199-397 GCA_002363575.1 Verrucomicrobia bacterium UBA3214 | reverse complement strand
CCCCCCCCCCTAGGGGCGCGGCGCCGGCCGCAAGCGCGCTAAAATGCGCCAAAAGCGCGCATTTCACGCCCGCGCGGCGCAAGATAGTTTGCATGGAAAGTCGGCTGGATGTTGAATGCATATGATACGGCAATGTGAATCTAGCGTGAATTTTTCGTTTGCAGGGATTTGGTTTCGCGGATTGGACCGGATTCCGGG
>DEWI01000044.1:0-125 GCA_002363575.1 Verrucomicrobia bacterium UBA3214 | reverse complement strand
CTGACCATATTCCTCGCACGACGAGACTATTTTACCAAATCCAGTCCGCCTTGACAATGGGGCGCCTGCCGCAAATTTCATGAAAAGGGCGGGCGGTTCTCCGTTGCGCCAACTGCCGGGAATAT
>DEWI01000083.1 GCA_002363575.1 Verrucomicrobia bacterium UBA3214 | reverse complement strand
ACTATCCGCTTTTGAAAGGCGCGCTGATGGCTTTCCAGGACTACAAAATCGTCGGCGAATCCACTTGGGCGGGCATCGACAATTTCATCCGCGTCGCCACGGACGCGGGCTTCTGGAAAGCCTGGGCGAGGACGCTCGAGTACGTCGCCATAACGCTCGCGGCGGGCTTTGTGGCGCCTGTGTTGCTGGCTATCATGCTCTGCGAGATTCCGCGCGGCAGGATATTCTTCCGTTTTATGTATTTCCTGCCCCATCTCACCAGCGCGCTTGTTGTCACGCTGCTATGGAAATTGATGTTCGACCCGACGGAAAACGGCATTCTCAATCGCGTGCTCGCGACAATCGGCGTCGAGCGCCATTCATGGCTTCTCGATCCCGCATGGGCGATGGTATGCTGCATCCTGCCGGGCGTATGGGCCGGCGCCGGCATATCGTCGCTGATATACATCGCCGCGCTTTCCTCGCTCCCGCAGGAATACTATGAAGCCGCCGCGATCGACGGCGCAGGCTTCTTCGCGCGCCTTCGCCACGTTACGCTGCCGCAGCTCTCCGCGCTCATGGTCATCAATTTCGTCGGCGCGTTCATCGCCGCTTTCCAAGGCATGGGGAGCATATTCCTGCTGACGTTCGGAGGCCCCGGCGACGCTACGCAAGTCGTCTCGCTGCAAATCTGGAAAGAGGCGTACAACAACCTGCGCTTTTCCACCGCGACGACTATGGCGTGGTTCCTCGGCACCGCGCTCATCGCCTTTACTTATCTCCAGATCAGATTTCTGCGCCGCGTGCAATTCCGCAAAACAAATATCTAAAACCGGCGGGACGTCCCGCCGCATACTTCCGCCATGCTGAACAAAATCTCCAGTTTCCTTGCCAGGTGGACCCCTGGCGTCGTGATCGCCGCCGCCATCCTCGCATTCTTCGCCCCGGAAATCTTTTCGTGGGTGCGCGGCACTTCCCAGACCGTCGTGCTGGGCGTGATAATGCTCGCCATGGGCATGACGCTGAAGGAGGAGGATTTCCGCATTCTCGCTTCCCGCCCCCTCGATATGGCGATCGGCGCGCTCGCGCAGTTCCTGCTGATGCCTTCGATCGCGTGGATGCTTGTGAAATGCCTCGGCCTTCCCGACGGACTCGCCACGGGCCTCATCCTCGTAGGCTGCTGCCCGGGAGGCGTAAGCTCCAATATCATGAGCTTCCTTTGCGGCGGCGATGTCGCCTTCTCAGTGGGCATGACGACGGTATCAACCCTCCTCGCCCCCGTGGCGACGCCCGCGCTCATGCTTTTCGTCGCAGGCGAAAGCATCGATATCGACGCCGTGGCGATGTTCAAATCAATCTTGATCGTCACTCTCCTGCCTGTCGCATCCGGTTTCGCCTTGAACAAATTCTTCGGCAAGACGCCGCAGTTCGCGCACGCCGTCCAGCTGATGCCCGGCGTCGCCGTGATTGCGCTCGCTTGCATCGTCGGCGGTGTCGTCTCCGCGCACGGCGAACGCTTCGCGCAATCCGGTCTCGTGATTTTCGCGGCGGTCTTCGCCCACAACGCCCTCGGCTATCTGACGGGCTACCTGGCGGGCGCCGCGGCGCGATTCAATGCCGCAAAACGCAAGACGATCGCTATCGAAGTAGGCATGCAAAACGCCGGCCTCGCCACCGTCCTTGCAACTCGCCACTTCCCGCTCGCGCCGGAAGCCGCGATCGCCAGCGCCGTCTCCTGCGTCTGGCACAGCATCTCCGGCGCCCTCCTCGCCGGCCTCTTCAACGCCATCGACAATTTCCTGCGCCGCAGGAAGACTTCCTCTAAATAACCTTTCTCCCTTTCGCCGCCCTCGCCCCGCTCTGCGAGCGAATCTCGCAAGGCGAAAGCCGCGAGCGGCGGAAGGGAAAAGATTAACGCGCGGAGCCGGGAATCCGCATCAAAGCTTCGAGAGGAAGTTGCGGATGGAGCGCTCGCGGGATTCGATGGATTCGCAAAGGCGGAATTGGACGCGGGCGCGGTTCAGGTTCTGCTGGGAGTGGACGGTCTTGAAATAGACGTTGCCGTCGAGATAATCCTGGAAGAAGCGAATGCCCAGCTCGAATGGCAGCAGGCGGATGGAGTCGTAGAGATACGCGCGATCGGCATCCGTCAGGAATACGCCGGCCTCGTGCATATAGCCTTTGCAGAAGGCCGTGGCGAGCTCTTCATCGAAGATGACTTTGGAGAGATTGGTCTCTTCTTCGCCGGCGGGATTGCAGATCGAGCGCAAGGCGTCGCCGAAATCGAGATGGATAAGGCCCGGGCTTACGGTATCTAGATCGATCATCGCGGTGCCCTTGCCCGTCACGTCGTCGATCATTATGTTATTGACTTTGGGATCGCCGTGGAACATGCGCTTCTTCAGCTCGCCGGCGGCTTCCGCTTTCTCGAGGCAGGTGGCGAGATCGCGGCGGGCTTCGATGAATTTCGCGAGCCTCTTGGCTTCCATCGAAGAAGAAAGGAGTTCGCGTGCGGAAGGCTTCTCCAGAGTCGCGTCGTACTTAGCGAGGTATCCGCTCGTGACATGGAAGCCTGGAAGCGGGTCGATGAGCAGACCGGGATCCATATCGCTGACGAGATAATGGAAATGGCCGAGCGCCGCCCCGCACTCCAGAGCATGCTCGGGGCCTTGGGCGAGATCGAATGCATGCGCGGACATGATTCGCGTGATGACGCGCCAGATTTCGCCTTTCTCGTCCATGACGAAATCTTCGCCGGTTTCCCTCGTCTTGATGATGCGCGGCATCTGCCAGACGCGATCGTCGCGGCCGGCGGCGGCATCGGCTTCCAGCTTCTCGTGGCAATGGCGGGTGATCTCGTGCATATTCGCCATGATCGCCTTCGGATCGGGGAAGACGTTGTGGTTGACGCGCTGGAGAATCACCTGCGTCTCAGTGAAAGTGTTGCGGTATATGGCGAGGAAAGTATCGTTGATATTTCCATTGCCGAACGGGGAGAGAGCCACCAGGCGCCCCTTGATGTTGAATTTGTTTATCAGCACGCTAAGGTCCATTGTTCGTTTCTCCTTACTTTGGGTTTCGGTTCAACCGGAAAATTCAATTTCGTGCAACCTGCTTGCGGGGCGGCGCGCGCTACTTTACGGCGCGGGAACGAAAAGCAGCCTGCGCTGCGCGTAATCTACGCTGGAGACGACGACTTTGATGACATCGCCGATTTTCCACGAGCCTGCGCCCGGCGCCGACAGCGTGTGGTCGTATTCGTTGTAGCGTACGAATCTCCCCGAGAGACTGCTCACGTGCACAAGCCCGGAGACGCCTATCACGGGAATATCGACGAAGCATCCGAAGCGCTCGCATCTCACGACGACAGCGTCGTACACGACGGGCATATGCGAGACAAGCTCCTCCTCGAGAATGCGGTATTTCTTGATTTCGAGAAGGCTGCGCTCCGCTTCCGCGGCCAGCTCTTCGCGTTCGGTGGCATGGCGCGCGAGTTCTTCGAGAGAGTGGCGAGCGGAAGCGCGGCAGAGGCTGGCGGGTTTTGCGCCCTTCACGCGCTTGCCTTCGAGATATGCGAAGAGCAGGCGATGAAGCGAGAGATCGGGATACCGGCGGATCGGGGAAGTGAAATGGGCGTAGTATTTTTTCGCCAGCCCCCAGTGGCCGGTATTGCGCGCATCGTAAACCGCGCGCTTCATCGAGCGCAGCACCATCACCGCGAGAACGGGATAGAGCGGATGCGTCTTGATAGACCGCAGGAACTGCGAAAAGACCTTGGGGTTTGCGATATTGCCGCACTTTATTCCAAGCGGCCGAAGCTCTTCGCGCAGCAGCTGAATTTTTTCGGGATCTGGGGAATCGTGGAAGCGCGAGACGATCGGCACGCCATTCGCGCGCAATTCCGTTGCGACTGCCTCATTGGCGGCGACCATGCACTCCTCGATCATCTGATGGCTCTCATCGCACACGCGCGCGACGATGCCGGACATCTCGCCTTCGTCGTTCAAGACGACTTCATTCTCGGGGATGTCGAGATCGAGGGCGCCTGCGGCGAATCGGCGCTCCCGCAACTGCTGCGCGAGTTCGCTTATCGCTTTGATAGTCTTGACGGCTTTGCGATCCAGCGCAAACGCCTCGCCCGGCGCGGTTTTCGCGTGCGAGATTTTCTTTGCGCCGATCACCGCCATGACTTGTTCGTAGGTGAAGCGCGCCTTCGAATTTATCACCGACTTTGCAAACGCGCGCTTGACGACTTCGCCATCGCGATTAAAGGTCAGGAAAACGGAGAATGCGAGCCTGTCCTCGCCGGGCTTAAGCGAACAGAGATCGTTGGAAAGCTCCGGAGGCAGCATGGGCAGCACGCATGTCGCCAGATACACGCTGGTGGAGCGCTTGTACGCCTCGCGATCCATCGCGCCGCCCTCGGCTACATAGTGCGAGACATCGGCGATATGCACTCCGAGCACGCGGCGGCCGAGCCGATCCTTCTCGAGCGAAAGCGCGTCGTCGTAATCGCGCGCGGCTACAGGGTCGCAGGTGAAAATGAATTTCTTGCGGAGATCCAGCCGCCCTTCCAGATTCTCCGGGTCTTCGGCGCGAGCGCGCGCGGCTATGGCGCGCGCTTCCGCCAGGACCTGGCGCGGGAAGGCGCGGCGCAAACCGTAATGCGCAATCACGGCGTCGGTATCGCCTGCGGGGGTGTCTGCAGGCGCGACAGGCATGCGCGGCGCGGAAGCATTCCGCGCGGAATCACGTGCGCTTGATTTGCGGTTCTTCATGGCGGCTTGTCGCTATGCGTGTGCGGAGACTCTGCCGGCGGTTTCGCTAGTTTGCGAGATACGGATTGGAGGTTTTCTCGCGGCCGATCGTCGTCTCTTCGCCATGGCCGGGAATCACGCGGACATCGTCAGGCAGCGCGACGAGGCGGACGAGGGAATCTTTGAGGCGCTGGAAGCTGCCGCCGGGGAAATCGGTGCGGCCTACCGAGCCGGCGAAAAGCGTATCGCCGGAAAGCAGCAGTCGCTGCGCCGGGAAATAGTAGCAAATGCCGCCTGGAGTATGCCCCGGAGTCTCGATGATTTCCATGCCGGGGGGAAGAAGCTCCGGCGTCGGCGCAGTCACGAGCAGAGACGGACGCGGTATCGCCGGGTAGTCCGGAGGAAATTGATTGAAAGGATGCGTGATGACAGGCGCATCGCCCGGATGCACCACGACATGAATGCCGGGCCAAGCCTTCTCGAGCGCGGGAATCGCGCCGATATGGTCGAAGTGCGCATGCGTGAGAAGAATCGCCACAGGCGTTGCAAGCATGCCGGCGACGCATGCGACAATCTTGTCGGCGTCCGCGCCGGGATCGACGATCCACGCCTTGCCGGCGTCCTCAACGACAACGCAATTTACTTCGTAGGAGCCGACGGATATGATTTTGATTTCCATAGCAGCCAATATTTCAACCCGGATATATGGTCGAACGGTAATGTTCTTCGCGAAAGCCCTGCGAGCAGAAGCCGGAATCTTTTCTTCGACAACCCGGAAGACGATTCCGAATGTCTTGGGGAATCATGCATTCATGGATCGCTTTCGCCGCCGGAAGGTTTCGGGGTTCGAAGATTTTCGAGGCGCTTTTCGCGGCTGGAAAATCTGCAAATCCGCGATTCCTGAAGAGCCGTGCGCCCGGCGGCGAAAGCAATAAGGTCAATATAAGTATCCGACTCCGCGAACGTTCAGACGCTTCTGACTATCGCCTCGAATTCGGCGGCCTGCGCTTCCATGGACTCGACCATCTTGAACTGCGTATGGCAGCGCACGAGATTGTGGTCGTCGTATGCAGTGTGGAAGTACGTGTCTCCATTGAGATAGTCGGCGAGGAAGCGAATGCCACATTCGAAGGTGAGCAGGCGGCCGGAGAACGCGATATTCTCGCGCTCGGCCTCGTTGAGGAACTTGGCGTTGGGCAGATAGCCGCGCACGAGCGCCTCGAAATACTCCTTCTTCGAATAGACCTTCGACAAGTCCTTCTCGTCTTCGGCGGCGGCGGCGGACGACGTGCGCACCATGTCGCCGAAATCGTAGAGCGCGGAGCCGGGCATCGTAGTATCGAGATCGATAACGACATTCGTGCCGTCGGGCGCGAGCATGACATTGTTGATCTTCGTATCCTGGTGGACGACGCGCTCGGGAATCGCGCCGGACTTCATCAGCTCGACGATGCGCGAGCATTCTTCGCGGCGCTTATCGACGAACGCCAGCTCCGCGGCGACCTTGTCCTTGCGGCCGGCGATGTTGTTCGCGACGGCTTCGTCGAGCTGGCGAAGGCGATCGGGCGTGTCGTGGAACTTCACGATGATATCGTCAAGGCGCGGCGGCGGGATGTCGGCGAGATCGTTCTGGAACTTCGCGAAGGCGGCGGCGACGAGACGCGCCTGCTCCGGGCTTGTCACCACGTCCGTGGAGGTGTAGCCTTCGAGAAACGCATAGAGCCGCCACGGGTTCTCGTAGCCGACGACCTCGAGAGACTTCACGCCTTTCGACTTCAGGAACGAAGTCACGCGAAGGATGTTGTTCTTGAGGAGCACGGGATCGAAGATGTCCGTATTGACGCGCTGGAGAATGAAGCGCACGCCGCGCTTCGTCTCGACCTTGAAAGTATCGTTGATGTGTCCCGAGCCGTAGCGCGAAACATCCGTCTGATCGGTGACGCCCATAGACGCGAGGGCCGCCGCCAGTTCTTCTTGTGTATATTCTCTCTTGCCCATTGGAGGGTTTCCTTGTTTCCGTTTTTTTCATTACGCCGCCGCGCCTCGCGCAGAGCGCAAGCGCGCGGACGGCGCCGGAGGCATCGCCTTCGCGGCTGCGCGGCGCGCAACCGCAAAGGCGCGGAGCGGCTATTTGCCTGCCTTGGCTTTGGCTTTCGCCTTCGCGGCGGGCTTCGCAGCCTTGATGACAGGAATCTGCGCGGCTGCCACGGACTGACCGAGACGGCGGAAGTGCTCGTCCGGGACGACGAGTTCGATCTCCTCCGCCCACTCGGGATAAAGATCCTTGAGCATGGTCTGGGCGGTTTCGAGAATGACGTTGCCGCCGAGGCCCGACGTGACGCGGCCGAGGAGCATCATCGACGAGTAATCGTAGAACTCCTTGTACCACGGAATCGCGTGCGCGAGGAAGCGGCCGATCTGCACATAGACCTTGAGAGCGCGCTGGTCGCCCTCCTCCATCGCCGCCTGTACGACTTTGAGGCGCTCGGGGAGCTTCATCTCCTCCGGGAACTTGAAGCCGAATTTCAGCGCGAGCCAGTTCACCGCCTGCTGGGAGAACGCCATGGCGCCGACGCCGTAGTCGCCAGACCATTCATCCTTCGGAGCCGCCGGGTTGAAATCGACCGGTGCGAAAGCGAGTTCGGTAATGCGGCCGGTGAGCGCGCCGGACTGGTCGATGTAGCCGACCGCCTCCGAAGAGCCCATCGCGACGCCGAGAATGCCCTTCTTGCCCATCGTGATCATGCCGGCGAGCGCAGAGACGTCGCCGTCGTTGTAGATTTCGAAAGGCACGCCCCAATCGCGTTCGACACGGAAGAACATGTCCTGCGCGACGGGATACTTCTCGGGATTCTGTTCCTTGATGGCGCGGAAGAGACTGGCGACGCCCATCTTCTTGCCGACGAGCGTTCCGGCGGTGGAGCCGCCGATGGCATCGACGCGCGGGAGCGTCGCGGCCGCTTCCTTGAGGCCGGCGGTGAGCTTCGAGTAGTGGTATTCGGGATCGGGATTGTTGCGCGGATCCCACGGGAACTCCTTCGAGAACACCACCTTGCCCTTGTTGAGCGCGGAAATCTTGAAATCGCTCGCGCCGAGATCGAAACCGATGCGGCAGCCGTCTGCGACCGTCTTCACCGTGGTGAGGGTCTCGTTCATCTGCGGCATCTTCTTGAGCGGCACCACGACCGCCTCGACAGGACGGCCGTAGAGATCGGAGAAGAAGCCGTAGTCGAACTTGCGCGCGCCGCGCTTCGTATAAGCCTTCGCGACGGGCTGGACGATCTCGTCAGGGCCGGCGAGATAGAGCTTCCAGCCGCCCGCCGACCACACGATGAACTTCGCAATGCGATCGACGACATGGGAAACCTGCTTCACCGCATCGGGGTCGAGCCTCTTCGGGATCGGAAGGTCGTAGCGATAGACCTTGCCGTCCTCGCGCTCCCACGCGATCGCGACGACGTCGCTCTTGCCGGATATACCGGCATAGATCTCCCAGAGGGCGGTCATCGGCGCGATGAATTCGCCGTTCCCCTTGCACTTTCCGCATTTGCACGCCATGTAGTTTCTGCTCCTTTCAGCTTAGCATTTTACAAACCGCACGTCGGGCGGTTTGCACACATTATACCATATTTCCGCCCTCTGCGGATTGCGAAAGGCGTTTTATGTGCGCATTTCACCGCGGGGAACGCGGAAGACCGCGACCGCGCGCGTGGGAAGGATGGAAAAGGAATCCGCAAGCGCGCGGTTCAGCGTCGCGCAATAGAGATTCGGGAAAGCGAGGCCGTCCAGCGGCCACTCCAGCCCCGTCGAAGATATGCGCGTCGCCGGGTCCGGCGCGAAGATCGAGACGGGATCGCCGCGCCGAGAAGGGAAGACGGCGCACGCGCCCGCGGCGACAGGCGAGAAGCGCGCGCCTTCGCAGACGATCTCGACGCCGAGATCGAGCGCGCGGAACACATTGGCGATCGCGTGATCCTCGCGCTTGCCGGTCGCGCCGAAAATCAGCAGTTCGCGCCAGCCGCGCGCGCGACAGAATCGCACGGCCTTCTCCAGGTCGTTGGTCTCCTGTTCGGTGATCTTGACAATCCGCGAACGCGGCGGGGCGTCGGCGCCGAGAGAATCCATGTCGCCGACGATGAAATCGGCCGCGCGCCCCAATTCCTTCCAGAGCGTGGCGCCGGCGCCGTCGCAAGCGACGATGCGCGCGGCATTCGCGAGCATCTCGCGAGCGTCCGTTCCCTCGCGGGGAAAATCGCCGTTCGCCAGAATCGCGGTCATGCCAGCCTCTCTTCCAGGAAGGATTGGAATTCGCGCGTGCGCGTCCGCCAATCCCAGCGCAGGCGCAGCGCGGCGATTTCGCTTTCGGTCGGCGCGGCGGCGGCGCGGCGTTCCGGACTCCGGAGCAGGCCGGCGATCGCGTCGGCGAAAGCGTCCTTGTCGCCATACGGGATTTTGACGCAGCCTTCGCGATAGACGCATCGAAGCGCCGGGAGATCGTACATCACGACGGGGAGGCCGGTGCAAAGCGCTTCCGCCGCGACCATGCCGTTGTTGTCGAAGACCGTGGAATGAATGAAAACCTTGGATGAGGCGTAGATGGCGAATTTTGCTTCGTTGTTCACGTAGCCAAGCCAATCGACCGCATCGGCGATGCCGAGTCCGGCGGCCTTGCGGCGCAGGAGTTCTTCGTAATCGCTCGCCCCGTTGCCGATGATCGAGAGCTTCGCGCCGGGGACGGCGGCGGCGACGCGCGCCCAGATTTCCAGCAGCCCTTCCACGCCCTTCTGCGGATGAAGGCGGCTGCAGAAAACAGCGTCGCGCGTCTTCGCGATTCTGCCGGCCGGTATCTGCGCGATATTGACGCCGCCGTAGAACGCGAAGACGCGCTCGCGAAACGCGCGCCGGAAATGCCGCATGTCCGAATGGTTCGTGATGACGAAAGCATCTGCGAAGGCTTTGGCGAGCAGGAAAAGCGCGCGCTCGTAGAACCAGACGAGAAGCCATTTCAGCGCGGGCAGGCGATAACCGCGCGCGAGGTTCTCGAATATGAAAGGGGAAAAAAGGAAGTGGGTCGCGAGATAGCGGAAACGGAAGCGGCGCTTCAGCGCGACGAGCGGAAGGATGTCGGTATGGAAATTGCAGACCGCGTAAACGATGTCGCCGGGGCCGGCGCCGAGGCTCTCGAACGCCTTGCGGTATTCGCGCAAGACGTGCAGCGTGGACGCGACGGGATGCGAAAACTCCCCGACGCGCAAATCTTCGATGCAGACGAATTCGAGCGTCGGCGAAGGAGTCGCGCCGTTCTCCGTGAATGTGGCGAGCTTGGATGCCGGCACGACGACCGCGACGCGCCAGCCTGATTGCGAAAGCGCGCGTGCGATCTCGATGGCGATTTTCGTATTCCCGCCCATTTCGCCGGGTTTGCTGGCGCTCGCGGCCGCGATTATGAAACGTTGCATTGCGATCTATCCAATCTTGCAAGCCGCCGCGGGCGCGGCGCGCGACGTCCCTTTCACTTCGCGCCGATCGCAAAGCGGTTCTGGATGGCGAGTATCCAATCAAGCGGGAAAAGCGCGAACGCGAAAGCTTTCGCGCACTCGATGAAGCGCCGCCGCAGCGTGGGCAGATGGCGGCGAGTCGGCACGCCGCATTCGCGGCACATTCGCAGCCCTTCGCGCTCCCAGCAGCCTTTGTGCACGGCGTCGATATACGGGAATTCCGCGCGCGACGCAAGCAGAAGCGGACGCTCCGCCGTCGCAGGATCGAACGATCCGTAGCGTTCGAATTCCCACGCCGATTTCTGCCTCTCGGCCAATCCGAGCAGATATTCGCGGCGCCAGAATCCCGCCTGCGTGGCGACGCAATACGCGCTCTGCGGCCGCATGCGCCAGAGCGCGTCTTCGCCGGGCAGTTGCGCGGCGCGCATCCTCGCCGGCGGCGGCACGGGCACGAGGCGCAAGGAGGCGGCGCCGAGGCGCTTGCAATCCTCGAGACGCTTGCAGACGGCGGCGGTATCGACGGGCGCGGTGAGGAAGTAGTCGTTGCAAAGCAGCATCGCGTACGGCGTGGACAGCTCGCGAAGCGCGCCGGCAAGCATGTCGCACCACGTAGCGCCGCGAGGATTCGTGAAGATGCGCGCGAACGCGCCGGCGTCATCCGGGGCGGATTCCGCCACGAGGACGAGCGGGAACGGGCAGTCCGGCCAATAGCGGCGCCAGAGCGCGACGAACACCGCGAGGACGTCGGAATACGCATCGCACGTACATACTACTATCGAACAATCCGGCATGGCGGTAGAGTCTTTTTGCGGCGCCGCGGCGCCGTGGAGTCATTTCGTCATTTCCGCGTAGTAGTCGCAGACGCGCGCGACGGACGATGGCGCCGTCGAAAGCCAGCATGCGGCCGAATCTATGTCCGCGGGGTCGAAGCCGTGCATGCCGTTCAAGGGCTTTACGCCCATGTCCGAAGGCACGAACTGCACGCCGGTATCGGCGAGGAAAATCGCGTCGCCGAATTTGCCGTCGTCGCGCCAGATTCCGTGGCGGCGCATCTCATCCGCCGAAAGCCAGCGGCCGCGCGAATGCTTGAGGGCTTCGCGGATTTTCGGCTCCGCATCGTCCTTCAGCCACCAGAAGCGCGCGAGCGTGGAATCCACGGCGGAGGCGTAGTCGCGCCCCCAGACAAGTCCGGTGGGCGCGATGGCGCCGGGAATGTCGTCGGTGCCGGCAAGCGGCGTCATGCCGTGGTCGGAGAAAACGGTCAGCTCGAACTCTTTGCCGGATTCGACGAGCGCGTCGTAAAGCCCGCGCACGAGGCGGGCGTAGCGTTCGACGGCGGGCTTGAGGATTTCGTCGCGCCCTACGTTGTCGTGCTGGAGAGCGTCGAAAGCCGCGGCATAGACGAAAGCGCGCTCGACGGCGCCGGAGCGCGCCTTCTCGACGGCTTCCGCGAAGTTGAAATCCTCGGAATGGTGCCAATCGGACACGAGATACTTGAAGCCCTGCGCCGCCCATGCGTCCGCGAGATTTGGGAAAGGCGCGAGGCCGCCCGGCAGGAACATATCCTTCTTCTCGCAATAATCGAGATACGGCAGGCGCGAGAGCGGAACGGCGTAGAGCTGGAAATATCCCGTGAAGCCCCAGAGGCGCTTTACAAGACGCGAAAGGAGATTGCGCACGCGGCCGCGCCGCCAGAACGAATCGGGGTGGAAGAACGGCGCGAGGAAGCGCATTGCGCGGAACGGGCTTTTGGCTGGCGCGTAGTCGTAGAAAGCGAGGTGGCCGTGTTCGTCCGGGCGCCGCCCGCACAGGATCGTAGGGATGGCGGTGCAGCTGTAGCCGAACTGCATTTCGACGCGGCTGCGGTGCGGGAGGATATCGTTCAAGAAGCCGTACTTCTCGACTTGCTTCCAACCGAGTGCATCGACGAAAACGAAGAAGCGTGTCATGGCGGATGATTCTTGATTCTGTCTAAAGCGAATGGAATGCGATTCTTTTTGCCGGTCGCGAGAGCGGAACTTTGCAGACGGGATTTGACGGGTTTTCGCACTGCGAAAGCGCTTCTGGAGATTTTTCAATCCTTGCGATCCTCTGAATCGTGTCTATTGTAAATATGGCGCGGCAGGCATGCAAGCCTCCCGGGCGCTCATCGAAACCGACGGCGCGAATTATAGCAGATTCCGGCGCGCGGCGCAACGGGGTCCGCTCAGCCTTTGAAGAAATCTCCGAACGCCTTGCCGAGCGCGCCCGCGCCATCTTGGCGCGGCCGCGAGACTTCGGCGAGCAGGCGGCGCGCCAGCTCTTCGCCCTCCGGGCCGGTAGGATCGACGGCGTCGCGCAGCAAGGGCCAGAGCTTGGAAGCGCCGAGCGCCTTGTTGTCGATGATCATCGGGAAGCGGTAGAACGGATCGACGATCTCCGCGAGGTCGCCGTCGTAGGAGCAGTTCGCATATGCTGCGATGATCTTGTCCGGATGCGGATGGCGGCGCGTCGCGAGCTTCACGATGCTGACATACGGCTCGTAGCGCGGCAGATCCTCCGGGCGTATCCAGATGGCGCGCATGAAATCGGCATAGCGGCCGCGCTCGTAGTTCGTGCGGCAGAGGAAGTTGGTGAAGTTGAATTTCGCGGCGGCGGCCGACTGTCCTACGCGGCCGTGTCCGTGGAGGTTGTTGTGGAAGTGGTGGAACGGGCAGTTGCGCAGGCAGCCGGGGTTCGCCTGCATGCCCATCTCCTTGCCGTGCGCCGCCGCCCATTGCGACATTTCCGCGATATAATCCAGCCGCCGGTGGAACTCGCGCCCGGCGTAGAACGAGTCGAAGAGATCGGTGACGTACTCCAGCGCGAGGCGAGTGGAAATCTCCATGTTGATCGACCAGCGTATCTTGATCTCCGGGAAACGCTGGCGGACGACGGTGGCGATGAACGGCGATGTCGTCGTGAGATGCTCGGGAGCGAGGCCTTGCGCATCCATCTCGCGAAGTTTGTCCGTGACGAGATCTGCCAAGGTTTCCGTCATCGCGATGTCGCCGTAGCAGCTGGAATTGAAAATCGCGTCGAGTTCGATATTGTTTACGCGCGCCCACTTGAGATCGGCGATGATGCGCTCGCGCCTTTGCGGAGTCCAGTCGTCCATCGGGCGGCTGGCGACGACGCCGGGCCACGCGAAAAAGACTTCTTTGATGCGCCCGGCGAATGGGGCGCATGTTTCGATGAACGGCATGTTGTCGAACCAGCCGACGGTGAGTTTGCGTGTCATGGGCTTTGCGGCAGTCATGGAAATCGAAAAAGGTTTGTTGCGTGGATTCGCGCGCTCTCGGCGGCTTCGCGGCCTTCGCGCGCCTCTTGAATTATAACGCCGCGGAGGCGCGCAAGGTTCACGCCGGGAGAGGAAACGCTAAGGCAGGATAGTTGCGCCGGAGGGGTTGCGCGCGGCTTTCCGGAAGGCGCTCATCGTCATCGAATAGCGCTTCTTGAAAAGGTTCTTCAGATAGTTCGAATTCCCGAATCCGCATGTTTCCGAAACCGTCTCGAGCGTCTCGGAGCCGGAACGCAACCGCTCGCGCACGGCCGCAAGGCGCCGCTCGGTGATCGCCTCGAGCATGCTGCGCCCCTGCAACTGCCGAAAGCGCAGATCCGCCAATCTCCGCGAGCATCCGAGGTGCGCCACCACGTCCGCGACGCCTATGCCGCGCGTCGCGTTCGCCTCGATGAACGCGACGGCTTTCTGGACGAGCCGCCCGGCGTGCGAGACGTCGGCGGTGGATTCGCGCCGCACGATCGTCTTGACATCCGCGAAAAGCGTCTGCACCTCGCAAGGCGAAGGCGAGCGCATCATGGCGTCCAGCGCCTGCGCCGCCATGAAGCCCTCCGATTCGAAATCGGGCTGGATGGACGAGAGCCGCGGGCGCGAATTCTCGCATATCAACGTATCGTTATCGACGCCGAGGACGGCGAAATCGGCCGGCACTTTCCGGCGGCGCTCCTTGAGCGCGGCGAGGAGCTTGAAAGCGGTGTCGTCGTTGGCGGCGAAAATCGCCGTGCCCCGCGGGAGGCGCGCGGCCTCTTCGGGAGCATCGATTTCGTGGCACCAAAGCCCATGCTCCGCAAGGGCGTCGCGATACGCGGAAAATCTCGCGCCGCTCCATTCCGGGCGGCCGGGCGCGTGCAGGAACGCATAGCCGCGCGCGACTCCCTGGCCGCGCAGATAGTCGGCCGCGGCGCGCCCGATCCTTTCCGCCGAATTGCAGATCACCGCGAGATTCGCCGCGCGGTGCGCGAAAGCGCCAAGCCCCATATCCGCGACGACTGCGGGGATGGACGTCGCCGCGAGCGGAGCGAGCGCGTCTTCCGTGCCGGGGATGGAAGCGATGAACCCGCCCGGCGAGCGCGCCAGCGCCGCGGCTACATAGTCGTGCGTCAGCTCGAAATTGGTGCGCACAAGCTCTACGTCCCATGGCGCGGTTTCGCCGTAGCGCTCGTAGAGATAGCGGAATATGCCGGCGAGTTTGGACTGCCCGGCGATCCCCGCCATGCGCAGCGCGATGATTACCTTGCTTTTCATGCGCCGTGTATTATACCATAGTCGTTGCCGGTTTTGTGAGAAAGTGTTGCCGGAATCTCTATAGCCGGGAGAGTGGAAATATGGTACAATTGCACACGTCATGAACATCAACAAAGTCAATCCCTCGACGCTGCGCATCACGGACATGCGCTTTGCGGATATCGACGGCGCGCCGAAGCGCTGCACGCTTTTGAAGCTATACACCAATCAGGGGCTGATAGGCTACGGCGAAGTGCGCGACGCGAGCTCGCGCACGTACGCGGCGATGCTCAAGAGCCGCATACTCGGCGAGAATCCGTGCAACGTCGAGAGGATTTTCCGGCGCATCAAGCAATTCGGCGGCGATTCGCGGCAGGCCGGCGGGGTGTGCGCGATCGAGCTTGCGTGCATGGATCTGTGCGGGAAGGCGTGGGGCGTGCCCTGCTGGCAGCTGCTCGGCGGCAAGTGGCGCGACTCCATCCGTTGCTATTGCGACACCGATTCAGAAGGCGGCGGCCGCGATATGGGCG
>DEWI01000046.1 GCA_002363575.1 Verrucomicrobia bacterium UBA3214 | reverse complement strand
CGCACGACCCCGAAACCTTCGGCGAGCGCCACCTGTTCGATCGCATGGCCGACATCGCCGAGATGCACCCCCGGGCCGCAAGCCGCGATGCCCGCGGCGAGGCAGCGTTTCGTCGTCTCGACCAGCCGGAGTATATCAGGATCGGTGACGCCGACGGCGACGGTGCGCGATGTATCGCCGTTGAAACCGCCTTTGAATATGCCTACGTCGGTCTTGACGAGATCGCCCGGCATGATCATTCTATTGCGGCTCGGGATGCCGTGGATGACTTCGTCGTTGATCGAGACGCAGATATGCCCGGGGTAGCCGGCGTATTTGTAGAAACTCGCTTTGACCTTGTGCTTCTGGCAGTACGCGACGACAAGCTCGTCGATTTCCATCGTCGTTATGCCGGGGCGAACGGCGCTCGCGCAAATGTCGCGAATCTCCGCGGACATCCTGCACGCCTCGCGCATGCGGGCGATCTCCTCTTTGGTCTTGATATCGATCTTCATCGATCGCGCCTCAGAGTCCGGCGAGGAGTTTGCCGAATGCTTCGACGATATTGTCCAGCCCCGCCATGCCGTCGAGAGTATTCAGAATCCCTTTGTCGCGGTAGTAGGCGACGAGCGGTTCGGTCTGGCGGTGATAGACTTCGAGACGGTCGCGAACGGTTTCGGGGTTGTCGTCTTTGCGCACGACGAGCTTTTCGCCGCAGTTGTCGCAAACGCCTTCCACCTTCGGAGGGAAGTTGCGCACGTGATAGCCCGCCTTGCACTTCGGGCAAAGGCGGCGCCCGGCGATCCTGTCGTGGATGATTTCGTCGGGCACGTCGATCAGCACGGCGGCGCGGACATTCGCGCCGATGCCGTCGAGAATGCCGGCCTGCGCGAGATTGCGCGGGAAGCCGTCGAGAAGCATCGTGGAACCGGCGTCGCCGGCGGCCACGACATCCTTGATCATCGCGGCGATGAGCGCGTCCGGGACGAGTTCGCCCTTCTCCATGTAGCCCTTCGCCTCGATGCCCGCCTGCGTGCCGGCGGCTATCGCTCCGCGCAGCAAATCTCCCGAAGAAACATGCTTGAGTCTGGAATCGCCGGCGGCGAGTTTCCCTGCGACAGTCCCCTTGCCCGATCCGGGCGCACCAAGAAGAATTACGATGTTCATGACGTTCGATATTATACCATATTTCGGCGCGCGCATGTTGGCGCGCGCGCATGCGAATCGGGCAGGCCGCATTTGCTTCCCGGGGCACGCCGGGATGCGCCCCGGTTCCGGCGAAAACCGCTTGCCGGCGCTTTCGCTCCGTGGCGGCCGCGGCATGCCAAAACGGCGCCGCGTCGAGCGCGGCGCCGTTTTCCACGTGAAGCCGCGGCGGATTGCACGGCGCTCCTTGCGCAGGGCTACTTCTTGAACTGGCGGCGATAATCTCGCATCGTCATTCCGTAAGTCCTCTTGAAAAGGACGAATGCGTTCGTCGTCAGGGAATAACCGGACTTGATGACGATCTCGGATATTCGCATGTTGGTGTTCTTGAGCAACTCGCAGATGTTGTTCATGCGCTCTTCGCTTATCAGCGCATGGACGGTGGTGCCGAGCGATTCGCGCACGCGGACTTCGAGCGTGCGGCGGGAGACTCCGAGACCGCGCGCGACATCGAGAACGGAAATCCCCTCCTTCGCGTTCGCCTTGATGAACTCCTTGGCGCGCGAGGCGACATTGCCGTAGCCGCGGCTGGAAGACGTCGATAAACGCTCCTTTATCGTGCACTCGCTGACGACCGCGAAGCGCCGTCCGTCAGGACCGACGGCCACCTTCTGCTCGCCGCTTGCGATATCGATCGCCATATCCACAGCCGTCGCCGCGACTTCGGAATATCCGGGGACGATGCTCGTGACGGCGTCCAGCATGACTTCTTCCGCGCCGAAGCGTCCATCGACGCCGAGGATTTCGATCTGGCCGGGGATCTTGATGCCGGCGCGGCGGCAGTGGCGGGCGACGCGACTGGCGAGATTCTCGCCGTTGACGAATATTCCGCAGGGGTAAGGCAAAGCCGCGATCCATCTTTCGATGTCGCTGTTGGCGTCTTCCCAGAAATCGTCGTTGCGGGAAAGCGTGCCGACGAGGAACTGCTCGAAAGTCATGTTGGATTCGAGCTTCTTGGCGAGCGTCGAATGGAATGTCGCGAGGCGAATGTTGCCGGAGACGTCTTCGCGATCGCCGCGCGGCCCGAGAAACGCATAGTTGCGCATGCCGTGCGTGAGGAAATACTCCGCGGCTTCGCGGCCGATCGCCGCATTGTCGAGCATCACGGCGCCGCCATTGCCGAGCAAAGCCCACTCGTCTTCGGAAAACGGCGAATACGTCGCTATCACGACCGGCGGGTGGTCCGGCGAGTCTTTGATAAATTTGAAAACCGTTTCGCGGCGGATGCCGCAGAAAATCATCACATCGATTCCCGAGATTGCAAATGCAGCCAGATTCTCGGATGTCGTTGCAGCGCTCCCGAGAAAATAGCGCAGCGTCAGATTCGGATAAGCCGGCGAACGGTTCACGATCTGTCGCTCAATACCCCGCAGCACCTCTCTGCTGGGCTTGAATGCAGTGTTTACAACTGCCCCTATGCGTAACTTTTTCATCAACAGCCTTTTTTAAATTGGTAGTGGCAAAATTGATATTGCCATTCCCAATATATAATTCTGGCAGATTAGACCACTTAGACCATAGATTCGTGACCCGTATTATAGCATATTGTCCGTGAGCCGTCTTTGGTGTTTGCGCATTTTTTTCTTCTGTTTTTGTGCAAGTTTTCGGGGGGTGCGGAGTGGAATAGAGGCGCATATGCGCCTTCATAAGCGCCCGTTTCCCGTCTCCGATGCGGCGCGCGGGCCGCGAAAGGAGGCGGGAGGGGAGCGCCGCGGAGGTTGGGTGCAAGCCAAGCCTAGCGCTGGCGGCGGAACGCGACGAGTCCGGCGACCAGGAAGATGACGTACGGGAAAACGGCGGCCGCGACTGGATTGGCATATCCCGTATTCGCGGCGATCATGCCGCCGATGACAAGCGCGTAGAACGCGAAGAACATCGCCAGCGCGCCGAGAATGCCCTTGAAAACGGATTGGCGCGCCGTCGATACTCCCGCGGGGATGGCGAAAAGAGTCATGATAATGCAAGCGAGCGGCGACATCAGCTGCGCCCACGCGGCGAAAGTGTATTCGCGGCGTGTATCTTCGGAGAGATTGGGGTTGCTCTCGAGGTGGCGGAATTTCCCGGCGACGGAATTGTACTGCTGCTTTCTGCTCTGCGCCATCAGATCGACGGGGCGCTCGGTGAAATCGGGGAAGACGCGCAGCTTCAGCGCATCGAGTTCGGGCGTCTTCGTCGCGATTTCCTCGCCGCGCAAGCCGTAATGCTGCACGGTGCAGCCGTCGAGCCACCATTCGCCGTCGAGCCAATCGGCGCGCTCGGCGTGTATGCGGAAGAGACGCGAGCCGTCGGGGCGGTCTTGGGTGATATCCACGCCGGCGAGATGGCTGCCGCGGGGATCGAGGACGTCGTCGGCGGACCAAATGCGGCGCGCGGCGGCATTGCGGTAGTCGAGACGTCCGGAACGCTCGGCTTTCTTGAGATCGAAACGCTCCTTCTTCAGACGCAGCGCCCACTGCGCATTGCGCGGCATGTAGGATTCGTTCACCCAGGCGACGAAACCGGCCATGAGCGCGGCGACGAGAAGTATCGGGAAGGAAATGGCGAAGAAGCTGATGCCGCTTGCGCGCATCGCGACGAGTTCGGAGTGGCGGCAGAAGCTCCACATCGTATAAAGCGCGGCCAGCATGAGCGCCGCCGGCGCGAGATAGTGGAAATACGGCGCGAGGTATCCCGCGAAGTATTTCACCGTCACGAGCGCGCCGAGGTTCATTTCCATCAAACGCGAAAACGACCCGAAAAGCTCGAAAAGGACGTATATCGCGACAAACCCGGCCAGGCAGTAGCCGAGCGGCACGAGATACTCGCGGAGAATATAGCGCTGCAACGTCTTCATTTCTCGATCCTGTGGATTCGTCTATTGCCCGCGGCGCCGGATGCGCGCGCTTCAGCGATTCTTGATTTCTCCGACGGAGGAAAAGCCGTGGAGCCTGCAATATTCCACTATGCCGTCATAGACTTCGCGCACGACGCCGGGATTTGTGAACATCGCCGAGCCTATCGCCACGGCCGTGGCGCCCGCGACGAGGAACTCGAGAGCGTCCTTCGCCTCGTAGATCCCGCCCATGGCCAGCACCGGCAGCTTCGTCGCGCCGCACGCATCCCAGACCATCTTCACCGCGACGGGATGGATCGCCCGCCCCGAAAGTCCTCCGGAGCGGTTCGCCAGCACCGGGCGGCGCGTCTGCACGTCTATAGCCATCGCAGGAATCGTGTTGATGAGCGAAAGCGCGTTCGCGCCGCCGTCTTCGCACGCCTTGACGTACGGGCGGATATCGGGAACGTTCGGCGCGAGCTTGACGATCAGCGGCAGCTTTGTCGCCTTGCGCACGGCGCCGACGAGGCGGTTCAGCACGACGGGGTCTTGACCGAACGTGTGCCCGCCGGCCTTGACATTAGGGCAGGATACGTTGCATTCGAGCGCCATGGGCAGAGCGCAGGCGCGCGGACTCGCCGCGAAAGCGTCGAGGCGCGCGGCGACGGCTGCGTATTCCTCCACGCTTCCTCCCCATATATTCACGATCATCGGGAGTTTGCCGGCCGTCGCCAGATAGCGCGGCACATCGACATCGAGAAATTCGTCGATCCCCGGACCTTGCAGGCCGATGGCGTTTATCAAGCCCCCCGGGACTTCGGTGTGGCGCGGCATCGGGTTGCCCGGCCACGGATCCATGCGAATCCCTTTCACCGTGGCGGCGCCGAGGCAGGTGT
>DEWI01000129.1 GCA_002363575.1 Verrucomicrobia bacterium UBA3214 | reverse complement strand
GGCGCCGCAGGCTGGAGCGGCGTGCGCGCTCCCGATGGCACGGTGACGATCCGGCCTCCCGCCGCCGATGGCGAAGCGCCCCTCGAGTTCTCATTTGGCAAGGACGGCAAGCCGACGGTGTTCTCCGTCGGCGGCGTGAAATGCGGCATCGACACTGCTGGCGCCGATATTCGCTATCCCGGCGCCGTCCCGCCGATGTGGGACGACGATCCCGCGATGGAGGACGATCCGCTGCGCGGCAAATGGGTGGACCGCTTCACGCTCTTCGATCGCAATCCCAACCGCTTCGCGGTCTTGGCGTGCGCGCTCGCGCTCTTGGCGCTTTGCGGGCTGGCGCGGCGCCAGCGCCTGCTTTTTGCGCTCGTTTGGGCGGTGGCGTTCGCCGTCTTTGCGGCGATGCTCTTCTTTTCCGGTTCGCGCGGATCGCTTTTCGGCTTCGCCGCCGGCGCCGCTTTCATTGCCGGCGTGACGCTGTGGCGCCATGCGAAGAGCAAATTCCCGCCTGCCAAAGTCGCGGCCGTCTTCGCAATTGCCGCGCTGGCCGCGTTGGCCATTGCCACCGCGTCGATCTGGGCATGGATGAAAAGCCGCGGATGGCTTGAAGACTATGGCACGGCGCTGCGCTTTGAACTGTTGCGCGGCGCGCTCAGGATGATGGCGGATGCTCCTGGCGGCTGGGCGGACGCCGCGGATTCCGCCGCCTCGGCGTACATGAGCTGGTATCAGCCGCTTGATCGCCAGGATGTCTTCGGCTCGCTTATCAGCGCGCATACGACGCAACTAGCCGAACTCGGCTGGATCGGCCGCTACTGCTGGATCGCCGGATGGCTCGCGGCGATTCTGCTGCCCGCGAAATACGCCTTGCGCGGCGGCTCGCCGCTGCCTTGCGCCGCCGCGCTCGCGCTTTGCATCGCCGCTTTCTTCAATCCCGTGCTGGCGGAGCCGTGGCTCATTTGCGCGCCTACCGCGCTGATCATGGCGTGGTGGCTGTGGCGCGCGCGCCCATGGACGGAGCCGCGCTTCTATGCCGCGCCGGCAGCCGTTTGCGCCGTCGCCGCGCTTGCCGGCTGCATCGCGCTGAAGTGCGCCGGCGAGGCGCAGAACCGGACTGGCGGCATCGCCATCCGTTGCGATGGCGGGCGCGTCGCCGTGAACGGTTCCGCGCCGGACGTTTGGGTCCTGGACGACTTCAAGACGCTCGGCTGGATTCTCGCGCCGCGCGAAATCCGCTTCTTCTGCGAGTCGGTGGAAGGTGCGCCGGCGATAGGCTACGCAACGCGCCTTGAAGACGTCCCGGACGATTGCAAGCGCCTGATCGCCGGCGGCGAGCGCTGCCGCGATTTCCTCGCGGTGTGGCGGCGGCGCGAGGCGCCGCGCGTGTCCAGTCTGGTGTTTGTTTCGCCAACGTTCGCGCCTTCCGAAGTTCCGCAGGCGCTGCGGCGCGAGACCGCCTTTTGCATGGTCGTCGGCGAGTTCGCGGCGCGCTATCTGGAGACTGGCGGACCGGGCGCGCTGCCGGATTGGGTAGCCGTCGCGCCCGGCGCGGAGACCTATATTCCCGGCTGGGTGAGTTTTTGCATCGCCAGATGACGCGGCAGGCGCAAAAATGGTATAATATGACTCCGCTGGTCGAAGAGGCTCCTTAGATTCTTTTCCTGCCCCATGAAAAACATACTGACAGCGCTCGTATCGATTGTCGCTATTTCCGTGGCGGCGTACTTTGTGTTTTCCGGGATGTCCTCCAAGAAGGAAGAGGCGCCAGACGATGAACCGCGCCGCCCGAAACTCGTGCAGTCGCGCAAGGCGGCGCGCGCCGGCAAGGGCCCCGGCTCGCTCAATCGCCGCGGCGTCCGCGTCTCGCGCGAGAAGCTCCGCAATATCCTGCGGCAGTCGTTCGTGCCGAATCCCAACGGCAGGAAGGGCCTCGTCTTCGCCGGTCGCCTCGGAGAAATCGGCGAGCCTTTCGACGGTATCTATCGCGATGACGACGGCAAGCCGTTCGACCAGCCCGACCAGAAGCTTATGTCGATGATGGAGCAGGCTTTCGATGAGGATGACGTCGAAATCCTCGCCGCCGTCGCAGAAGTCGCCATCCTCTCGAAAAACAAGGAGGTCCGCGAGAATATCGTGCGCTCGCTCGGCTGGCACGGCTCCCGCACGCTTGTGGAAATGACGCCTTTCCTCTCCGATCCAGACCCGGAAATCGCCGAACTCGCACACGATGAATGGATGAACAGCCTTCAGGATATCGAAGACGATGGCGTCAAGGCCGGTGTAATCGAAATGGCGCTGCGCTCGCTCGCCGACAAGGATATGCTTGAGGATGTCGCCTCGGAACTTACAGGGATCGACGATCTCAAGGCGATCCAGACTATCGCCAATATAATGGATACCGGCGGCGCCGCCGTTCCGTTCGTAGATGAAGCCTACGCCGATATCACCGGTGAAGACCACTGGACGACTTTCGAGGCCGCCGAGGCGTGGCTGCAGGAAAATTATTCCGATCCCGACGCGCCGGACGATGACGGCGCGGCCGGCGGTGCTTCCGATATCTACGAGGACGAGGCATATGATGCAACGGCCGGAGAAGCCGTTCCGGCCGCCGGCGAGGCAGTCCCGCCCGCCGCTGGCGATGTCGCTCCCGCGGCGCCGCCGCCGGCCATGTAGTTTCCCAGTGAAAAAGAAAGCAACAAAAGAACAGGAGACAAGAGAATGCAAATGAAGAAAATGACGAAGTTGGCGCTTGCCGCCGCCGTAGCGTTTGCGACGATGCTGGGCTACGGCAAGTCGAAATCCATCGTCATCGCCGGCGAGACCATCGAACCCGGCGACACCTTGACTTTCGACCTTAATACCGACGATCTCCCGGAGACGATCAAGGGACAGGAAATCTTGACGGAATTCCTGCCGAACGGCGTTGAAGTCGAATGGACGGGCAAGAAGTTCAAAACCCCGAAATCGGCTTCCCCCAAGGTCAAGAAGGTCGATGGCGAATATGAAATCGTCGTCAAGGAGAAGGGCGAGGACAACCCCAGCGCGCTCAAGGTCAGCTACAAAAGCTCCACCCGCGTGAAAGGCTCCTTCAAGATTTATACAACCTACGAAAAGAAGGGCAAGCCGAAAATCAAATCCTACTCCGTCTCCTTCACCGGCCGCCCAGGCGTTTCCGACGGCATTAACGTATCTGCCAAGAAAGCCGCCATTTCCTGCACGGCGACGCTTCAGTGATGGAACTCTCCGGAACCTCCACGGGATATGTTCGACTTTTGTCCCGCGCGGCCGGGGCTTGATCCCCTGCGTATGCTTCGCGGTTGATTGCGCGCGCCGGTCTCGAACTCCGGCGCGCGCTCTTTCTTTTGGCCGGTAAAAGCGCTCTGCGCGCGACCCCAAGGACCTCCACGATCGGCAGTACTATGGAAGAGCGAGAATGCCGTGGAATAGAAGCTTTCTGCGCATAGCCTGGAAGTGGAGAAGCGAAAAGTGTCGGCGGACAATCATACTTTGCCGCGCTGAATGCGTCGCATGCGCTTCTGGAGTTTACCCATTTTTTGAGCGTGGGAATGCGCCGCACCCGCATGGATAAAGGCTGAAGTGCGTTTCGGGATGTGGCTTTCGGCGTTTCGCGTCCAAAGCGGCTATCCGTCGTCGGTGTCTAAGAGCTCGGCGAAGCCCGGCAGGAGCTGCGCCGTCTCCGTTTCGGGTTTCTGTGCGATTGCCTTCGCCGCCGTGCGCACCCACTTTCCGAAGCGGGTGAACGCGCGCCTGATGCCGTCCGCGATGGCGTATGCCGCGAACTCCGGGACTTCGCCAAGCCGCTTTCCGAGGTGCTCCAGATGCTCTGCGAGAACTTCGCGCCTGATATTGCGGCCTATCCATGCCGTGGCGAAATACGCGCTGGCGAGGGCAAGCGAGGCCATGTTGCGGATGCGCGCGTAGGTCATCACCCGGATGTTCTCGAAGCCGTACGACTGTTTGACGAAGCGGATCGTCTCTTCGATCATCCACCGCGAGAGATAGCCCTCGACGATTCGCCATTGCGACTTGAACGTGCCCTTGCCCCCCGTCACGGCATACACCGCCCTTATGATCTTCAGCACCTCGTCGTTCTCTCACTTGAAGCCGGGAGAGCGAGAAGACCAGAGCTTCAGCGCGAGCGGCACGGTCTTGCGTCCGCCTGAGCGGCAGGCCGCGACCATGCAGCCGTGGTATCCGTTCACGAGGACGTCCCGGCCCTCCTTCAACGAACGGCTCGCGTCCCGGATGCGGGTGACGAACTCCATCTTGTACGAGAACTCCTTGCGGATCTCCGTCGGGTTGACGAGAAGGAGGGTGTCGCTTCTCACCGACCGTGCGCCGTCCCTCAGAACGGCATCGGCCACGGACGCCTCCAGCGCCTCGTCGTCCATGTTCCGGCTCAGCCGCTTCTCTGTATATAGGCCTTATGCGGCGACCTCCTTGTCTTGTTTGTTTTGCAAGTCGGTATTCTACCGAAAAACGGCGGGCGGTTGCCGCGCTTTTTTCGCCCGCCAAACGAGCCGTACCAAAAAATGGGTAAACTCAGGATTGATGCGGTTGCGGCACGAATGGAATTATGATACAATATGGGCTGTTCCGCATCGAAAATGCAGTGATATCGGAGAATATGAACAAAAGACGCGACCGTACCGTGCTGGCGTTCCGCGCCTCGGAGTCGGTAAACAATCGACGGCATTTCGAGGGGGTTTTTCGCTATGCGCGCGAGCACGGCTGGAAGGTTCATGCGTTCGAGTATTTCAGGAGCGAAGACGATCCGCTTTACTGGCGCGATCCCGAAAGCGGCGAGCGGACGGGGCTCAGGGAACTGCTCGACTTCTGGAAGCCTGATGGTTGCGTGGTGGACTACGGTGCAGTTGAACGGCCCCTGCCGTCCAGCTCTTTCGGGCGCATCCCTGTCGTTTTCCTGGACCTCTACTCTCGTGCGGACAAATCTGCCGTCGCCGGTATTTCGAGCGACAACCGGCGCATCGCAGAGGCGGCGGCGCGTGAACTGCTGAAATTCGACTATGGCGACTATGCATTTGTTCCTGCCGCGCGCGACCATCCGTGGAGTGTCGAGCGCGGAAAGGAGTTTGCCCGCCTGGTGCGCATGAACCGCCGCAGCGTGCATGTATTCGACGGCGGCGACACGAAGAAATTCCAGATGCCCGAGTGGCGGGGACGGCTGCTTGAATGGCTTGTGTCGCTGCCGAAACCGTGCGGGCTGTTCGCGGCGAACGACTTCGTCGGCGAGAATGTGCTTGATCTTTGCCGGGCGGCGAAGATAGGCGTTCCGTCCGATGTTGCCGTGGTGGGCGTGGACGACGATCCGCAGATATGCGAGAATACTGTCCCTACTCTCACGAGCGTCCGCCAGGACTACGAGAACGGCGGATATTCTGCGTGTGCATTGCTTGACAGGCTTATGTCCAAACCAAAGACGAAGCCGCAGAAATTGCTGTACGGCATCGCTTGCGTGACCAGGCGGGAATCATCGTGCATGTGCGGCGACAGGCGCGTGCGGAAGGCCATAGAGTTCATTCGCCGTCATGCCTGCGAACGGATTGGCCTTGACGACGTCGCCAGGGAAATGGGGTGCTCGCGGCGGCTTGCAACGCAGCTGTTCAGACAGTCTCAGCGGCAGTCGATATTGGACAGCATACACGAAGAGCGGATTAAGCGGGTCAAGATGCTTCTTGCCAATCCTCGTCACGACATGAAATCCCTGCCGGATTTCTGCGGATACAAGTCTCTTGTGGACTTGCGGCGCGTATTCAAGGCCAGGACCGGCGAGACGATAGGCGAGTTCATGCGGCGCACCATCTGTTTGTT
>DEWI01000053.1 GCA_002363575.1 Verrucomicrobia bacterium UBA3214 | reverse complement strand
TCGTTCTCCAGCCAGGCACGATTCTCAAATTCAACACTGGCTGCTCGCTCACCGTCAACGGCACTCTCGACGCGAAGGGCACGCGCGCCGCGCCCATCGTCTTCACTTCGCTCAAAGACGACGGACACAGCGGCGACACCAACGGCGACGGCGGCAAGACAAAGCCCGGCGGAGGAGACTGGAACGGCGTTTGGGTGTACGGCAAGGCTGATATCCTTTACGGCGAGTTGATGTATTCCGGAAACGGAAACGAGCGCGGCATTGTCCAGACGAGCGGTTCTGGCGCATTGACAATGGCGGATTGCACGGTCGCCCATGCTCTGAACGACGGCATCTGGAACTGGGGCGGGACGATCGCGGTGACGAATACGGTGTTCATTGATACAGGCTGGGCGACGGCACCGTACAGAGGGGCGCGCAATGAATATGTGAACTGTGTTTTCTATGGCAACGACGTAGGCATTTGCTATTGGTCGGGTTGGAGCGGCAAGCCTGTGTACAAGAACTGCGTGTTTGCAAATTGCGGTCATGGCTGGTGCGAATTGGCGTCGGGAAGCTATGGAAATCCGCCGTCTGGCGTTTCGGTGGCTAACTGCCTTTTCTGGAATCCTGCGGGATATGGCGCACAATCCTGCGACCTTGCCGGCGTCTCCGGCAACATATGGGGCGATCCGCAGTTTGCGGATGCCGAGGGAGGGGATTTCAGAGTCGCGGCGTCGTCGCCGTGCGTCGATGCCGGCGATGGGAGCGTCGCGCCGGAGTTCGACTGGTGGGGGCGGCCGCGCATGGATGTGAAGGCGGTGGAAGATGCCGGGACGCCGGACCCGAGCGGGGCGTGCCCCGACATCGGGATCTACGAGGTTGAAGGAGCGGCGGCGGTTCCGCTGCCCGATCTGGCTGTCGCCGGCGTGACACTCGGCGAGGCGGGCGCGCTTGGCGCCGGCGATGCGCTTGTCGTCACATATGTCGTGACGAACCGCGCGCCTGTCGCGGCGGCGGGTATCGTGCGGGACGTCGTGCGCATGAAGGGAGCGGACGCGGCGACAGGCGGAATCTCGGTAGAATGCGCCACCGTTACGCAGGGATATTCGCTTGCGCCTTTCGGCGCGGCGGAGTTCACGGCGGAAATAGCGGTGCCCGCGCTCAAGGCCGGCAGGTGGAAAGCCGGCGTGGAAGTGAATGCGCATCGCGACATCTTCGAGCATAATCTCGCCAACAACTGCGCGTGGACGCAGGCGGAGGCGGAGATCGCCCTGGAGGCGCTCGCGAACGGCGCAAGCGCCATCGCGCTTGCGAAAGGCGCGACGGCCGGCCGCGTGCTCGCGGAGTTGCCGCCGCAGGGCGGCATGGTGCGGATCTCCGGCGCGCGCGACGGCGCCGTCTCCGCGTACGGCGGGAACGGCGTCGTGCCGACGGCCGGCGAAAGCGCCGGCGGCTGCGCAAGCGTCGCTCTCGCGGACGGGTCGCTGCTCGTCGTGTATCCTGCGCGTCGCGCAAGCGAGAAGGCGTATCTCGTCTTGGAGAACGCCGGGGATTCGCAAGCCGCGCTTTCCGTCGAAGTGGCGGAGGCGCGCCTCGAGCTTTGCGAGGCGGCGCCTTCGCGCATTGCGAATGCCGGGGAGGCGGCGATCACGCTGACCGGGTGCGGCCTTGGCGCTGATTCCGAAGTGCGCCTGGGCGGGCGCGTTGCGAAGACCGTGGAGGTCCTGAATGCGGCGCAGATCGTCGCGACATTCGACGTCGAAGGGCTGTCGGAGGGGATGCGCGATGTGGGCGCGTCCGCTCCCGGTGGCGCTTCTGCGACGCTTCCCGGCGCCGTCGAAGTCTATGCGGCGAAGACTGGGCCGAAGCTGCGCGCGTGGCTGGAGATGCCGTCTTCGGTGCGCGACGGCCGCGTGTTCACCGGCTACGTCTGCTACGCGAACGAAGGCGATTCGCCGATGCCGATGCCGGTATTCAAGGTTGTGCGCAACGACTCCGCTACGCGCATGGGGCTGGCGCCCGGCGAGAGCCTGTCGGAGACGCGGCTGTTCGTCGGCGGCATTTCGCCTTCGCATCCCGCAGGGGTCTTGAAGGCGGGCGACGAAGCGAAGATTCCGTTCTATTTCCAGCCTTTCGGCGCATACGACATTGCCCTCTCGCATGTCAAAGACGTCGAGGACGCCGCCGTCACGGACTTCGGCGGGACGAAGGAATATCTCGCGGCGATGGCGCAGGCCGCGACTCGCCTGAATCTCCGCGGGCGCGCCGTCTATGACGTCCGGGAATTCGCCGATCTGGCGATCGCGGAATTGAACGGCATCCCGTGCGCCGCCGCTTGCGGGCGTCTCGTTGATGCCAAGACGGGCGAGGCGCTGGCCGGCGCGGCCGTCTCGCTGATCGCCGCGGATCCGGAGGCGCAGCTTTCGCCGGCGACGGCGACGACGGACGCGAACGGCTGTTTCCAGCTTTCCGGCCTCGCCGACGGCGAATACCGCTGGCTCGTCGCCGACGGCAATGTTCTCGACGACGCATCGACAAACACCGTCCAAATCGCCGCGCAGAAAGATATCAACGGCATATCCATCGCCGCCGTGAAGGGCGGCGCGATTTCCGGCTTTGTCGCGACGGCGGACGGCGCGGCGGTTGAAGGCGGTGTCGTCGCTCTCCTCGATGGACGCGGCGGAGTCGTCGCTACTACGGCGACAGACGCGAGCGGCGCTTTCGTCTTCTCCGGCCTCGCCGACGGCGCATACGGCGTCCGCGCAATGCCGGTGCGCGGCTTCGCGTGCGCGACGCAGACGGGCTTGGCGATCGATGCCGCCTCGCGCAATGTGGAGACGATGCTAGTGCTCGCCAAAGGCGCCGTCCTCGGCGGCACGGTGACGTTCGGTGGAGCGGTCGCGACGAACGGCACGGTGCAGGCGATCATGGACGACGGCACTTCCGTGCAGACGCTGTGCGCGACGAATGGCGTCTATCGCTTCGAAGGCATAGCGCCGGGCGAATACGCCGTGCGCTACTATTCGAACACCCTTGAATCTGACGATGCGCGCGTCGCGCTCGCTTCCGGCGACGATGCGCGGCTTGATCTCGCGGCGAAGGCGCGGGCGATCTTCGAGCCGACGCAGACGACAGGATTCGATACTTGCACCACAAGATTCATATTGAACGACCCCGAACGCGCGCAGGGCGTGAAAGCGTGGAAATGGGATTTAGATTCCGACGGCACGATCGACAGCACCGCCGCCGAGCCGGAGTGGACGTATTCGTCGCTCGGCGCATATACCGTGACGCTGACGATCGAGGAAGCATCCGGCGAGACGACATCCGTCTATCCCGATTGCGTGAGGGTCGAGCGGAAACTTGCGACGATCCTCGCGGAAGGCGCCATCGTGTTCGGCGAAAACTCCGGAACGCTCGAGACGCTGGAAATCGGCGATAACACGCTTGTCCTCTCCGGCGAGCCCGCGGCGGGGACGATCGCGCCCGGTTGCGTGATCCTCGGCAATCTCGGCGCCGAAGGGTATTGCAGGCGCGTCGTCGCGGCGGTGAAGAACGGCGATGTGTGGGAATTGACGACGGAAGAGGCGACATGGGACGAAGCCTACGAGCAGTGCACCATCGCAACGTCCGGCGAGGGCTACCTCGGCGAAGTCGCGCCACCCGGCCAAAAGCGTCTCCTTGGCGCTTCGCCTGCGCGCGGACTTTACGGCGCCGGCACGCAAGTTTCTCTGTACGCGCAAGGCGGGCTGGATGTTTCAGAGTCGATAAGGCCGTCGATTCGCTTCGATTACATGCGCCAGAAGACGGCTGGAGGAGTCGTGAAGGAGCGTTACGCGCTCATCGGCAATCTTTCCGTCGGCGCCGAAGTCCACATGGAGGGGACTGTCGGCGTGGCGGTCAACAAGACTTTCAAGATTCCCTTCAGCATTGTCATACCCACGCCCGTTCCCGGCGTGACGCTCGAAAACAACTGGGAAGCGTATGTGGAAGGCGATGCGCACATCACCGGCTCTGCCACGTTCGGCGGCACGATCAATACCCAGCTGCGGCTCGGCGCGGAATGGGAAAAGGGCGGGAACGTAAAATGGCTGAAACCTTTCGACGTCGCGTCGAGCGGCTATGCGAACGGCGATGTCGAGGGCTCTGCGAGCATCAGACTCGGCATCAACCCGGAGTTCGAGTCGAAAGTCGTCGGTACGGCATCGGCAGTCTTCGCGGTCGATGCTTACATAAAAGGCGAAATTTCCGCTTCGGCGAAAGCGCCCGCCACCGCCGGCATCTCGGTGGGGTTGGATTTCACCGGCGAATTGAATCTCGTGGACTGGGACTGGAAGTTCTTGAATGTCAAGGTCGGCATATCCAAGACGATCGAAGGCCCTCATCTCGATATCGTGAGATACACCGCTCCGAGCCCTGATTTCGATTACTCGCCGTCGAATCCGCAAGCCCCCGCATCCGTTTCGTTCACCGACAAGACGGAGCCGGGATACTGGGAATTCTTCGGCATGCGCGGCAAGTCTTCCGCATGGCCTGTCGCATGGGAATGGGACTTCGGCAACGGGCTTTGCGCCTCTTGGCAGAACCCCTCCACGACATATTCCGAGAAGGGCAATTACAACGTTTCGCTGAAAGCACGCGGCAACGGCATCAACGGCCCGTACAGGAAAAAGAAGACGGTACGCGTCGGCAAGCCTGACGATCCGCCGCCGCCTGACGAGCAGGACGACCGCAAGCGCGACACGCCAAAGCAGTCTTGCGATCCCAACGAAATGAACGGCCCAATGGGTGTCGGCGAAGAGAAGTTCGTCAAGCCGGGCGAATGGCTGGATTACACGATCTATTTCGAGAACAAGGCCGGATCGGAAATCGCCGACGCCCAGGAAGTGCGCGTGACGAATCCGCTGAGCGCGTGGCTGGATTGGAGCACTTTCGAGATGCGCGAGGCCGCGTTCAACAATATCAACGACGCGGCACTCGCCGGGCGTTCCGCCGGCACGAGCGAGATCCCTCTTCCCGGCGCCGCGAAGAGCGTGCGGACGAGCGTCAGCTGCGATACGGAGACGGGCGTGGCGAGCTGGTATATCCGCGTATGGGATCCGGCGGGCGCGTTCGGCTGGCCGGCGGATGGCGGCGGCTTTTTGCCGGCGAACGATGCGACGCACCGCGGCGAGGGGCATTTGTCGTATCGCATAAAGCTTCGCGACGATGCGCCGCCCGGCGTCAAGATTGTCAATTCCGCATCCATCGTCTTCGACTACAACCCTGCGATAGAGACCGATCCTTCGTGGACGAACACGGTTGCCGAAGTCGCGAAGATCGCGCTGGAGATAGATGGCGCAGCGACGAATCTAGAGCTGATCGCCGGCCGTGAATACGGCGAGCTTCCCGAGCCCGCCGCGAAAGAGGGATATGTCTTCGGAGGATGGTTCACGGCGCCGGGTGGCGCCGGCGAGCGCGTCACCGCGCAGAGCATCGTCTCCTCCGCCGTCGCGCGGCTCTACGGATTTTGGGAGGAGGACGCCTATCTCGTGCGCTTTGAGAGTGAAGGCGGAACCGGCGCGATGTCGCCGCAGGCGATCGGGTTGGGCAAGGCGGTCGCGCTCGATCCCAACGCCTTCAAGCGCGCCGGGTATTCTTTCGCAGGCTGGGCGCGCGTGCGCGGCGGCGCCGTCGCTTTCGCCGATCGCGCCATTGTCGAGAATCTTGCTTCCGGGCGCGGCGCGACGGTCGTCCTGTACGCCGTTTGGACGAAAGACGAGGAGCCTCCGCCGTCCACGTCGCCGGAGGGTGCGCCGCGGATGTGCCGCGTCGTCTTCGACGCCGCCGGTGGTGAAGGCGGCTGGGAGCGCGAACTTGCCGAGGGCGCGCAGTATGCCGTGCCTGGCGCCGTCCGCGAGGGTTATGTGTTCGCGGGCTGGGAGCCGGAAGGCCCCGCGGCGCTCTCCACGGCTGTCGTCCCTCCCGGCGGCGCCGCGTACACCGCGCGATGGGAGCGCGAGTGGATCGCGCCTGCCGGGATGGATGGCGAAGGCGCCGCCGACTATGGCGAGCCTTCTCTCGCGACCGCGCAAGTCTGGGACGGCTGGATAACCGCCGCGGACGGCACTCTCGTGGGAGTGCTGCAGGTGAAGACTGGCAAGGCGGCGAAAAAGACGGGGCTTTCCAAAGTCGTTGCATCCATTACGCTGGCTGGAGCGAAGAAGCAGACTTTTGCGATGTCGGCGATTTCGCCGCAGACGCGCGTTTCCGCCGGCGTTTCGGCGTCCGGCGAGGAGCTGCGCATCGAATTCGGGCAATCGCGTCTCGTCGGGACTTGCGGGGCGTTCAATGTGACGGGTTCGCTAAACCGTTTCGCCGCCAAGGACTCCAGAGCCAAGGCGGCCGCCGGCGCCGCGCTGGAGAAGTGGATCGGCCCCGTCAATATCGCCTGGCCCGGCGCCGGCGGTTGGGATGTGCTGACAGTATCAATCGCCAAGAAGGGCAAGGTGAAGGTCGCCGGTACCGTCGCAGGTGACGTCAAACTCGCCGGGACTGCGCAAGTCGTCCAGGGCGATACGTGGAGCGCCGTGCCTGTGGTCATAGCAAAGAAGCACCCCATGGCGTTCACGCTTTGGCTGGGCGGCGACGGCGCGACGGTGGAGCTTGACGATGAAATGACGCGGCGTGGCGCGATCGCTGGCAAGTGCGGCGTCCTCGAAGATGGCGCGGCATTCTCGCTCGACGCGGATGCGCTCGCCGCGAAACTCGGCGACGCGACATATTCGAAGTATTTCCCCGTCGGCACGAGCGTCGTGCAAAGCGGCTCGAAATGGATCGTTCCGAAGGCTGGCAAACTGGTCGTTTCCAAGAAGTCGGGCGAAATCGACGATGCGAAAGCCGGTGACAATCCCGCTGCGCTGAAGTTGACTTATGCGGCGAAGACAGGCGCTTTCAAGGGGTCGTTCAAGGCGTATGTCGAAGCAAACGGCAAGCCCAAGGCTCTCGCTGCGAAAATCGCCGGTGTCATGATAGATGGCATGGCATACGGCACGGTCGTCATCAAGAAGATTGCCGCGATCGCAGTGCAGATCAAGTGAAGCTCGCCATTTGCAGCATGCAACTGCCACACTTGGCGACGGCGCTGCGACGCAATTCGCAATTCGCGGCCTCTGCATGCCGTTGGCCGCAAATGGCGGGGGGAGGCAGGAGATGTTTGTATCTGAAACTCCCGGAACAATTCTCTTGCGTCCGGCAATGCAAGGCTCGCTCTGCGCCATTGCAACTTGAATGTTCCGTCGACGGAAAGCGAAGTCAGGAGCATCGTCGGATATTGTCCGAAGCCTTTGACGACGAGATGCAGCTCCTTCTCCGGGTGCATCGGGAGCCGCACTAGCATCGCGCCGAACGATGCCGGCCTTATGCCATCGTCGATCGCATGTACTGTAGATGAAAGTTTCGTGTCGCCCGAGGCCTCTATTCCGCAGATACACTTCTCTATGAACTTCTTCGCAGGTTTCGAGAAATGGGTAAACGCTTTTCCCATAAAAATGTCGAGCTGGGCTTTCGCCATTTCACCCGCCAATCGAGCCCGGCCAAAAATGGAAAATGGGTAAACTCCAGGCGCCGCGCGCCTTGACACGAAATTTCGGCATATGGTATAATGTGCGCGTTAAGATGAAGCGCAGAATACCATATGGAGTCATAAACTGGGCCGAGCTTGTCCGCGAATGTTTTATCGTGGACAACACCGCCTATATCCGCGAATTGGAGACGATAAAGACTCCCGTGTTTCTGCGTCCGAAGAGATTCGGCAAGTCGGTTGTCTGCTCGATGCTCGCGCATTATTACGACGTCGCAGTGAAGGATCGTTTCGACGAACTCTTCGGAACGACAGACATCGGACGCGATCCGACGCCGCTGCGCAATTCGTTCCTCGTGCTGACTTTCGATTTCTCGACTGTGCAGGTTGGCACGCTCGCCGAGATCGAACAGAATTTCTGGTCTAATGTCCAGATCGCGGTGGGGTCGTTCATCGTCAAATACAAGGAGCTGGCAGACTGGTCGAAGGTCAAGACTGCTGCAGGACCGGCGGACAGCATTGATATGGTGCGGGCGGTGATTCGGGAAAACCACCTTCCGCCGCTATACATTATCATCGACGAGTACGACAACTTCACGAACGAGCTTGTGGTCTCGAATCGCGATGTTGAATACAACGCCGTCTGCGGGCACGACTCCAAAGGCGACGCGACGCGCGAATCGTTCTTCAAGGCGTTTTTCAAGTCGTTCAAGGCGGGGCTTGCCGACGGCACGGTCGGCCGCACGTATTTTACAGGCGTCCTGCCGATCACGCTGGACGATCT
>DEWI01000174.1 GCA_002363575.1 Verrucomicrobia bacterium UBA3214 | reverse complement strand
CTCGTATCTTTCGACAAGCTCGAGGCGATCAGGTGGGCGCAGCTGCTCGCCGAAGGCGGCAAGGCCGTCGTGGCCGACACCTACCTAGTCCCCGTCACCGTGTCTTCCGGCCAGCAGCAGGGCGTCGGCGACATCGACGCCAAGCTCGCCGAAGCGCTCCCCGGCGCGATCGTGATCGACGCCGCGCGCATCGCGCGCGATGAAGTCGGCAACGAGCGCGCGACGAACATGGTGCTGGCGGGCGCGCTCTCGGCGCTGACGCCGTTCTCCGCCGCCGATTGGGAAGCGACGATGCGCGAGAGTTTCACCGGCCCGAAGGCGAAGTTCCTCGAACTCAACCTGAAGGCGTTCGCGCTGGGTCGCGCCAAGGTCGGCGCCTAGGCGGCAGCGTTGGCGCCGCGACAGAAATCTAGAATGCCGGGACCCGCGAGACGGGTCCGGCGCTCAACAACGATAAATAATAGAGGTGTAGAGACATGTTCTGGAATCGCGAGATGGAGACTCTTCCGCGCGAAGAGCTTGAGAAGTTGCAGCTCAAGGGCCTTCAGAAGACCCTGCGCCGCGTTTGGGGCAATGAATTCTACCGCAAGCGCCTGGAAGCCGCAGGCGTTGGCTCGCCAGACGACGTGCAGAGCCTGGCGGACCTTTCGCGCCTGCCGTTCCTCACGAAAGAGGATTTCCGCGAGGCGTATCCGCTCAAGATGAACTGCGTCGCGCGCGAGGAGCTTCGCGAGTTCCACATGTCGTCCGGCTCGACGGGCACGCCGGTCGTGATGGCTTATACGAAGGGCGATCTCGTGCAGTGGGGGGAGTGCATGGCGCGCTGCTTCTCCATGGCCGGCCTCCAGACCGGCGACGCATTCCAGATCATGCCGACGTTCGGGCTTTTCAACGGCGGCTTCGGGTGCTATCAGGGCTGCCGCAAGGCCGGCCTTTTCTGCGTTCCGGCCTCCAGCGGAAACACCGAGCGCCAAATCCGCCTCATGCGCGATTTCAAGGTGAAGGGCTTCTGCTCCGTCGTCTCCTACGTGCCGAGAATCATCGAAAAGCTCGACGCCGATCCTTCCGGCGACCACGACATTCCGTCGCTCAAGGTCGGGATATTCGGCTCGGAGACGTTCTCCGACGAAATGCGCCGCCGCATCGAATCCCGCCTGCATATCGAGTGCTTCGACATCTACGGCATGACCGAGACGGGCGGAATCGGCACGACAGGGCAGGATTGCCGCGCGCACGCCGGCATACACGTCTGGGACGACCACTACATAACCGAGATCGTCGATCCCGCGACGGGCAAAGCCGTCCCCGACGGCGAATACGGCGAAGTCGTGTTCACTTCGCTCACGCGCGAGGCCATGCCGATCATCCGCTACCGCACCCATGATATTTCGCGCATCGTCAGCCGCGAGAAGTGCGAGTGCGGCCGCACGCACATCCGCATCGACCGCATCACCGGCCGCACCGACGACATGCTTATCGTCAAGGGCGTGAATTTCTATCCCCGGCAGGTCGAGCAGGCGCTCATGGAGATTCCGGGCGTCAAGGATGAATTCCAGATCATCCTCGAAGAGCACGACGGCATGACGGATGTCACGATCAATGTCGAGGCCGATCCCGGCGTCACCGGCCACACCGTGGCGAAGCACCTGCGCGAACGCCTCGGCTTCCTTCCCAAGGGCGACGTGTTCCCTGTGGGCACGCTGCCGCGCAGCGAAGGCAAGGCGAAGAGAGTAGTGCGGAAATAACGCGCGCACGCAACCCCACCATACAACCTTCCATTCTCCATGCAAAACGATATACCGGATGTCGGGACGCAGATCCCGCGTGGGGCCGTCAGCATCTATCCGCAAGGCGATGCGATGGACGATTTCCCCGTACTCAAGGCGTTCCAGCAATACGTGGATGCCGAGCATGCGAAGGCGCAGAAGCGCATGACGACGCTGTGCATATTCTTCGTCGTGCTGATGGTGGCGGTGATCGGCGTCTTCGTGCTTCTGTTGATGAGCATATCGCAGCGCAACAATTCGCTGAGCGACCAGCTCTTCCAGTTCATGCTGAAGGATCGCGACCGCCAGAACGTCATCGTGCAATCGCCGGCGCCGGCGCGCGAAAGCGATTCTTCCGAGATTCTCGCATTCCAGAAGCAGCTTTTCGACCAGCAGATGAAATTCATGGAAGAATCCATGAAAGCGCGTCCCGCCCCCGTCTCCGCGCCGGTCCCGGAGAGTGAGCGCGCGCAGTTCGCCGCGCAAAAGCTCGCGCACGAGCGCAAGGCGAAGAGCGAAGACGAGCGGCTCGCGAAGACCGCCGCCGTCCTCCAGGCGCAGGCCGACGCGCTCGCGAAGGAACGCGAGCGCCTGCGCCTGAAGGAAATAGATCTGCAGCGGCGCAACCTGTACCCGGATTTCTACCGGAACACGCCCGCCGCGCCCGCTCGCAGCGTCAATAATACCAGTGCGCCCGCGCCTGTGCCTGTCGAGGATGACGATGCCGATCTCGCGCTTCTCGATGCCGAGATCGCATCCGAGGCGCGGAAAGTGGCCGATCAGGCGGCGAAGCCCGCGCAGAAGCCCGCCGCGCCGCCGGCGCCTTCCGCCGGCAAGGACGACATCGACGAGCTGGTCGATACCATCGACGCGCCTGTCAGCCTGCCGGACGGCGCGCAGTGGTCCATGCCCCCGGAGTGATGCCGGGCGCAGCCGCAATGCGACGCTAGCGACGCAAGCGACAAAAGCGATAGAAGGGCTGTCCCGTCCATTTTGTCCCTTCTGTCGCTTTCGTCCTTTGTGTCCATTGGCTATCCGCCTCGCCGGAAGGCGATGGCGCGCGTGGCGACGGACGGGACTTTGGCGCTTTGCGCCGCGCGCGTCCTCACTGCAAGTCTATATCTACCATTGGCGAGGGGCGACGCGAAGACGCAATCGAGCGTCGTCATGCTGGATTTCAAGACTTCGCCCGTGCACAGCGTTTCGCCTGTCGTTTCGTCGCGGAGTTCGACGCCTTCGTCGCCGCGCTCTGGATTGACGAGAAGGTTTTTGCCGGCGAGCAGGATTTTCGCGCCTTGCGTCACGGTGTCCTGCGCGCGGGATGCGGAATCGACGACGCTTGCGATTTCCGGCTCCGGCACGGGCGTCGCGTTCTGCGGCTTGAGCGTCG
>DEWI01000090.1:8738-15429 GCA_002363575.1 Verrucomicrobia bacterium UBA3214 | reverse complement strand
CGCCGGCGAAATCCAGCGGCGTCGCAAGAGTCTTGACGATTATCCTGCGCAGCGTTTCCGCCGTGGACGTGCCGCTTCCGTCTTCCTTGTTCGCGAGGCCGAAGCGCCGCATCATGCGCTTTATCAAGGCAAGCAAGGGCTTTTCCTGCGCGGGATCGGCGGCGTTCGAGAAGCCTGTCTGCCCGAGCGCCTCGTCATTGCCGCAAAGCGCGCGCATTATCTCGTGGAAGACCGTGCCGGAGATGTTCGTGCGCGGCAGGAGCGTCGGCGGCAGCGGAGCCAGGCGCGTCTGCGCGGCGGCATCCGCGGTCTCGTCGGTCTCTGCGGGATCGTCAGGGGCGTCGTGCGCGGGCTGCCCGGCGCAGAGCGATGTGAATGAATCCCAGAAGAGGCGGCGCGCGCGTATGCCTTCGAGTTTTTCAAGCCGCGTGCCGTCGGGGGCGCTTGTTCCGTAGAAATCCGCGGCGGCAGGCGCGGCGGTTTGCGCAGGCGCGGGCGCGTGCGTTTGCGCGTTTTGCGGCGCGAAAGGCGGCGCGAGCGAGATTATCGCGTTCGCGAGCACGCCGCCGTCGGCGAGATCTGCGCCGGCCGAGCCTATGCCGCGCGAGCAGAGCGTGCGATCCGGCGAGGCTTTCGTGGGCGCCGCGCATTCCCACGACCACGCGCGGCGGGACCATGGAAGATAGATGCGGCGCTCTGCGCGCGTCAGCGCCACGTACAAGAGGCGCCTGCGCTCTTCCGCGCCGTCTTTCTTCGGAGCGCCCGCGCCGGTGGCGAGGAACACGAAAGGGAATTGCAGGCCTTTGGAAGCGTGGATCGTCATGATCTGCACGCAGTCCGCGGCGCTCTCTTTCTCGAAGAGCGACGCATTCTCTCCGGCCTGCGAATCGTTGTCGCGCAGCTTCGCAAGCTCGTCGGCGAGTTCGCCGGCGCCGATGGCGCGGCGCGTCGCCGCGATGCCGAGCAGCGCGTCGAAAATCTGGCGCACGGCGGCGCGCGTCCTGTTGAATGCGCATGTTTCCTTGCGCAGGTCTGCGAGCGCGGTGCACGGGCTTTGCATCGCCAGCTCGAAAAATTCTCCCCATCGAGACGCCTCTTCGAGCGCGCACAGGCGCGAGCAAAGCGAGGAGAAGGCATCTTCGAAGGCCGCGTCGAGCGCGCCGATGCGCGCCGGCGGAATATCGAAGAGCGCGGAGACGAGAAGGGCGTTGCGACGGCCGCGCGACGACGGGCGGGCGATGAAATCCAGCAGCGCCAGCACGCCTTGGGCTTCGGCGGAGGCGAATATGCCGCGCTGCTTGTACTGTGAATAAGGTATGGCGCGGCGCGCGAGCGCATCGCGGACGATGCGCGCTTCGCGATTGTTTCCCGTCAGCACGCACATGGAAGAGAAGCGCGCGCCATCCGCCTCCGGGGAATCCACGAGGCGGAGTATCTCCGCGGCGATGGATTCCGCGAGCTGCGGCAGGCATTGCGCTGTATTTCCGAAATGCGGCTTTGCGCGCGCCGATCCGGCGGGCTGGAGATTCTCCGGCGCGGCTTCCAGCAGCATGACGGGCTCGATTTCGCCGCGAGCGGCGAGGGAATCGAATTTCGGGTTGTTCTCCGGGCACGTGACAGGCGTGTAGTCGATGCCGCCGCCGGCCGCGCCATCTGCGAACCACCCGCCGGAAAAGATTTTGTTCAGCGCGTCCACGAGACGGCGCGTGGAGCGGTATGTCGCGCCGAGAGTATGCCTGTTGGGCGGGCATGCCGCCTGCGGGCCGCCGGTGATTTCATCGCGCGCCGCGCAGTATATCGCGACATCCGCGCCGCGGAAGGAATATATCGCCTGCTTTGGATCGCCCACTACGACAAGCGAACCGGGCGGAAGGCCTTCGATCTTGTTGTTCTTCGCGGAGAACAGCGTGCTGAATATCTTCCACTGCCGCTCGTCGGTATCCTGGAATTCATCGACAAGCGCAATGCGGTAGCGGCGGCGCAGCGCTTCGCAAAGCCGTCCGGAGGCCCAGCCGCCGCCGGCGATCGCCTCCTCCGCTTTGATTACGAGATCGTCGTATGTGGCGATGCCGGAAGCCGCCTTCATCTCTTCCACGTGCCTGCGGACGAGCGCCGCGAAATCCACGTCTTCGTTTTCGAGGATTTCGAGTTGCGTCTCGAGCGCGTGCGCGTCGGCGGGGTCGAGCGCGAGCAGGCGAGGGGCGAAAGTCTTTTCGAAGTCCTGCGAGGAGGCCGCGGCGAGGCGCGCGCGTCTTTCCAGGCTCTTTTCGTCCGTGTAAATCTCGATGGACATCGGCGCGCCGCTCTCGAATGCGTATTCATCGAGGATTTTCTTGCAGAACGAATGGATCGTGCAGATCGCCATTTCGGAGAAATCGGAGCCCAGTTTCCCGGCTTTGGCGAGCGAGCGCCGTATCCTGTCGCGCAGTTCGCCCGCCGCTTTTTCGGTGTATGTCACGAGGAGAATCTGCGGCGGCGCGTAGCCTTTTTCGCATACGAGATCGCAGACGATCCGCTCGAGCGTGTACGTCTTGCCCGTGCCGGCCGAGGCTTCGATGATCGCATCCCGGGTATGGTCGATTTGCATGGTGTTCCGCTTTTCAGGCGTGTCGCGCGGCGAGGAAAGGTGCAAGCGCGCATTCCGCGAAGTCTCTGACGAGCATCCAATCGTCGGCGCCGGCTTGCCTGCGGAAGGCGCCGAAGGCGTCCGGGAGCTCGTATTCCGCCGGGGGGTCGAAGGCGCTGGCGAGCGCGCGCCATTCTTGTTCCGCGCCGTGCGCAGGCAGCACGGCGGTCTTGAGCTTTTCCATCGCGGCGGCGATGGCGGCAAAGCCGGTGGAAGGATATTTGCCTGCGGAGTCGGGGGAAAAGCGGTATGCCCGGAATCGCGCGTCGAGCGCGTCGATGTAGGCGCGCGCATCTCCGGCGTCAAGCGGCCCCCATTCGAAAGTCGCGAGCGAATGCGTGGAGAAATCGACAATGCCCAGTGCGAGAGAATGCCGGGAGCCTTGCGGCGCCTGCGCGATTTTCACCATCCACGAGATGAAAGGGCGCAGCGCATGCCGCGGCGGCAGGATGGATTTCGCCGCCGCCTTGCGCACGGAGTATTCGCCGCTTTTGATCGCGAGCATGCGCGTCTTGCCGTCCCCGTCCTCTTCGCCGGAGGGCTGGAAGGAGCGCGCGAAGTTTCCGGCGTTTTCCAGCCACGAGGGATCTTTGCCGGCGGCGTAGCCTGCGATGGCGCGTTTGCGCGCGTATTTCCCGAAGAAGCATTCGTCCGACGGGATGCGGCCATGTGCGGCGAGGGAATCCAGCGCAGCCTCTACGCCATCGTGCGCGGCGAGCGAGCTTTGATCGACCGCCGCGCGGTCCTTGCCGGCGGATGCGAGTTCAAGCGGAGGCGGCGGGTCGCCAGACTCCTCGAAAAGCCTGGAGACGGGAATGCCCAGCCGGTGGCGCATTGCGGCGTCGAGAGGATCGATGATGAAATCCGCGAGCTGCCGCGCATCCGGGGGCGCCGCAGGCTCTTCGCACGCGCCGGCGGCGTTTCCAGGCGCGTTTGCTTTTCCGCCGGTTGCATCGCGAAGGCGTTCGCGCAGCGCGAACGCCGCGCGCGAATATGTGGCGACGACGCCGCCGAACCATTCGCCGCGCGGATCCTGCGCGATGGGGTCGGCCAGAGCGCAGTCTCCGCGTTCGCCGTGTTCGAGAAGCGGCAGGCGGATCTCGCGCCAGCGCCCGGCGCCTTCCGGGAGTATCGCGGACGACGCGAAATCTTCCAGCCCGGAAATCAGCGCGGACGGGAATTTCTCTTCGTCTTTCTGCGTGTCCAGCGCGACGTAGGAAAGCACGAGGCGCTTGCGCACGGCCATCAGCGTCTCCAGGAAAAGGTAGCGGTTTTTCGCCGGCGTCGTGAGTTCGCCGAGGCGGCGTTTCGCCCCCCGCATGTCCAAAGTGGTTTCGCTGCGGCGGCCGGGGAACTCCGCTTCTCCAAGCCCGAGCATGAATACGAAATCGAAGGGGACCGGGCGCATTGGCTGCAGGCTCGCCACCGTGACGCCGCGCGTCAGATAGCCGCCGCGCCGCTCCTTCAGACCGCCCGCGAATTCCTCCACGGCGGCGGCGGCGAGCGCGAACGGATGCTCGCCGCCTATCGACGCAAGCGACGAGAGCGTATCGGAAACGGCCGCGCGCACGCCTTGCTCCGCGGTATCGTCGCCGGGATCCACGAAGCGCGAGAGAATGTCTTCGAGCGTCTGCGCCCATGCCGCGAAAGTCTGGCGCCTGGCCGCCAGCGGCGCAAGCGTGCGAGCGAGAAGTTCGACGATTTCCCCGAGCCTTGCGGCGCCGTCCGCCGCGGTTTTCGCGACGGCGAGGTTCGGCGCATCGTCCGCGACAAGTCCGAGGCGCAATCGCGCGAGCGCGCGCTGCCAGGAGAAGTTGCGCGGCACGGCTTCGGCTTCTTCGAAGCCGTCGAATGCGCCGGCGTCGCCGGCGGCCTCGCGCCATTGGCGGACGTCGGCGGCGGTGAAGCCGAGCGCGCGCTGCACGGCGGGGGAATCGAGAATCCCGAAGATGGTGCGGCGCGACGCCCCTTCGAGAACAAATTCGCAGAGCGCGGAGAACGCGCCGAGGCAGTCGCTGGACGCCGCCGCCTGCGTATCGACGAGCCCGTATGGGACGTCGCCGCGCGCTGCGAATACGGCGTCCAGCACAGGGCGGTATTTGGCGATGTCCGGAACGAGAAGCGCGATGTCCGAGAACGAGCCTTCGCCGCTCGCCACGATTCCCAGTATCGAGTTGTACGCCATCTCGACTTCGCGGCGGATGCCGGGAGCGGCGACGATTTGAAGCGACGAGTCTTGGGGGCGGCGCTCGAGAAGCGAAGTGCGCCTAGAGATGCCGCGCTGCAGCGCTTCGAGGACGTTGGCGGGTCTGGCGCGCGGCCCGCTCGCATCCACCCAGTCGAAAGGCGCGGATGCGTCCGCAGTTTCTTCGAGGGAGGCGAGCATTTCGATCGTCTCCCTGCCGGCCACGCCCCATTCGCGCAGAAGCGGATTCTCGATTTCGTCGAGCGCGCCATGCAAGGCTTTCGCGCCGTCGATATCGCCCCAGTATTCTAGGCAGACGTTATTGTGGTAAAGCTCCACTTCGCACGTCTGCGCGAGCCATCGCATGATTGCGACTTGCAGAGGGGAAAGCGTCGAGAACGCGAAAAACCGGTAGTGCGCGCGCGGCGCGAAACGTCCGGCGCCGATCACGCGCTCGAAGAGCTGGCGAAGCGACAGCGCGTCTCCGCCGGGCGGGAAGGCGCCGCCGGCGCCGAAGAGACGGCGCGCGACTTCTGCTTCCGCCGCTTCCGTGGCGTCTGTGCAGGCGCCGCCGTCCATGCCTTTGCCTTCCAGCCAGCGGGCGACAATTTCGGGACGATGGACTTCGTACTCGTCCATCAGCGAGGCGAGGCTGCGCGCGAGCTGCCATGCTTTGCGGGCCTGCGCGCGCCTGCCCGTATCGATCGCGAGCGTCTCGCCGGCGATATAGCGCGCGAAAGGCGCAAGCGCATCGACGCCGGGCGTCAGCAGGATGCCGAGTATCGCGAATGCGTAGGCGTTCATGGGAAGCAGCGAGGCGCGCTCGTGCGGCGCGAGCGCGGAAGACAGCGCCTCGTACATCGCCTGCTCGATGAACGGGAATTCGACGCCCGTGCAGAGCGCCGGTTCGTTTGCGAAGACGCGCATCCTCAGCCATTTGGCGATATTGGCGTTGGGGACGACGACGCTGGAGAACTTGAAGGGGTCGGCGCCCGCGCGCTCGCGCACCAGCGTCTTCTTCAGCAGCTCTGCCAGCTCTTCGATTTTTTCGCTGTGGAAGACGGTCACGGGAATACGGAATTTGGCGCGGAGAAGCCCGCAGTCCGGATGAAGAAGCCGCCGGCGCATGCGGCGGCGCCGCGCCTACAGCGTAGGGTTGTCGAATTCCCGGATAACGTCGTAGAGCTGCTCTGCGAGATCCGGATCGGCCTCGAATATATTGACCGTTTCCGAATATGTGTGGTTGGAGACGTTCGCCTTGACGGCGATGAAGCGCTTTATATCCTTCTTCTTGGAAGCCTTGAAATTCTTCTCGCGGTCGAGGAGCCCGTGGTTCACGAGATTCTGGAAGATGTCGTTTATGTGTTTGGGGTCGGAGACGATTCGCTGCGTCTTGATGTTCGCCCATTCCGACGACGAGTTGTTCTTGGCAAAATCGTTGGAAATAAGCTCGCTCGTGCCTTTCTTCAATTCGATATGCCCTGAGCCTGTGAGCAGCACGGCGACGCGCCGTATGGGGTTGTGGCTGGTGTTGTAGTAGTGTATCTCCACCCAGTTGAGATGGCTCTGCCTGACCGTTATATATGGATCGACCCAAAACGGGCCGCAGCCGGCGGCGCATGCCGCCAGCGCGAGCGCGACGGCGAACTTCGCGAGAATTGCAGATTTCATTCCACCCTCCGTTGAACGTCCTCCCGCCGGCCGCCGGCGCACGCCGCGAAGTGCTTCGCGGCGATCAGACCTGCGCCGTACAGCGTAAGCGACGGATCTACAGTGAAATCCAAATCGATATCCTGGAGCGCCCAGCGCGCAAAGCCCCCGGTGGCGACCAGCCGGAAATCCTCTTCGAAGTTTTTCTTCAGTTGCGAAGCGATTTCGCG
>DEWI01000090.1:0-8636 GCA_002363575.1 Verrucomicrobia bacterium UBA3214 | reverse complement strand
GAGCGCCCGATTTTCGGCGCTTTGCCGGTGCCGAGCTGCATCTTCGGCAATTTCGCCGTGCGCTCGAAAAGGTAGTCGCGCATCAACGGAAAGCCTGGCGCGATGACGCCGCCGCGCCACGAGCCGTCGCTAGTGACCACGGCAGCCGTCAGCGCCGTGCCGAAATCCATAACGAGCACCGGCGCGCCATAGCGCGCCACCGCGCCGGCGGCATCGGCAAGGCGGTCTGCGCCGATCGTCTCCGGCGCCGGGTAGTCGAGTGCGAGAAGGGAGCGCGCGGCGCCGCCGGGTGCGAAATCCAGATGCGAGATTTCATGGACGGGCAGCGCGCGCCGCGCGGCGAACGCCCTCCATTTCCCGTCTTCCGAAGGCACTACGCTGGCGTATGCGAGCGGCAGCGCGCCGTAAGCCTCGACCGCTCGCACGGCCTCGTCGAACCCGCCGTCGCAATGCCGCACTCCGGAAACCGCGCCATCGTTCCACACGCCTGTCGCAATGGACGTGTTGCCGACATCGACGACGATAAGCGCGTCTTGCGTTTGCATAGCTTCCCGATTTGTTAAGTGCGGGGTCTTGCCAAAGCAGGCATGCCTGCCGCGGTCAATCGACCGATTCCCATTCAAGCGAGAGATCCACGGAGCCGGCCGAATGCGTAAGGCAGCCAAGCGAAATCGCCGTCACGCCGGTGGCGGCGACTTCGCGCGCGCGTTCCAGCGTTATGCCTCCGGAGGCTTCCGTCATGGATATCCCTTTGCACATCTTGACGCACTCCGCCATGGCGGAGCAGGGCATGTTGTCCAGCATTATCCACTCCGGGCGCGCTTTGAGGGCGCTCGCGCATTCTTCAATGCTCTCCACTTCGACTTCGACGGCGAGAGACGGGAAGCGCGCACGCGCCGCCAGCACCGCCTGATCCAGCGCGCCGGGATCGCCGCCGCGCCAAAGCCGGCGGTGGTTGTCTTTCATGAGAACGCGATCGTACATGCCCATGCGGTGGTTGGCGCCTCCGCCGCAGAGCACGGCGTATTTCTCGAAGACGCGCAGGCCAGGCGTAGTCTTCCTGGTGTCGAGAATCATCGTGCCGTACGGGCGGACGGCATCCACGAAGCGCCGCGTCAGCGTCGCGGTCGCGCACATGCGCTGCATGAAGTTCAGCGCCGTGCGTTCGGCGGCGAGGATGGAGCGGGCTTTTGCGCGGAACGTCAGGATCTCCTCTCCGGGCCGCGCCGTTTTGCCATCGGGAATCAAGATTTCGACGGTTGCGTCTGGCTCGACCGTCTGCATCACCGCTTTCGCCACCGTTGTTCCGCTGACGACGCACGGCGCGCCTTTGGCGTGGATTTCGCCGGTGGCCACGGCTGCGGGATCGACGAGCGCTTCGCTCGTCGCATCGAGCCAATCTGCCGCGGAAGCGTCCGAAGCGCTCGCCAGATCTTCGTCGAGCGCGAGGCGGATCGCGGCGCGCGCGCGGCTTGATTCCATTAGTTTTGAACCATCCATTTGATTGATTGCACGTTTGGCTGTTTTAAATTCTCCAAGCGCCCGCTGGAAACGCCGCGCGCTTCGCCGCGGCGGGACGCGAAGACGCGCCGCCCACCGCTTTGCCGCGATCGGCGACGCGCTTGCGGCCGGTCCGGCGGCTAAATTCCCCCGCAGGGGCCGGAGACGCGGCGCTGGCTCATGCGTCCTTCAGCATTTCCCAGCACTGGGAAAGATTGAAGACGAGGAGTCCGGAGACTGCGAGCGCGACGACGCCCGCGATCAGCGCGACGAGCGAAGCGGTTTTGTTCACCGTCCTTGCGGGAGCGACGGCGGCGACTGGTTCGAGTTTGAAACGGTCGGCGATCGTGGCGCCGCCTGATTGAGTCGGCGCTGCCGTCGGCGCACCGCCAACCGCAGGCCGCTTTAGTTTCATGGTTTTGGGTTTCATGGCTGATTTCCGGTTTTGGTTTTCGACTGCCCGATCGCATTGCCGGCGAGCGCGCCGCCGCAGCCAGGCGCCGCCGGAGCGGCGCCGCGCGGGAACCGCAGGCGGTGCTCCGGCTATTTGGTGGAGACTCGGTCGTTGTATTCTCCGGTCTCCGTGTTGATGCGCACGACATCGCCTTCGTTGATGAAGAGCGGCACCGGGCAGACATAGCCGCCTTCGACTGTCGCGGGCTTTGTCACTTTTCCGCTCGCGGTATTGCCCTTGACGCCAGGCTCGACCTTGATGACTTTGCGCTCGACGAGCTGCGGGAGGGCGATGCCGATCACTTTGTCATTGAAGAAAAGCGCGCTTACTTCCATCTCGTCCATAAGGAAGTATTTCTTGTCGCCCATGACATCATACGAGACGCGGATTTCTTCGAAGTTGTCGTCGGTGAAGACGAACGCCTGGCCGTCGTCATAGGAATAAGTGACGGACTGCTGGGTGAGATCGGGCTTCTCGAATTTGTCGCCGGAGCGGTAGCTCTTGGACATTCCGCCGCCCGTCATCATGTTGCGCAGCTTGCAGTTGTAGATCGCCTGGCCCTTGCCCGGCTTGGAGAAGTCGAACTCCGTGATTTCCCAGGGTTCGCCGTCGATAAGAAGTTTGACGCCCTTGTGCAATTCGCCCGCTCCGATTACTTCGCCCATCTGGTGTATCCTTTCTTCTTTATTCATGCAGCCACGACCAACTCTGGCTTGCGGGGGGAATTATACCATATTTTCCGCGATTCGTGGCGGATGGAATGTCGTTTGCAAATTCGCGGCAGGCGGGAAGGGGGCGCGGGCGCGCCGGATGCGGGGCGGCCGCTATGCCGGAATCCCGTCAAAAATTTCGTAGAAAAAATGGTCTGGCGCGCCGCACGGTCAAAAATATTTGTGGTATAATATTCCGTGACGTGGCAGACAAGGACATAGAAAATTTTCTCGGCGCGATAACTTATCCCGACGAACCGTCGTCGGCGGATGGCGATTTGCTTTTGAGAGTCGATGAGGAGGAATATGCGCTTTCGCGGCAAGGCGCTTCGCTCCGTTTGACGTATCGGCTGGAGCTGGCCGATGACGAACTGGTCGATTTCGCCTGCTATGCGCCAGGGCGTTTCTACCGCGACGACGCCGTGCTGGCGGTCGATTCTGGCGGGCATGCGTTTCTCTGGCAGGATATCCCGGTGCGCGCAGGTGCGTCGGCGCAGCGCGCGGCGTTCGAGAAGTTTCTCGCCGCATGCGAGTGGTGGCGGGACAGACGGAACCTCCGCAGCCGCGAAGCAGGGCTGGCGGCGCTAGGAAACGGCGAGATCGCATTTTCCGTATAGTAAAGCTCGAACGTCCCGATGTGCGACAACCCGATCAAATCCAAGACATCATAATGCAAACTCGAACGCGTGGATTTATCATGAAAGCGAGACTGTTCGCCTTGACGCTAGCGTTTGCGGCCGTTGCTTTCGCGGCGTCGGCGTCCAACATGCCGGCGTGGAAGACGCCGACATATACGCTTGTGGCGCGCGGCCTGGATTTGCGCGTTGCGCTGGATACCTTCGCAGTGGCGGAAGGCTTGTCGGTCGTAATGTCGGACGCCGTGCAAGGCGTGTTTTCCGGGGACTTCCGCGACGTGCCGTGTTCAGAGTTCCTCGAGCGCATCGCGACCGTCCACAACTTGACGTGGTATTACGACGGGGCGGCGCTGTATATCTATGGCGCCGGCGAGATACGCACTTTCCTGCTGGATTTGCAGTATATGAAAGCCGGGGAAGTCCGCGCCATGCTCGCCGAACTCGGCGTGGAGGACGAGCGCTTCCCGCTGCGCACGACATCGAACGACGAGCTTATCATGGTCTCCGGCCCGCCGCGCTATGTCGCGCTCGTCGCGGAAATGATTTCGAAGGCCGACAAGCTTCGCGAAGTCCGCACGTTCAACGAAGTCGATGTGCGCCTTTTCCCGCTTCGCAATACCTGGGCGGACGATGTCAGCTTCCGTTCATCCGGCATCGAGGACAGCCAAACTACGATTCGCGGCGTCGCCAGCTTGCTGAACGATATGATGAACGGCGATGGCGCGCAGAAGAGCGTGTGGTCGGCCCGGAAGACGGAAGGCGCGGATAAAGGCGCCGCGGCCGAGAGCGCCGACGCCGCGACGCAAGGCGCGCCTGCGCCGGCATTCCGCCCCGTGATCAAGCCGGACAATCGCCTGAACGCAGTTTTTGTCAAGGACGTGAAGAGCCGCCTGCCGATCTACGAGCGCCTCATCAAGGAGCTTGACGTGCCGCAGAAGCTCGTCGAAATCGCCGTCACGGTCGTGGAACTGTCCAAGGAAGACGCGCTTGATTGGCAGCTGTCGCTTTCCGGCAATACCTCGCACGGGCATTCGAAAGGCGCGATCGGCCAGAGCGCCGGCAGTTTGTTCGGCCAGGACGCCCTTTTCGGCAAGGGGCTCGCCGGCGCGATGACGCATATCCATTCGAGCTACGCGCTTGCAGCGTCGCTGACCGCGCTACGCGAGAAGGGCAAGGCGCGCAACATTTCCCGCACTTCGCTTCTGACGGTGAATAACATGTCCGCCGAGATGACGGATACGCAAAGCTACCATGCGCGCGTTGTCGGCACCGAAGTCGCCACGCTCGCCGAAGTCAGCGCGGGAACGCGGCTTATCGCCAAGCCCCGCATCATGAGCGAGACGACGACGAACGCGCCTGGCCGCATTTGGCTGACGCTCGAGCTTCAAGACGGCGGTTTCGAGACGATCAGCGTGGACTCGATGCCGATGACGCGTTCTTCGACGCTGGAAACGCAGACTTCTGTCGACGAGGGCACGTCGATAATGCTGGCCGGGTATTTCCGCGATATAGTCGAGGAGGCGGGCTGGGGAATTCCGTACTTGCGCGACATACCGTACATCGGCTGGCTCTTCGGCGGCTCGTCCACGCGCACGGAGACGGTGCAGAGGATGTTCATCTTGACGCCATACATCATCGGGCCTGGCGATGTCGATGTCGTCGGCGTGCAGTCTGGACGTCTTCGCGATACTTCGCGGGAGGAAGATTTGGAGGATGACGCCGAATATCAGGATCTCGAGCGCAAACATCGCGAGTACGAGAACAAGGAACGGCGCCAGCGTAGACGCGAGCGCGCCGAGCTTGATTTCGAGCGCCGCACCGCCGAGCTAAAGCATGAAAGAGGCTTGCGGAAGATCGACAACAAGCGCGCGTACCGCCTGCTTTCCGAAGACATCAAACGCTGGAAAGAGGATTTGAAAGAAGCGGAGAAGCAAGCGGAGGAAGAAGCCGAAGACGCCGCGTCCGCCGAGGATGCCGAAGAGGTCGAGCCTTTTACGGTAGATAAAGCGGCCGAGCCTGCCGTGAAAGCTGACGAGGCCGAGCCTGCCGGCGATGTCGAAGAGGTCGAGCCTTTCGCGGAGACGAAGACGAAGCCGGTGGAATCCGGAGGCGCGCTTGCAGTCCCCGCGCAGGAAGAGAAACCGTTCTATGGCCTGCGCGCTTTGCGCGACTCGATGGGCGCGACGGGCCAATGATCAATTCGCGCCGGCGCCATCGGGCGATATTGCTTATGCTTTGCGATGTTGGCTTGCAGTACATGCGTCGTGCGCGCACAGGAATTTGGAGCATGTCAGAGGACAGATAAGGAGAACGGCGGCGTTTGCAAAAAGTCTCGCGTGGACAAACCGCAAAGCGCATGCCGCACAATGCAGATGGTACCAGTGGCGATAGAAGGTGGATTTGCGCAAGTAGGCGCCGGCGAATGGCTCATGGGCCGTTCGCAGCCTGTCGCATGCACTTCAGCGCTGCGCCGTCTCGGTCGCCGCGGATGGTTCGTGCGCGATCGCTCGCGCCTTGTCCGCACGAGCTTCTCCGGCACTGCATATTGCTCTGATTCCGCGCGGCCTTTCATCACGCACATCCCGTGCGCGGCTCCGGTTTGCGCCGTTTCTTCCAAAGTCCTCGTCGCGCCCGCCGGCGCGCGTTCCGGGGATATGTTCGTGAAGCCTGTGCCGATGAGTCTGGCGGCGGCGTTCTGCGCAACCGAGTTTTCCTGCGAGTGGATCGTCGTGGCGACGGCCGGGCGGACGCGCCGCATCGTCCTCGCCGACGGCGACACTCTCGGAGTGCGCCGCGAGGCGCTCGTCGCGTGGACTGGCCGGCGCCCTACCGGATATTGTCCGAAGCTCGGCGTTTTCGACTTGATTCTCCCGCGCCCGCCGAAAGAGTTCATGCTGGATTTCCACGGCCCGTGCATCGTCTGGATCGAAGGGACGATCCCGGCGCGCGCCCCGTCGGTTAAGGAAAGGAGGATATGGTAGATGGCGTTTGACGCCGCCCAGATTCTCCGCCAGTCCTATGCATCGCAGGCAGACGCCATAGCGATGATGGATATGGCAGCCGCGAAAAGCGCGCCCGCCGCCGTGCAAGATGCCGGCAGGCTCATGGGCGCCGGCGTCGTTGTGGAGTCCGACCCGTCGGCGGAACTCATGGATTCGATGGAGGAGCTTTCTTTCCAGTTCGAGGAGAAGGCGATGAAGCGCGTGGGCGAGCGCAAGCTTGGCGAGGCGCAAGGCTCGCGCATGCAGTATGTGAAGGCGGTGGAAAAGTGGATGGCGCTTTTCCCGGACATGCCAGGCGAGAAATTCGCCGCTTCCGTGATGCGCAATATGCGCGCCGCCAGAGCAGCGGGCACGCCGATGGATGCGCGCGAACTTCTCCAGAACCTCGCGAGAGGCTCGACGGATCCTTCCCACCAGTTCGCGATGCTGGAAATCCTTGAGCAGGCCTGCGGTTCGGGGGAAGGGGACTTGCTCGAGCTGGTCCGCCAGGCGAAGGCGCAGCTGTCGGCATCCAAGGGCGCGGAGATACGCGCAGGCGTCAATCTCGCAGAGGAAGTGAATGCGCGCGCCTCCTCGCCGGAAGAGATGCAGAATCTGCGTGATCTTTATCGCAGCGAAGTCGTCGGATTTTCCTCTCCGCAGGATTGTTTCCGTTCGCTTCTCAACGTGCGCGGGCCTGGAGGGATGGCAGATGCTCTGGCGTTTCTCATGTCTGGCTGCGGAAAGGATCTCGCATCCGCCTTCCCGTCGCTGGAGTCTGCGCAGCTAGAGAGAATCCTTACCGATTTGCAGTGCGTCCAGGTTCTCACGACGGTGATGGACAAGCTTTCCGCTCTCGCAGGGCGCATGACTCGCGAGTTCGGGGAGAAGATCCTCGCCAACGGCGAGCAGATGACTTCGCGCGTGCTGGATTTCACTGAGCAGACATTCGTGTCGTCAGGCGCGATCGCCGGCTTTATAGGCGAGTGCGGAGTGCGCAAACTTCTGGCGCAGATGGATTTCGCGCGGGAATTGACGCGCCTCTTCCGCCAGCTTTCGCCGCGCCTCTTCAAGAAGGAGAGCGATCGCGCCCAGCTGGTGGATTCCACGCAGGAGCATCTCGACGAACTTATCATGCGCGAGAACGCCGAGGATGACGAAAGGGAGGATAAAACGGCATGATACCGGCTCATGTTATCGGCGCCCTTCGCGAATTCGGGCGCTCTGCCGGCCTCGGCAACTTCGCCTTCGGAGCGCGCGATTCCGCCGCCCTGCGCATCGAGAACGGCGCGAGCCTGCGTTTCGAGTATTTTGCCGACGTCTTGACGGTCGCCATGACGGTGCCATGCCAGGAGGATGCTGCCACGGTGCGCAAAATACTCTCGTATTCCCGGCCGACGGCGCGCGGCGCCGGGTATGCGTTGCGTTCGGGGTATCTGCGCAAGGCGCAAGCCGCCGTCTTCGCATACCGGATTCCAGGCGACGCCGTCACGCTGCCGGCGCTGGATGCCGCCTTTTCCGGGCTTTGGCAGATCGCGATGGTCGATTTCGAGGTCTAGAATGGAGAGCGGACATCCATAAATGTACGAGCGCTTCAAGGACGTGCTTGCCGCAGGAACGAAAGAGAATTTAAAACATGTTTTCATTGCCGGATCGGCTGTCGGGAGATGAATGTCAGCAGAAATGGGATTGAATGTTTCCAGAACGACTGAACCTTTGCAGTTCAACACGGGGATAGGGAAGGCGGATTTCGCCGACCTTTTCGAGTCTCCTGTCGTCGGGCATGGCCAGAAACAGTTGTTGCCTGGATCCACGACCGTGTCGCAGGCGACCGACGCCTTGTTCCCGACGGGACGCGGCGTCGAAGACCAGATCATGCGCTCGCTCGTCGCCGGGAACACTTCCGCCTTGCGCACGCCCGGAGGATTCGACGCCGCCGCGCGTTCCGCGCTCGCCACGCTTCGCGCCGAAGATACGGCGGCAGCGGCTGCGGCGGCCGCGGAGATAGAGCAGCTTCTCGAAGATACCGATCTTTTCGAACACTACCGCATGGGGCTTCTGGAAACTTGAAAGAAGGAGTTGTTTCCGCGGGCGACCGCATGAAATTTCACTCGATCGGATGATTCCGCCGCGCAGGCGCGGCATACAGGCAGACGGAGAATCGGCACACTAGAGAACGGGAAAAGGAAAAATCGACACATGCTCGACAGGTTGACAAATTTTTCCAACGCATTCAGCAAATTCGGGGATCTCGTCCTCGCGTTTCTCGTCGTTTGCATCATCGGCCTTTTGATCATCCCGCTGCCGACAGCGATGGTCGATTTGCTCATCGCGACGAATATCATGATTTCGACGG
>DEWI01000154.1 GCA_002363575.1 Verrucomicrobia bacterium UBA3214 | reverse complement strand
CCGCTGGAGCCGACTATGTCGGTCTCGCCGATCTCATCGAGAAGATCACCAAGGAAGGCTGGTGCGATTTCGACGTGGCGATCGCCACCGTCGAGGCCATGAAGGATGTGCGCAAGTGCGCCCGTATTCTCGGTCCGCGCGGCCTCATGCCGAACCCCAAGACGGGTACTGTCACGGATGATACCGCGACCGCAGTCAAGGAGGCCAAGGGCGGCAAGGTCGATTTCCGCATGGACAAGACGGGCAATCTCGCCGTCGTCGCCGGCAAGCGCAGTTTCGAGCCGCAGGCGCTCGTCGAGAATATCAAGGCGATTGTCGCCGCCGTCAATGGCGCGAAGCCTGCCGCCGTCAAGGGCGTCTTCATCAAGTCGATGACGATTTCCTCGACGATGGGCGTTGGCGTTCCCGTAGTCACCGCGGTCGATGCCGAGTAAGGGGGTAGAGAACAATGAGAATCGAAAAAGTTGCCATCCTTAACGAAGTCGTCGAGCGCATCAAGGACTCCGACTACTGCTTCATCCTGAACTACGGCGGCGCGTCCGTCGCCAAGATGGCGAAGCTCCGCGTCGATCTCCGCAAGCTCGACAGCCGTCTGCTCGTCGTCAAGAACACCTACCTGGCGAAAGTCGCGAAGGAAAAGGGGTGGTCTGACGAAGTCAATGCCATGCTTTCCGGCCCTACGGCGGTCGTGACGGGCAAGGGCGAGCCTACGGCGGTTGCGAAGGCCGTCATGGACTTCGTGAACGACAAGGATCTCGCCGGGAAGGCGTCTGTCAAGGGCGCCGACTACGACAACAAGATTGTCGATGCGGCGATGGTTGAAGCGCTCTCGAAGGTGCCCGGCAAGGATCAGCTCCGCGCCACCCTTCTCATGCTTCTCAAGGAGCCCGCGACGCGCCTTGCCCGCGTGCTTTCCGAGAAGGCGAAGAAGGAAGGCGGCGAGGCCGCCTGAGAAAACCTGCAAGAAGAATTTCCTCCGGATGCAACACGCCGGAGGTTGACAAGTAAAAAAGGAACAGAACAATGACAAACGAAGAAATCATCAAGGAGCTCTCGGGCAAGACTGTTCTCGAGATCAACGAACTCGTCAAGGCGCTCGAGGAAGCGTGGGGCGTTTCCGCCGCTGCCGCCGTTGCAGTCGCCGGTCCTGCCGCCGGTGCCGCTCCCGCCGAAGAGAAGACCGAGTTCGACGTCATTCTCGCCTCTGCCGGCGCGAACAAGATCGCGGTCATCAAGGAGATCCGCGCGATCACCGGTCTCGGCCTCAAGGACGCCAAGGACCTCGTCGATGGCGCTCCGAAGAAGGTCAAGGAAGCCATCGCCAAGGACGAAGCCGAGAAGATCGCCGAGCAGCTCAAGAAGGCCGGCGCTACTGTCGAGGTCAAGTAATCCCGGCATTGCCGCAAAGACGGCAGACATGGAAAGGCGCGTCGCTTTCAAGCGGCGCGCCTTTTTCGTTGTCGCTTTTCGTCGCCGGCGATTGCCGGGCGGGCGCGCGACGGCAAAGCGCAGGATGTGCGGTCAGATTTCGTCCGCCAGCACGCAGTCGCCGCCGTGGAATACGAGAACAAGCCGGTGCAGGGCGCAGCCGGCGGAATGCACGGCGGCGTCTGCGGCGTAGCGGTCGAGCTGCGCTAGGGCTTCGGCCTTGATGACGTCCAGCCGGCCGGGCGCCGGCGCCGCGGCGCCGGCTTTTATATACTTCATTTCGATAAGCGCGGCGTGCGCGATGTCCGGCCAGCGGTCGAGGCGCGGCGCAAGCGCGATGTCGTAGAATCCGCCGGCCGTTTCGCGTTCGTGGTGTACGAGGTACGGGCCCTTCGCGGCGGCGAGCAGCGCGACGAGCGACGACTGCACCACCTTTTCGCCTTCCACGGCGTCGCGCACCGCAAAGTTCTCTTTCACGATTCCGGCAAGTATGCCGATGAAGCCGCGCCAATCGCCGCGGCGCGCGAACGCGACAAGTTCTCTGTTGATGTCGAACATCCGCTCGTCGATCTTGTAGATGTCGGAATAGGCGTCCGGTATCATCTTTGCCGCGAGGTGCTTGAGCGTTTCGTTCGGGATGCCGAATTCGACCAGCTCGAAGTCGCTGCCGGTGATCGCGGTTATGCCGAGCCAGTACAGGAGAGACGTGAAATTCTCTTTCTTCGTCAGCTCCCGCGCCTGGAACGACCCGACGAGCGGCTCGGAGAGCGCGCCGCCGGCGAGCAGATTTTCAAGCACGTGGAAATTGCCGTTGAGACGGCGATCCATCGTCACGAGGTGGCGGAGCTTCGCGTAGTCCGTGCGAAGATTCGCGTCCACCATGTCGTCGGGCCACGTCCTGGCGTTGACAAGCTGCTCGAAGAAGTAGAGCACGAGAGTGGTGTTGGCGACGGCGGGAGCGCGCGCGGAGCCGAAACGGTAGTTGTCGTACCACGCAAGCGCGGCGGCGCACGCCCTGTCCGCGTCGAAGCCGCAGCGCGGCGCGTAATACTCCGCCATGGCGCGCACGTCATCGTGGCGGAAACCGGCGAGATCGGCGAACTGCGGACGGAGAGAGATGTTAGTGCCGATGTTGAAGCCGCTCGTCACGTCGTCCATCGTGACAGGCGAGACGCCCGTGATGAAGAGTCGCGTGACGGGTGCTTCGGTGTCGGAAGTGGCCGCCTTGAGGCGTGCGAAGAAGTCCTTGAAGAATCCATCGCCGTGGCACAGCTCGTTGTATGCGTTCAGACCGCTTTCGGCGAGTATCGTGTTTGTGAAGTTGTCGTACTCGTCGATAAAGACGTAGAGCTTGGTGTCAGTGCCGGCCAGCCCCTGCGCGATCTCGTTCAACTTGTCTCCGCAGTCGGGAGTCGCCAGCACGCGCCCGGCCAGCCCCTCGGGAAGAAGCGGCGCGTACTTGCGCGCGAAGGTGTCGCAGCACAGCGATGCGTACGTGTTGAATTTGCTCTGTGCGACGGCCGCGTCTTTCGAGACCGCCGAAAAGTCGAAGTGCAGCACGAGGTACTTTCCTCGCTCTTCCGTGGGATTCGCGCCGATTGCCGTTCCGGAGAAGAATTCGTCGAATCTGTCAGCGAACTGCACGTCGTAGTAGGCGCGAAGCATGGAGACGAGCAGCGACTTCCCGAATCTGCGCGGACGGAGGAATATCGCATAGCGCACGGCCTCCAGATCGCGTATCTTCGCGGTGCGATCCACGAACCAGGCGTTCGATTTCCTGAATTGCGCGTAGTCGGCGACGCCGTAGAGTATGGGCCTTGTCTTCTCCATGCCGCAATTATACCATAAATCCTCTCGCTCTGCACGGACGGGACGCGCATGTATTCGCATTGGGAGGGACGCGCTCCCGAATGCGTGTCGGGGCTTTTGCAGTCGCGCCGGGGAGGCGCGGGAAGGTCCCTCTCGCGATTCGGGTCGCTTCGTTTTGCGACCGGGGTCGCTTCGGGAGGCGACTAGGGTCGCTTTTGCAGGCGACCGGGGTCGCTTTTGCAGGCGACCGGGGTCGCTTTGGGAGGCGACTGGAGTCGCTTTGGAAGGCGACTAGGGTCGCTTTGGGAGGCGACTAGGGTCGCGAATGGAGGCGACTAGGGTCGCAAAAGGATGCGACTTTGGGGGCGATAAGTCTCGGCTTTGCAGGAGGAAGGCGCGCGCAGGGCTGCGGAGCGGCGCGATTCTGGGAATGCGGATTATGGCGCAAAGGGAGCTATAAAGATTCCTTTTGGCGGCAAGATCGACAGGATTTGGGAGTTTGGCAGATTGCCAATCCAAATCCTGTCGCGGGAAGGGCGGGCGGGGCTAGTCGATTGCGAAGGGGCGGGGCTGCGCGCCGCGGATCGTGGCGAAACCTGCGCCGCGCGGTCCGGTCATTACGCCATAGACGGACGCCTTGAGTTTCTTCAAGCGGCCGTTTTGGACGGCATACGCCCTGAAGCTGCCTTTTACAACGCCTGTCCTGGCGTTGAACGAGAGGCGAAGGGCGTTCGGGTTGCCGTTGGACTTTGCGATGAAAGGCCGAAGCGTGGCGAGGTCGAGACCGATGGAATCCGCGGCGGCGAACTTCCATTTGCTGCCTCCTGAGAAGCTGACGCTGTAGGGCAGGAGCGTTTTGTCGAGTCCGATGACGTCGAAAGCGTCTTCGAGGGAGAATTCCAGTTCCTGCGGCGGAGCGACTACCCTGCCTGCGCTCGCGCCGTCCAGCCCAACGACAACCGGCACGGCGGCAGGGTCGGAGGTGTTCAGCCAGAGGAGCGCGGCGAAGCTGCGTCCTTTCTTCGCCCAGCAAATCGGCACCGCGCACCAGTGCTCGCCCACGGCGATTTTCGAAGAGCCGGAGACTTTGACGCCGTCGGCCAGCATTCCGGAAAAGGCGACTTTGCCGCGCGCCTTGATCGTGACGGAGACGGCGCCGCCGCTCCAGGCAATGCCGATAGGCCCGGTCTGGAGTCTGGCCAGCCGGTCGGCTTGTTCGGCCAGTTGCGGCGTGGACGCCTTGGCGGCGGGCTGGAGAGCGCCGATGATGGCGCAGCCGTCGTAAGTTCCCGCAAGGGCGGTGTCGCCGAAAGTCAGCGAAACGGCGCCGTCGCCGGTGCCGGAAGGCGAGCGCGCCATGTTCAGCGCCGGCAGCTTGAACGACCTCTTCTTCTGCCCGGCGAGCGCGATCGTGGCTTTCACGGCGGCATCGCCCGTGTGCAGGTTTGCCTTGGAAGTCTTGACTTGTATGACGCCTTGCACCGCGCCATCCTTGACAAGCCATCCGTTCCATGTGGCGGATGCCGACAGGTCGGGCGCGCCGCTCACGGCAGAATAGAGCGCAGGCGCGCCGGGCG
>DEWI01000144.1:4089-9178 GCA_002363575.1 Verrucomicrobia bacterium UBA3214 | reverse complement strand
TTGCTTCGCGACTGGAGTCGCCTTGTTTCGCGACTGGAGTCGCCTTGCTTCGCGACCGGGGTCGCCTTGCATCGCGACTGGCGTCGCTCCGGCCTGCGACTCTGGCCAGCGTGCCGCGCGTCTGGCGACGCCGATCTCCACACCCCGCTGGCTCGTCTGGACGTAAAAGCGGGGGAAAACCGCCGTCCGGGCATACCGCCGCTACTGGCGCGCTGGAGCTTTCTCGCTCTTCGGGCTTGCGCGACGTTGCGATAGTTGCGCGTTTTGCGGCGCAAGCGGCATGATTTTTGCACGCAGTCTGGCGAGCGGGCGTCGTGCTCGGTACCGAAAATCCGGCAAACTCCCCCTCGCCATATCGCCGCAAGGCGCTGTAAATATGGTATAATGTGCGGCGATGGAGTATGTCGCGATAGACGTTCGCGTGGAAACCGCGGGCGTCCGTGATTGCGCGCCAATGGGAAAGGCGAGCTGAAGACTTGCCGTTAGATTAACAAAAGAAACAGAAAGCAACAGTTTCGACATGGATATCGTCTGCCTAGATCTTGAAGGAGTCCTCGTACCTGAAATCTGGATCGCATTCGCGAATGCGACCGGCATACCGGAGTTCTGCCGCACTACGCGCGACGAGCCAGACTACGACAAGCTGATGCACTATCGCCTCGATCTGCTGGACAAGCACGGTTTCGGCCTTCGCGAAATCCAGGACGTAATCTCCGGGATGCGCCCGCTCATCGGCGCGGAAGAGTTTCTCGATCAGTTGCGCGAGCGCACGCAGGTCCTCATACTTTCCGATACATTCGACCAGTTCTCGCGGCCGCTCATGAAGAAGCTCAACTGGCCGGCGATATTTTGCAACTCTCTGACCGTCGGCGCCGACGGCAAGGTCACCGGCTACAAGATGCGCTGCCCGCAATCGAAGCTCACGACGGTGAAAGCCTTGCAATCCTGCGGCTTCCAGACGATCGCCGCCGGCGATTCGTACAACGATCTCGCGATGATACGCGCTTCGAAGGCGGGTTTCCTTTTCCGCTCCACCGCGGAGATAAAGGCGGCCAATCCCGACATACCGGCGTTCGAGACATACGACGATTTCCTCGCCGCGATCATTGCAAATCTCGGCTGAACGCCGGCGGCGCCACCATCATCGATATTCCTCGAGCAGGTTCCTCTAGATGACAGCATTGCTGAACATGGCGGCGGCCGTGACGATAGCGTTCCCGGCGGCGAACCAGAAGTTGCCTTTTGTCGAGAAGGCGTATATGATCGGCGCGGCGCCGCGCGGCACACAGGCCATCGAAGTGGCCGGGCGCAAAGTCGTGCCATACCGCACCGGCGCGTGGGCTTGTCTGGTGGATGTCGCGGAAGGCACGAATACGGTGGCGATAACGTGCGGCGGCGAAACGACCAACCACGTCTTCGCCGTCGCGAACCGCCCCGAACCGCCGCTGCCCGGTGCGCCGAAACCACCGGAGAAGGTCTGGTCGAAGCTGGAGTTCTGCAAGGATGTCGCGCGCGCGCATCCGCGCGGCAAACGCCCGGGCGAAATTACGATCGCCGTTGATGCCGGGCATGGCGGCACGGATACCGGAGCGCTCTCGCCGCACGGGCTTTTTGAGAAGAACGCCAATCTCCTGCAGGCTGTCGCGTTGCGCGACGAGCTGGTTTCGCGCGGCTACAAGGTCATGATGACGCGCGAGGACGACGTCGCGCTCGTCCTGGGCGAGCGTCCTCGCGAGGCGCATGAAAAGGGCGCGGACGCCTTCGTCTCCATCCATCACAACGCGCCTGCGGCGAATGGCGACGCCGCGCTCACGCGCTACAGCGCGGTTTATTCGTGGAACAAGATAGGCGAAGAACTCTCCGCGCCGATAGCCGCGCGTCTCGCCGGTGCGTTGGCGCCTGAGTTGCCTTCCAAAGGCGTGCTGCACGCGAATTTCGCAGTGACGCGCAGCCCTGAAGTGCCGTCATGCCTCGTGGAAGTGGATTTCATGACTTCGCCGGCCGGCGAAGAGGCGATATTCAACCACGCCCGGCGCCTCGAAGTCGCTATCGCCATAGCCGACGGCATAGACGATTGGGCGAACGCCGCGTCGCCGGGGCAGGAAAAGTGAATCGCGCCGCACAAGTTCCGGCGGAATCCCGCGAACCGGCGTCTGCCGGCAGCTTCCCGCCTGGCGGCGCGCAAGATGCAATTGGCAAATCGCAATCCGTGATGAGAGTCCATTTTGTCGGAATAGGCGGCGTGGGCATGGCCGGCCTCGCCGTGCTGATGCAGGCGGACGGCTGGGATGCGAGCGGTTGCGATATTGGCGCGACGCGGCGCACGGCATGGCTGGAGAGCCTCGGCATACCCGTCGCCGCGGGGCATTCGCCTTCGCATATCGAAGACGCGGATCTCGTCGTCGCCACGCCGGCCGTACATGCCTCCAACGAAGAATGCGCGGCGGCGGCGGCGCGCGGGATTCTCCGCAGCCGCGGCGAAGTCCTCGCCGGGATCGTGTCGCGCCGCGAATCCATCGCCGTCTGCGGCTCGCACGGCAAGACGACGACGGCTACATTCACGGCGAAGCTGCTGGCCGCGCTTGGCGAGGATGTGGCGTGGGCGATCGGCGGCGAAACCGGCTCTTTCCCTGTGGCGCATGCGGGCGCCGGCCCTCTCGTCGTCGAGGCCGATGAATCCGACGGCACGCTCGCGCTTTACCATCCGTCGCTGCTCGTCGTTACGAATTGCGAATACGACCATCCCGACCATTTCAAGACGAAAGAAGAATACGCGGCGCTCTTCGACGTGGCGCGAGCCAACGCGCGCGATGTGATAGAATCTTCCTCGCTCGATCTCGCAGGCTGGGAAATCCCCGTCGCCGGCGAACACAACAAGCGCAACGCGCGCGCTGCCATCGAAGTGGCGCTGCGCCGCGGCCACGCCCCCGAAGCCATAGCCGCGGCGCTGCCGCGCGTCGTCGCGGAATTGCCGGACCGGCGCTTCCAGCTGCTTTCCCCCGGCGTATATACCGACTACGCCCACCATCCTACCGAGATGAAATGCGCGGTGGCGATGGCGCGCGAGGTCTGCCGCGGCAAGTTGCGCGTCCTTTTCCAGCCCCACCGCTATTCTCGCACGAAGGCGCTGGCAAACGATTTCCCTGCGGCGTTCGCGCTCGCCGATGAAGTCGTCATCTGCCCGACGTATGCCGCTTTCGAACCTCCTTTGGAGGGCGGGCGCGCCGCGGATCTCTACGCCGCGGTGCGCGCCGCCGGAACCGTGCCGAGGCTGCATCTCGCGCGCTCCTGCCGCGAAGCGTGGCTTCACGCATGCCTCGAAGCCCGCGAGGGCGATGTCACGCTCGTGCTTGGCGCCGGGGACATTATCGACACATGCGGCGGAGGCGCGCCCGCGCACCGTCCGGCGGCGGGGCCGCTGCGCGAAGAGAGGCTGTCGTTTTTCGGCACGCTTGTCCGCACGTCTGGGCGCGGCGCGCGGCGTATCGTCGGCGCCGGCTCGAATCTCTGGACGACGGATTTGGCGACCGACGAAGATTTCGTGCATTCGCGCGGCCCGGCGGCGCGCCCCGGCGCGACGCTGTCGATTCCGTGGATGGCCGGCATACCCGGCACGATCGGCGGATGGGTGAAGATGAATGCCGGCGCCTTCGGTCACTCGATATCCGAAGTTGTCGAGCGCGTCAAGGTCGATGGCGCGTGGCGGCCTGCCGCGGAATGCGGCTTCGCCTACCGCTCTTCGAATATCGAAGGCGAGATCGAAGACGTGGAGTTCTCCGATGACGCGCTCGCCGCAGCGCGCGCGTCATCGCCCGGCGCAGCGGATTATCTCGCAAAGCGCCGCAGATTCCCGCCTCGCTGCTGCGGGAGCGTATTCAAGAATCCGCCCGGCGACAGCGCCGGGCGCTTGCTGGAGGCCGCCGGTGTCAAGGGGTTGCGCGTCGGCGGTGCGTACGTCTGGCAAGAGCATGCGAATGTCATCGCGGCCGGCGACGGCGCGACGGCAAGCGATATTCTGGCGCTTGCGCAAATCTGCCGCTCGCGCGTCTTCCATCGTTTCGGGACGCTGCTCGAATACGAGATAGAAGGGCTTTGCTAGCCGCTTGCGGAAGCGCCGCGCCAGCAGCCCGGCGCGCGCGCGGCGGATTCACGCATTCTTGCGCAGCACCATGCCGTAGTTGGTTATCGGCACGCCGGCCGCCTTGGCAAGCTCGATGCGCCGCATGACTTCGCGGCGCGTGAGCATGCATCCGCCGCATTGCACGACGAGCCGCGGCGGATTCTCTGGATCGATGGCGAAAGACGGGCCGCTCGCAAACTCGAACGCAAGTTTCATGCCTGAAAGGGCGGTCAGCGCCTTCGGGAGTTTCACGGTGCCGATGTCGTTGCACTGGCGATGGTGCGTGCAGCCTTCGGCGATCAGCACGCGGTCCCCGTCGCGGAGCGTCCCTATCGCTGCGAGGCCTTTCGCGTATTCGTCGATGTCGCCTTTCTGGCGCGCGAAGAGCAGCGAGAAGCTGGTCAGGCGCGGCGCCGCCCCGCCAAGCGAGGCGAGGGTTTCGCCGACTTCGGCGAACGCCTGCGAATCGGTTATGACGAGCGAAGCGGGCGTGCGCGCGAGGACGCTTGCAAGTTCCGCCGGCTGGCAGATCGTGCAAGTCGCGCGCGTATCGAGGCATTCTCGTATCGTCTGGACCTGCGGAAGAATCAGGCGGCCTTTCGGCGCGCTTTCATCTATCGGGCAGACCAGCACGATGTGGTCGCCGGGAGCGACCAGCCCCTTGAGAAGCGCGGGCGGTTCGTCTGAGGGCGCGGCGGCCGCGATGCGGCGCTTCAGCTCTTCGACGTCGTCGCCGCGGCGGTATTCGAAAACCTTGACATTGCGCTTGCGGCATTCTTCGAGGAACGCGGCCTTGCAAGCGGGCGGCGCGTCGTGCCGCGCGCGCGCGTCTTCCACCCAAACGGCGATGTCGGCTGTCGCGAGGACGTCGAGGGATTTGCGCACGCGCTCGCGCCCGAGTTCGCCTGTATCGTCGAGTCCGGCCGTGTCGGTTATCATGCAGGGGCCGAGCGGCAGGATCTCCATCGC
>DEWI01000144.1:0-3982 GCA_002363575.1 Verrucomicrobia bacterium UBA3214 | reverse complement strand
TCCTGGCCGGTGAACGCATTTACAAGCGTGGATTTCCCTGCGTTGCGCAGGCCGAAGAAGGCGATGCGGATTCTGTTTCCGCGCGGTGTGCCGTCAAGTTCCATGATGTCGAGACGATTGAAAAGGGTGGTCGCGGGGCGGCGTTCAGTACGATCTGCCGTCGATGATTGTTTGTTTCGGATGCTTGGACGCGCGCGGATAGTCCAGCGTGTAGTGCAGGCCGCGGGATTCATGGCGCTTCTGCGCGGAGCGGACGATCAGCTCCGCGCATACGGCGAGGTTGCGAAGCTCCAGCGTGTCCGGCGTCACAAGATAGCGGAAGTAGTAATCGCGGATTTCGCGGCGAAGGGTTTTCAGGCGGTGCGCCGCGCGCGCGAGCCGCTTGTTCGTCCTGACAATCCCCACATAGTCCCACATAAGGCGACGGATTTCATCCCACATGTGCGCGACGAGGACTGCTTCGTCCGGCGGGACGGCCGCGCCGGTCTTCCATGCGGGAATCTGCGGGCGCGCCGCGCGGGCGCCGCCGAATTTCGCGGGATGCGCGCCGAGGCGCGCGGCCGTCAGGCGCGCGCAGACAAGCGCTTCCATCAGCGAATTCGAGGCGAGGCGGTTGGCGCCATGGAGTCCCGTGGAGGCGCATTCGCCGACGGCGGAAAGCCCGGCGATGTTCGTCTTCCCGTCTGTCGCGGCTTTGATGCCGCCGCAGGTGTAGTGCGCGGCGGGGACGATCGGTATGAGGTCCGTCGCCATGTCGATGCCGAATTCCATGCACTTGCGGTAGATGTTGGGGAAGCGCGTCTGGAGATAGATGCGCCCCTTGCTGCGAATGTCTAGGAACATGCAATCGTCGCCGGTGCGCTTCATTTCGCTGTCGATGGAGCGCGCCACGATATCGCGCGGCGCGAGGCTGCCGCGCGGATCGTACTTGTGCATGAACTCCTTGCCGTGCTTGTCCACGAGGATCGCGCCTTCGCCGCGCACCGCTTCGGAAATCAAGAAGCGTTTCGCCCGCGGATGGTAGAGGCACGTTGGATGGAACTGGATGAATTCCATGTTCTCGATCTTCGCGCCGGCGCGCCATGCGAGCGCGATGCCGTCGCCCGTCGCGGTATCCGGGTTGCAGGTATATAGATAGACCTTGCCGCAGCCGCCTGTCGCCAGAATCGTGTTCGGCGAGCGCACGGCGTAGATTTCGTCCGTCTTCTTGTCGAGGACGTACGCGCCGATGCATCTGTTTTCTCCGGCGAGGCCGATGCGGCGCGACATTATGAGGTCGATCGCGATCGTTTGCTCGCGGTATTCTATCTGCGCCGCCTTGAGGCGGCGGATCATCGCCGCTTCGCACTTTTCGCCGGTGATGTCTCCGGCGTGGAAGATTCTGCGCGCGGAATGCCCGCCTTCGCGCGTCAAGTCCCAGGCGCCGCCGGGCTTTTTCGCGAAGCGGACTCCGCAGTCTATCAGGTCGCGGATGCCTTCGGGGGCGTGTTCGCAGATTTCGTGCACGACTTTCGTGTCGCCGAGCCATGCGCCGGCGATCATCGTGTCTCTGGCGTGCTTGTCGAAAGTGTCGCCCTCGTCCATCACGCAGCAGATTCCGCCCTGCGCGAAGTTCGTGTTGCAGTCCGCGAGCCTGCCTTTCGTGACGACGAGGACTTTGCCGTAGCTCGCCAGATGCAGCGCGCTCATCAGCCCGGCCATTCCAGAGCCGACGATGAAATAGTCGCAGTCTATAATCTTCATGATAGCCGGAGATTGTGTGTGTTCGGAAGTGTGGCGAAGCGCGGCGCCGCCGGGCGGCCGCGCCGCGCGTCATGTCTGCCAGCCGGGAGTCTGCCCTGCCGGGGGAAGCCGCGTATTGTCCAGGAACTCCATGTACGCGGCGTGGAGCGCGGGGATGGAGTCGTGCAGTGAAAGTTTGAGCGGCAGCGCCGACGTGAGCGGGCGAAGCATCCTGAAAAGCCGCTGGGAGGCGACTTGCATTTCGCCGGGCACCTTGCCGCGGCGCACGAGCTGGTCAAGCGTGCGCTGCGCTATGTTCTGCCACAGCGTGCGCAAGGAGGTCTCCCTATCGACGGCGAAGATTTCGAATGCGATGCTCCGCCCCGTGGCGGCGTCGATAATGCCGAGGATGTAGGCGATGCGCTGGCGCGCCTCTTTCGTGTGCAGATTCGGGACGGGGCGGAAATCCACGGCCAGCTTTTCTGCGTCGTCGAAGGGCAGTTCTTTCGCCTTGTTCACGGAGTCTTTCGAGATCGTGATTTTCTCGACATGCGCGCGCGGCTGCATGATTTCCATCGGCTGGTCGGTCCACGAGCCGTCCGGCATTTCGACGCGCGAGAAGAGAGCGCCGCCGTCGGCGTATTTGCGCATCATTTCCTCGCCGCTGTCGAGGCGCAGCATCATGCCATACGTCTCCCAGAGAAGTTTGGCGAAAATCTCTTCTTCCCGCTTGGAGAACACGGTCTTCGGCATGTAGCCGGGATCGCAGTGCATGAAGAGGAAGGGCGTGGCGGCGATGGGATCCGGCTCCTTCGTGACGGGATCGATTTCCATGCGCGGCTTCTTCGAAACGAAAAGCCACTGCGGGAGCTCCACTGGCGAGGTGTAGAAGCCGAAGCTCGGATCGCGCCGCGCGATCGCGTAGTTGTAGAAATTGTCCCAGCCCTCGAGAAAGCCTATTTCGTTCGCGCCTTCCTGCGGATTGGGGCGGAATGTCGGGAAATACGGGAACGCGACGCCGCGCGGCTTGATCGCCCACGTCCAAGGCGCGGCGATTTTCCATAGATCGAGCGCGCGAATCTTTTCTGCTATTTCGACGAGCATGACGTGTTGATGATGTTGCGATGGCGCGGAATTGATGCCTTGGAGCGGTTGAGAAACGCTTTCGCGGCGTCTGGCCCTACCCGATCGACGCGGATACCTGGAAGACCGCCATGAGAATCGAGACGGCGACGAAGCCGACTACGACGGCGATAAGCACGATGAGCATAGGCTCCAGCGCGTTCGTGAAAGTCGTTATGTTGCGATCCATGTCTTTCTGGTAGCGCTTGCCGATATGCTCCAGCGAGCCGACCATGTCGCCGGCCTGTTCGCCGACGGCCAGCATGTCTGTCATCATGCGCGGGAATACTCCGGAGGATGCGAGCGGTCCGGAGATCGACGTGCCGTCGGTCACGCGCTGGCGCGCCGTGTGCAGCGCTGCGCCGATCACGGCATTCCCGCACGTCTCTTCTGCGATTTTCAGCGCCTGCAAGACGTTGACGCCGTTGGAAAGCAGCGTTTTCAAGGTGTAGGCGAGCGAAGAATACGCGCCGGTCGCGACTATGCCGGAGATGAGCGGCATCTTCAGCTTCCAGCTGTCGATTTTCATTCTCCCGCTCTGCGACTTCGACCATTTCTTGAACCACCACGCCGCCAGGACGATGGCGATCAGCAGCGACCAGCCGTAGTTTATCAGGAACTCGCTCATCCCCATAAGTATGCGCGTGGGCAGCGGCAGCGTCGCGTTCATCGATTCGAACACCTTCTGGAACTTCGGAATAATCCAGACGAGCGCGGCAACGACCGCGAACACGCCGAATACGAGGACGATCACGGGATAGGATAGCGCCGACTTGATTTTGCCGCGCATGTTGTCGTAGCGCTCGTAATGATCGGAAAGGCGGCGCAGGACTTCGACCATGGCGCCGGATGCTTCGGCCGCGCGTATCATGTTCCCGTAGAGCGGCTCGAAAGTCTTCGGGTGGTGGAAGCATGCGTCCGAGAATGTCTCGCCGCGTACGATGCGGTCGCACAAATCCTGGCAGACGAAGCGCTGGCCGCTGTTTTCCTCTCCCTGGTTGGATAGCGCCTGGAGAGCCTGCCCGAGCGTCATGCCGGCCTCTATCAAGTCTGCGAGTTCGGAAGTGAAGAGAAGGACTTCGACGCGCGACATAGTCGTCTTCGCCTTCTCTCCGCCGATCTGCATATCCCAGATGCT
>DEWI01000017.1 GCA_002363575.1 Verrucomicrobia bacterium UBA3214 | reverse complement strand
CGGCTGACGGGCGCGCAGTATCTCGCCGAGCCGAAGGGCAGGGGCGCCAAGGCGGCGGAACGCAAGGCTGCGATCAAGAAGGAGGCGATGCGCAACCGTCAGTTCGACACGGGCGCGATGCAGCCGCTCGTTTCCGACGCCGACGAATTGGAGTCCAGCCCCGGAGTGATGTGCGAAATCGTCAAGGAGTTCACGCTCGCCAACGAGCCGTTCCTCGGAGATTTCGCGATCGGGTCCAGCCAGCTTTCGTATTCCGATTCCCAGCTCAAGGGCCTGTTGCTTTTGAGCGTCCCGGTGGGCATAGAGATCGCCGCGGAGTGCGCGATGAGAGTGATGCCGAACCGCAATCTCGCCGCCGTCGAAGACTTCGTGTGCCGCCGCCGCGTCGCTTTCAAGGACGGGCGGCTTAAACTTTTCATACGCGCCGAGCGCGTCGCCAGCTCCGAGCCGGGCGCCGCCGCGATCAAGGTGAAGATACGCGAGGATTCGCCGGACTCCGCCTGGACGTGGCCGGTGATGGAGGCGACGGTGGTGCTCACGCAGAAAGTTCCGCCGCGCGTGCCGTTCTCCGCCGCGCCGCTGACGCGCCCGCGCTACGTGCATTGGAGCGGACGCGAAATCTACCCCGCCATGCTGGCGTGCGGCAGGCGCCTGCGCGCGATCGTATTCGCCGAGACGTGGGGCGAGGAAGGCTTGGACTACACCGTCGCCGTGCAGCCTTCCAACGGCGCTGTGGCCGCCGCCGCGTACCCCATATGGGCTGTGAACCCGATGCTGCTCCACGCGATCGCCGGCGGCTTCGAGCTGTGGCGTTCGCAGGAGCGCTTCCCCGGCGCGTTCGCGCTTCCGCTGCGTCTTCGCCGCCTCGACGTCCTCGGCGCGCTGCCTGCGGAAGGCGCGGAGTTGAACTGCTACATGCGCCTTACCGGAGTGACGCCGCAGAGCCATCTTTGCGACATTACCGTGACCGGCGGCGACGGCAACGTGATCTATTCCATATCCGGATGGGAAGAGCAGACGGAGCGCGTTCCGCAGGAATACTGCCAGCTCCTCCTGCAGCCCGCCAACGCCTTCCTCACGCAGAAACTCTCCGCCGACGCGATCGGCAATCCCGCCACGGACGTGGCGACGGCTTTCATAACCGACGTCCCCTACGCGCTTTTCGAGCGCAACGAGGCGCTGTGGCTGAAGATCATGAGCCATGCCATCCTCTGCGATGCCGAGCGGCGCGTGATCGCCGACATGAAAGGCTCCGTGGCCAGGCGAACGGAATGGCTCGTAGGACGGCTCGCCGCCAAGGAAGCCGTGCGGCGCTTCCTGCGCGATTTCTACCAGGCGCGCTGGAACGACGCGGATGTGCAGATCTGCCCGAACCCCGACGGCAAGCCCGTGCCGATAGGCGACTGGCGGCGCTTCCTCACCGCGAAGATCGATATCGCGATCGCGCACACGGCGCAGTTCGTCGTGGCGCTCGCGGCGTCGAACGCGCGCGTCGGCTGCGACGTGGAGTCTGTGACGCGCGATCTTTCCGAGGAGTTCATAAGCGGCGTGTTCACCTCGGAGGAGCTGGAGCTGGCGGCGCAATCCTCCAACGCTTCGCAGGCCTTCATACGCTTCTGGTGCGCAAAGGAGGCGGTCTCGAAAGCGCTTGGCACCGGCATACGCTATTCGCCGAAGGAGCTTGTCGTCACCGCGTACCACGCGAACACCGGGCGCATGACCGCGCGCCTCGAGGGCGCATGGGTGGATGCGTTCAAGAATTTCAAGGGCCGCGATATCGAAGTCTCCTCGCGGATCATGCGCGACCACGCGCTCGCCTTCTGCTTCATACCCGAATTGATGTTCAACTGAGCCTTCGCCGCGCAATCCCGCCGCCGGCAAATCCATGATCGTGAAGTCCATGCCGCCATTCCCCGAGTACGCATGCGAGTACGCGAGAAAACTCGCCGCCGCTTCGCCGCGTTTCGCTCTCCAGGTCTCCGCCGAAGGCGAAGACGATTCCGCGCCATCCGGCTACGGGCCGGATCCCTTCGGCGAGACGTCCTCTTCCGCCGGCTGCCGCGGCCTCAGGCAGCGCTTCCCGGATCGCGTCCTCGTCATGGCCGCGGATAGATGCTTCATGAATTGCCGCCATTGCACGCGCCGCGGCATCCTCGGCCGCGCAGACATCGTCGATAGCGACGGCGCGCTCGCCGCCTGCGTGGAATACGTGCGCGCGCATCCCGCCGTTCGCGACGTCCTCGTTTCCGGAGGCGACCCGCTCACGCTAGGCGACGACGCCGTGATGCGCTTTGTCGATGCCTTCGCGGCGCTTCCGCAGATAGACATCGTCCGCGTCTGCACGCGCGCTTTGAGCGCGAATCCTTCGCGCATCACGCCTGCGCTCGCCGGGCGGCTGGGCGAATGCGGCAAAGTCTGGGTGAATACGCAGTTCAATTGCGCCGACGAAGTCACCGCGCAAGCCGCGCACGCGGCCGCGCTGCTCGTGCGCGCCGGCATCCCCGTCTCCTGCCAGACCGTCCTTCTCAAGGGCGTGAACGATTCCGCAGAGCAGATGCTGGCGCTTTTCCGCGCGCTTACCGCCGCGCGCATCCGCCCGTACTACGTCTTCGTCTGCGATCCCGTCGCCGGCATAGACCGCTTCAGAGTCCCGCTGGAGAAGGCGCGCGAAATCGAGCGCGAATGCGCGCTCGCCATAGGCGGCCTTTCCTTGCCGCGCTTCGTGGCCGACATCCCAGGCGCCGGGCGCAAAATCCCCGTCGCCGAGCTTCAGGCCCTCCCGTCCCCGCCGGCGGATGCAGACGGGAAATGAAATGAAACATGTCGCAACGCCCGCGGGCGGCGATGCGCACGATAAAGGAGCCGACCGAATGAAGACCGAAGCGCTGAAAGGCACAGTTGTTCTCGTCCCGGCGTACAATCCCGACGGCAAGCTGACGGCGCTGCTGGACGAGCTTGGGAAGCTCGGCGTGCGCGTCGTCGTCGTGGACGACGGCTCGGAGAAGGGGCGCGAGGTTTTCGAGGCGGCGCGCGAGCGCGGCATCCCCGTCGTCGCGCACGCGCGGAACCGCGGCAAGGGCGCGGCCCTGAAGACGGGCTTCAAATGGATTCTCGAAAACTGCGCGGACTGCCGCTCGGTGGTGACGGCGGATGCGGACGGCCAGCACCGGCCCGGCGACATCGCGCGCGTTGCCGTCGCGTCGCTCGGGCATCCCGGCGGGCTGACTCTCGGCGTCAGGTCTTTCACGGGGAAGGTGCCGTTGCGCTCGCGTTTCGGAAACTGGTGGACGCGGCAGTTTTTCTTTCTCGCCACGCGCCTGCGCATCGGCGATACGCAGACGGGGCTTCGCGGGATTCCCGCGGGCCTGCTGCAGGAGATGCTGGCGCTCCCAGGCGAGCGCTACGAATACGAGATGCGCATGCTGGCGGACGCCAGGCGCCATGCCGCGCCGCCTCTCCAGATCCCGATAGAGACGGTGTACATCGAGGAAAACGCATCGTCGCATTTCAATCCGCTGCGCGACTCCATCAGAATCTACGGGGCGCTGCTGAAATTCTGCATCTCGTCCGTCGCGTGCTTCCTCATCGACAACGCCGTGTTCACTCTCGTGTTCGTCGCGGCGACGAACGCAACGCAGTGCAAGCGCGCGACTTGCGTGCTTGTCGCGATGGTGGCGGCGCGCGCGCTTTCCGCGAGCGCGAACTACCTGTTCAACCGCGTTGTCGTATTCCGTTCGGACGCGTCGCGCGTCGCGTCGTTCGCGAAATACTGGCTGCTCGCCGGCGCGATAATGCTGGGCGGCTATGTGTGCACGGCGGCGCTTTCGCGCCTTTTCGACGCGCGCGGCCTGGCGGTGACGTGCATAAAGATCGTCGTGGAGACGGCGCTTTTCTTCGTCTCCTACGGCGTCCAGAAACGCTGGATATTCGGCGCGACCGCCCGCGACGCCCAAAGCGGCGCCGAAATATGATATAATATGCCCCAAAGCGAAGAGGAGCGACGATGAGCGAGGTAAAAGGCGATTTCATGATTTTTTCGGGGACGGCCAATCCCCCTCTGGCGGAGAAGGTGGCGGCGTATCTTGGCAGGCCGCTCAACAAGATAGACATCCGCCACTTCCCGGACGGCGAGACGTTCTGCCAGATCGACGAGACCGTGCGCGGCCGCGACGTCTTCGTCATACAGTCCGGGAACCCGCGCCCCAACGATGCGTACATGGAGCTGTTCATCATCATGGACGCGTTGCGGCGCGGCAGCGCGGCGCGCATCACGGCCGTCCTGCCGTACTACGGCTATGCGCGCCAGGACCGCAAGGACCAGCCGCGCGTGCCGATCACCGCGCGCCTCGTCGCCAACCTCCTCGAGTGCGCAGGCGCAAGCCGCGTGCTCACGATGGATTTGCACGCCAACCAGATCCAGGGCTTCTTCGACATCCCGCTCGACCATCTGCACGCCGAGCCGGTGATTCTCAAATACATCCGCGACCAGCATTTCGCGCGCCCGATCGTCGTCGCCCCGGATACCGGCGGCGCCAAGACCGCGTATGCGTACAGCCGCAAGCTCGCCACAGGGCTGGCGATCGTCGCCAAGCAGCGTACGGGCGATGCGACGGTCGATGCGTTTTCCATCGTCGGCGACGTGAAGGACTGCAACGTCATCATGATCGACGACATGACGGCGACCGGCGGGACGCTTTCCGCGGCGGCCAAGCTCTGCCGCGACAATGGCGCGAAGTCCGTGCATGCGTTCGTCTCCCACTTCCCGCTGACCGACAAAGGCGCGGAGAGGCTTATGCACGAGACGCAGCTCGACGAGCTGGTCGTCACCGATTCCATACCTTTGCGCGCGGGTTTCGACCCCAGCAAGCTGCCGTTCAAGCTCACTTGCCTCTCCGTGGCGCCGCTGATCGGCGAGGCCATCAAGCGGATACATTCCGACGAGAGCGTAAACGACCTCTTCAACCACGAGTAGTAGATGAAGATCGTCGCGGGGCTGGGCAATCCCGGCGTGCAATACGCCAACACTCCGCACTCGGTCGGCTTCGAGGCGGTGGAGGCGATCGCCATGGAGATCGGCGCCTCCTGGGAGGAGAAGCGCGCGTTCAAGTGCATGCTCGCGCGCGGCACTCTCGGCGGCGCGGCGGTGCTGCTCGTCAAGCCGCTCACGTTCATGAATCTCTCCGGGGAGAGCGTGGCGCCGCTCGTCAAATACAGCAACGCGACGGCCGCGGATCTCGTCGTCGTCCACGACGATATCGACCTGCCTCTCGGCAGGGTGCGCATACGCAAGAACGGATCGTGCGGCGGCCACAACGGCGTGCGCAGCATAATCGAGCGCCTCGGCACGCAGGATTTCGCGCGCCTGAAAATCGGCGTCGGCAAAGACAAGGCGGACGTAATCGGCTTCGTGCTTGGCAAGTTCGACCCGGCCGCGCGCAAGACGATCGACGCCGTCGTCGGCAAGGCGCCGGAAATGGTTTCTTCCATTATCGCAGACGGCGCCGACCGCGCGATGAACAAATGGAACGCCGCGCTTTTCGGGTGAGGCGGCGGCGTTCGCGTTTCGAGGTTTTTCACGCCGGGGCACCGGCAGAACAGGAGAATGGCGGAATGAGAAAACCAGTTCTTTATCTTGTTTGCACGCTCGGCGCGCTTGTCGCGCTTTGCATCGGCGCGGCGCAGTTCATGCACAAGCTCGACAACCACAACTTCGCGATCGTGCAGTCGATAGGCGGCGATGTCGTCGTGCGCAGGCAGGCGGGATGGTGGGCGCAAATCTGCCCGACGATATGGGTGTATCCGAAGGCGGGGATATACATTTGCTCCAACAACGCCGCGGAGAAGGACGCGCTGAACATCCAGTTCAACAACAAGTCCACCGCTCTCATGTCCTGCCAGATCGGCTACAGGATCGACACCGCCGACGACGACACGATAATCAAGCTCCACCAGCAGGTCGAAGGCGACGACGAGAAAATCTGGAAGAAGGTCTATACCACTCTCAACACGGTCGCGCAATGCGTCTCCTCGCAGTTCGACCCTTCCGCGGTGATCGGCGGCGACAAGTTCCCGGACTTCGTGAAAGCGATGCACGACGCCATCCTGCACAACAAGGATCTGCTGGAGCAAGGCATAGACGTAAACAGCTTCACCGTCGATGGCCGCCCCGATCCCGACGAAAACACGAAAACGCAGTTCGCCAAGCAGCGCGAAGCGGATTTGCAGAAGCGCCTTGCCGAGGCGGAGAAAATCAAGCTCGAGGCGGAGACGCTGAAGACGAAGGCGAACTACGAGCGCGAAATCGCCGAATACAAAGGCAAGGCGGACGCGGAGACGGCGAAACTCGTCACGGAAGCGGAGCGCCAGGCGCGTCTTGCGAATATCGAGGCGCAGAAGAAAGTCGATGTCGAGAAGCTCGAAAAGGAGCAGATGCTCGTCAAGGCGCAGAAGGAGAAGGAAGTCGCCGCGATCGCGGTGACGAGGGAAAAGGAAGTCGCGGAAATCGAGGCGGAGAAAGAGCGCGCGGTCGCGGAGATCGCCAAGCGGACGGAAGCCGAGCGCCTCGAGACCGTCCGTTTGCAGGCCGAGCAGAAAGTCGCCGCCGCGCAGGCCAAGCAGAAGGAGATCGAGCTTTCCGGCGCGATCACGGAGTTGCAGCAGATGCAGCTGGAGTACGACTACAAGAAGGCGGCGGCGAAGTGGGAATCCATCGGCAAGGGGCTGGCGGGAATGTCGCTGCCTGCGATGGTGTCGATGGGCGGCGCCGGCGGCGAGGGCGCCGCCGGGGGCTTCGGGCGCCTCGTGGATGCGATAACGCTGGAGAAACTCCGCAACCTCGCGAAGTGACGCGGCGCGAAAGCCGCGCGCGCCGCCTGAATCCCGCAGAGATTTCGCGAAGATGGATGTGTTGCTTATAGCGCTTGCGAGCGTAGGCGGCGGGCTGGGATTGTTCCTGCTCGGCATGCGCCATCTTTCCGACGGCTTGCAGGCCGCCGGAGGGAACGGGCTGCGCGGTTTCATGTCGGTCGCGACCGGCAAGAGCCTTTCGGGCGTCGCGATGGGCGCGGGCGCGACGCTTCTCATGCAGTCGTCGTCGATCGTCACCGTGATGCTGGTGGGGTTCGTGGAATCGCGGATGATGACGCTCGTGGAGTCCATCAACGTCCTCGTCGGCGCGAATATCGGCACGACGTTCACTATATGGCTGATGGCGTTTGCGCCGAGTCCCGAGATGCTGGGGCTCGGCGCGCTTGCATGCGGCGCGGCCGGCTATTTCTTTCTGCCGCGCGGGCGCCTGCGGCATATTTCGCTTGCGCTGATCGGTCTCGGCCTCGTCTTTCTCGGCATGCATTTCATGAAAGCCGGCGTCGAGCCGGTGAAGAGCTCGCCTGCGCTCATGCGCGCGCTGGCGACGCTGGATGCGCGCACGATCGGCGGCGTCTTCGCCGTCGCGGCCGTCTCGTGCGCATTCACGGCGGTGATCCAGAGTTCGGCGGCGGGAATACTTATTTTCATGACGCTGGCTTCCGAAGGCATGGTCCCCTACGAAACGGCGATCGCCTCGCTCTTCGGCGCGAACATCGGAACGACGGCGACGCTGTGGCTGGCGACGATCGGCGGCGGCAGCGCCGCGCGGCGGCTCGCGCTCGCGCACACGCTCACCAATCTCGCCGGCTCGCTCGTCTGCATACCTTTCGCGCTTTGCCTTTTCGCGCCGTTCGGGAAGTGGCTTTTCCCCGATTGGGAAGTCCGCGTCATGGCGCCTATCGCCGTGACGGACACGGTGTTCTCGCTCATACGCGGCGTGCTCGTCTTCCCGTTCGCGCGCCAGATCGCGAAATTCCTCGAGTGGCTCGTCCCGGAGCGCGCGGATGAAAAGCCGCATCTCTCCGCGCTGAACTCCCGCGGAAGGATAAGCCCGGTGATCGCATGCGAACAGGCCGCCACGGAAGTGGAGTTCATGGCCGCGAGTGTCGTGGACATGCTGCGGCACGTCCGCAAGGCGCTGGTGCGCGAAGCCGACGAAAAGAGCCTCCGCCACGTCGCCAAACGCGAAGAAATCCTCGATAGCGTCCAGAGCGAAGTCACCGCCTTCCTGGGCGAAATCATGCTCAAGCGCCTGCCTTCGCAGACGGCGGCCCTCGCCCGCGATCTCCTGCGCCTGGCGGACGAGCTGGAATCGCTTTCCGACGAAGCGCCGGCGATCCAGCGCGCGTTGCAGCGCATCTACGCGGAAGGCGAGGAGCTGGAGGGCGAGACGCTCGCCACCGTCCTCGAAGTCCACGACGCCGCCGTGGAGATGGCGACGTTCGGCCGCGAGGAGCTCCAGGGGCGCGTGGATTTGAAGAGCCGGCGCGAGCAGTCCGCGCGCTTGAAGGAAATGGTGAGGAATGCGCGGCAGAAGCAGCTGCTGCGCATCGGCGCGGCGAAGACGTCGTCGGCCGCCGTTCTCGCTACGCTGGACATACTCAATGCGTACGATCGCATACGCTCCTATTCGATGAACATCGCGGAAATCTGCGCCGGCGGCAAGAAGAAGTGACAGGGCGGGCGGAAAACTTGCGCCGCATTCCCACGCCGGGCGCGGAAAATGGTATAATAGGAAGCATGGGAAAGTGGTTGATAGCTGCGGTGACGCTTGCGTTTGCCGGGTGTTTCACGCTAGAGACGGCGGAATTGTCCAAATCCGGCGACGAGAACATCTTGGTGACCAACTACGGGTGGTATCTCTTCAACGTCATACCGCTGGCGACGGGAAACGCGGCGGAAGGCGCGTTCGCGCCTACGGTGATGTTCCGCAACGACGTCACGATGGAGAAGGTGCAGGGGAGGGTCGTGGCATACGCTGAGCGCGCCGGCAAGGCGCTTCGCGACCTCGCGTATCACAATCACGATTCCGTCATGTTCAACATACCCGGCACCGACCTGCCGATACCGCTGCCGTACGTGCTGACGTTCAGGGAGATACAGCTCTCCGGAGTCTTGAAAAACAACGTGGAGGAGGGCAGATGAGCGCCGCGCGGCTCCTCCGTGCGCTTGCGGCGCTTGGGCTGGCGGCCTTCTGCGGCTGCGCCTCGGTGCGCGTCTGCCGCACTGGCAAGACGATGGTGGATGTCGAAAACTCGAATTGG
>DEWI01000133.1 GCA_002363575.1 Verrucomicrobia bacterium UBA3214 | reverse complement strand
CGAAGGGGTGGCACATATATAGCCGCGGGGCGGACGCGCAATGCGCGCCCGCCCCGCGAGCTTTCCACCCCTATATCGGGGCTAACGCACCCTGTCAAGGCAGAGTCTCGACAATATCATCGAAATCATCGCCGAGGAAGAACGGCATGGCGCCGACCTTGGGAACGAGCGCGCTGCCGTAGCCGTAGCCATCGAGAACGACGCCGTTCACCTTGGCGGTATATTTCTTGATCTTGCCGGTGGGCAGGAGGGTATAGACCTTGAAGCTGCCCTTGAAGAGGCCCGTCTTCGGCGTGTACGTGAGCTTGAGTCCGGAGTCGTTCGTCTTGCCCTTGGAGACGCCGAGGTCGTAGGCGGCCTGATCGAACGCGCCAGCCTTGTAGCGGATGACCGCCGCCTTGTTCGCGGTCCACTTTGCGCCGGTGAAGACAGGCTCGCCATACGGCAGGAACTGCGCGAGGAGGCCTTCGATCTCCGGGATTTCCTCATCGTCGAGCTGTGCGTACGTCGTACCCTGAAGGCCTTCAAGCTCTTCGAAGCCGACAGCCCTCAATTCGGCGGCAAAGGCGTCCCTGTTGGCGCCGGTGCCCTTCCAATCGCTGATTTCAGTGATATCGAGAGGCTTGCCGGTGGAATCGATCCAGAGCAGGAACGCGAGCGAATCCTTCGGCTTCGAATATACGACGGGGATGCAGCACGCCACATCGCCGACGACCGTCTGCGCGGACGCATTGACTCGCCCGCCGTCGGGAAGCACGCCGGAGACTTTCGCCTTGCCCTTCGCGCCCATCGTCACCGAGAGGCCGATGCAGCCATTGGCGAACGCATGGAGATCCTCGCCGTCCGGCTCGAGCGCGAGCGTCCAGACCTTGCCCTTGAGGGCGGCGAGGGTGTTCTGCGCGGGATCGAGGCGCGTCTTCGAGACATCGCGCGCGCCATCGACATCGTAGGCGACGCCATTGACGGCGAGAGTGCCGTAGAGGCCGTTCGCGCCGACAGTCAAGCCGGCGAGCGCGCCCTGGCCGACGCCATTGGCATCCACCGTATCCTTGATGGAGATCTTGCGCTGGCCGAGGAGCGTCACGGTTGCAGTAGTCTTGGAGACGCCATTGCGGCCCTTCGCGGTCTTCACCGTCACGAAGCCGGCGAGCTTGCCGTCGGCATCCGTGAGCCAGCCGATGTAGGACGCCTTGGCGTCGAGCGCGAACGCGCTATCGTCTTCGGCCGTGCGCAAGACCTTGCGCCACTGCGGACGGAATGCCACTGCACTGTAATCGTTGTACGTGTTCGTGACGCAAACAGGCTCGTCATAGTATATGTAGCTCCCGGTCTCGGAATCCCAAGCGCCAGTGTTGCAATACGAGTCAATCTGCGTATAAGACCTATAGAGCTTGAGCGTGGAGACATCCGTCGGGAATTCATCTTCGCCGGCCTCCCAGCCGAGCATCTTCCAGCCCTTGCGAAGGACCTTGACGCTCTGGAGCTTGGCGCAATCACGATCAGTGCCGCTCGGGAAGAACGTGAGCGAAGAGACTCTGACGTAAGGCTCGGGAAGCGTATCGTCATCATCCAACTCGTAGTCGTCCGGATCCGGCTCTACGATATTGAATGTGACATTGACGAGGTTGGTGCAGCCATAAAACACATCTTCCTCGTCGTCGAGATCGAGGAAACGCGCGCCGAGCGTGACATCCGTCAAGCTCCCGCAATACTCGAATGCATCGTCGATATAGTCGAGCGGGCCGGAGAGTTCGACGGTCGCAAGCTTTTCGCACCTCCCGAATGCATCGTCATTCAATTCTTCGAGCGCCGCGCCGCCCGTGACAGAGACGAGATTCGGCAAGCTGTAGAATGCGCGGTCCGGCAGGCTTTCGAGCCCGGAGCCGATGACGACGGATGTAATATTCGAGATCGCCGTAGGGTTGTCCTCGGCATCGAAGAGGTAGGACGAAATCGCCACGACATCATCGGGGATGGCGACTTCGGCAGGCGCGACGCCGACAAAACCGAGAATTGTCTTGCCGAGGCGGACATAATCGAACGCGACGGCGGCATCGCCGCACTTCTCTTGGATCGCATTCCAGTAAGGCGTACCCCAGAATGTGGCGTAACCGACACTTTCGACATTCTCGCCGCCGGTCACAGTCGTGACACCGCTAGATTCAAACGCCCACGACCCGATGTGCTTGAGAGTGGAAGGAAGGCTCAGCGCAACGGCGAGCTTGGTGCATACATATTCATCGGTCTTTTCATCATAGCTGCAGCCATTGTCGCCGTATCTGTAGAAAGCATCGCTGCAGATATACGAAACGCCTTCGGGGATCGTCAGCGTCTCGGCGGCCTCGCCGCGCCAGCCGAAAACGATCGGCCCTACGCGCACAAGCCCTTCTTCGATGTTTTCATAGACAGGCGTGCCGTAAAACGGATTCGATCCAACATATCTAAGCTCCGGGCACGTGCCGGTAACCGTCACGAGGTTGGTGCAGTCCGCAAACGCCTCGTCGCTGATGTATTCCACGCCTTCGGGAATCACGACAGATGCGAGCGCCGTGCGGTAGAACGCATTATCACCGATATGTTCCAGCGTCGAAGGCAAGGTGACGCTGACGAGGTTGGCGCAGTACGCAAACGCCTCGTCACTGATGTATTCCACGCCCTCGGGGATCGCGACAGACGCGAGCGCCGTGCGGTAGAACGCCTCAGAACCGATTTCTTCCAGCGTCGAAGGCAGAGTGACGCTGACGAGGTTGGTGCAATCCTCAAATGCGGAGCTGTAGATATCCGTAACACCCTCGGGAATAACGACAGACGCGAGCGCCGTGCCGCGGAACGCCTCAGAACCGATTTCTTCCAGCGTCGAAGGCAGGGTGACGCTGACGAGGTTGGTGCAGTTGTTAAATGCCCTGTCGCCGATGTATTCCACGCCCTCGGGAATCGCGACAGACGCGAGCGCCGTGCGGTAGAACGCCCCAAAACCGATACGTTCCAGCGTCGAAGGCAGAGTGACGCTGACGAGGTTGGTGCAGTCCTCAAATGCCCAGTCGCTGATGTATTCCACGCCCTCGGGAATCGCGACAGACGCGAGCGCCGTGCCGCGGAACGCCCCAAAACCGATATATTCCAGCGTCGAAGGCAGGGTGACACTGACGAGGTTGGTGCAGTCCTCAAATGCCCAGTCGCCGATTTTCTCGACCCCCTCGGGGACGACGACATCTGTGGCCGTGCCGTCATACGCGACGAGCGTGCCGTTGCGAATGAACATCTCGCCTTGCGCTTTCCTCCATGGCGTGCCGTCGAAAACAGAACGGTTGAATTCGACCTCGTCGCCCATCACGACGGTGGCGAGATTGGTGCACTCGCCGTAATAGCCGTCTATCCACTCTACTGTATCCGGGAAGGTGACGCTTTCGAGCACGGCGGCGTCATCATAGAACCTGGCGTAGATTCCAACGACAGGGAGGACGAACTCCTTGACTTCCTTCGTCGAAGAGACCTGCGTCCAGACATTGGAAAGGAAGTTGCCATTGTCATCGTAAACCTTGGAATAGGTCGCGTAATCGCTGCCGTTCGTAATCGTCGCCGGGAGCGAATCTGGGAAAGCGAAAGACTTGGCGTCCCAATCAACGAGCTTGCCTTCAGCGTCGATACGCCAGACATCGTCGATCGTAACTTCCTCCGGTTCGCCGTAGTCATCGTACTCGACATAATATTCGTAGCGGAAACCGCCAGAATCGTAGGTGCGCGCCGACGACACCGCCGGCACGGCGATCATGGCCGCGGCGGCGCAAGCCGTCAGGCCGGGTAACAACCGTTTCATCTAGTTTTCTCCTTTCACTTTCTTGTCGTTCTTGCTTGTCGTTTCCGGCAACAGCCGGAGAAATTGGCTTTTCGGATGCGCGCGCGGACGGCGCGCATCCGATCCTACAAATCCTTTTTAGGATTCGGACGCGTTTTGGCGCGCTCGCGGTACATCCAATAGGAAAGGGAGCGGCGCTTGTATGTGGCGCGCTCTTCGTCGGTCAAGCGCGCTTCGTACTTGTCGCGCGCCTCGCGCGCGGCCTCGCGGATTTTCTCGCGTTCCGCTTCGCGGCGCTTCGCCGCCTGTTCGGGGGTTTCGTCGGCCGGTGCGGCGGCTTCGGAATTTTCGCGGCGCTCGCGCGCGGCTTCGCGTCCGGCACCGCGTTCGGCCTCGCGCGCGGCCGCTTCTTCAGCGGCGATGCTTTCGAGTTCCGCGCTCAGCCCGGAAAGCGGCGCGCCGCGTTTCTTGAGGCGCGCGAGCGCTTTCTCGCGACGTTCGGCGTCCGCGGTGCGCGCGGCTTCGAGTCGTTCGCGGCGCAAGCGCCTGCGCTTCTCGAATTTGTTTTCCGGCGTGCGCGGAGCGTTGGGATCGGCGGCGCGCGCGGCTTCGCGTTCCGCTTTGCGCGCGGCGCGTTCCGCCTTGCGCGCGGCGCGCGCGGCTTCGCGCTTCTTGCGAAGCTCTTCGCGACTCTCCTTCGTCGCGTTTTGCCGGCGCGGCGCGGCGACGCCGGCAGCGGCGCCGGTGCCGGCGGCAGCGGCGGCGGCGGCGGCGCGCGGTTCGACGCTTTCGACGCTACGCGGCGCGGCCGGCTGCGCCTCTTGCGCGCTTTCGGGATCGTCGCCGCATCCGCCAAGAAAAACCGCTGCGCAGAGCGTGGCAACCGCGATTTTCAGATATGGTTTCTTCTTTTGCATCTTTGTCCTCTCCCGCTCGAACGAAAGAAATTATAGCACATTATTTACCGCATGTAAATACCCCCCCCCCCCAAAATCGAAGTAATTGCGCATTTCACCACTTTGCGCATCCCCGC
>DEWI01000117.1 GCA_002363575.1 Verrucomicrobia bacterium UBA3214 | reverse complement strand
CGCGCCTCATCGTAGATTTGCGCTTCTTCGCCGGCGCGCCCGGGACGATACAGGCGGACGCCCGGACGCACGAGCTGCGCGGCATCTTTGTCTGGCGTCGCGACTACGACATCCCAGCCGGCCGCAGCGGCTTTCGCCGCGATCGTGCCCATGACATCGTCGGCCTCGAAACCCTGCACGCGCTCCACTGCGAGGCCGAGCGCGTCCGCGAGTTCGAACGCCGGCTGGATGCACGAAGCGATGTCCTCCGGCATTTTCTGGCGCTGCGCTTTGTACGGCGCGTAGGCTTCATGGCGGAATGTCGGGCCGTCGGGATCCATCGCGATGGCCACGGCGTCGGGGCGCTCCTTCTTCAATATCGCGCCGATCCCGTTGGCGAAGCCCAGCAGCGCCGACGTGTTCATGCCATACGACGTGATGCGCGGCGAACGCAAGAACGCGAAATACCCCTTGTACAGAAAGGGCATCATATCTATCACGAATAGACGCATGGCTGCAACTCTTGATTTTTGCCGGGCTTGGAGACTGGGTTCGGCATTCCGCATTCCGCCGCTCTCCCCTTCACGCGCGCTTCTCCCCGCCGGTCGACGGAGACGCGAAAGCGCGTCTGCGGACGGAATGTAGAATGCGGGAGACGAATTCGAAACGCGAGGCTGCGCCTACTGCTGCTGCTGCGGGACTTCGGCGGCGGGCTTCTTCGCGCCCTTCATCTTCTTGTATAGCACGACGATCCCCACGGCGGCGACGCCAAGGCAGATCGCGGCGACGGGACGGTAGAAGAACCATGCCACGGCGATCGTCAAAAGCGCGCATGGCGCGGCGACCGCGAAAGCGACGATTCCTAGCCCGACCTCCGCGATATTGCCGAGGATCGGCAGGACGTCGAGAACCGTGGAAATCGGGCTGAGCACTTTGCGAAGACCGAAATACATCAGGAGGAAGCCGCCAAGGCGGATCAGCCAGCAGAGCGTTGTGTTGGCGCTCTGGGCGTTTGCGAACATCTCCGCCGCATCCTTCGTGCCGTCGCTGAGCAGCGTGACTTTCTTGCCTGTCTTCGCGACATACGGAACGAATGTATCGCCGTGCTGCTTGGCGACGATGGAAATTTCATGCGGCATTATCACGCTGAAGGTCACGCGCATGTCGCCGATGCGCGGCTGCGCCACGACATCGCGGTTGTTCAGCGCATTCAGGCGCGTTTCCGCGCCCGGCACGTAGATGGTCGAGCCTTGGACTTTGACGCGCTCGAGCGGGCACTTGTAATCCTTCCCGAGGGAGTACGGCTTCTCTCCGCCGATTCTGCCGATCTGGTTTTCCGAAAGCCTGAATGCGCCGAATGTCACTGTCGAAGCCAGCGCGGTCTGGCCGGGGAACTCGAAGACGCCGGGGTTTTCATGGCCCGCCTGCTCTTCGAAAGAGCTGGAGTCGATCGCGCGATCCGACCAGACTTTCGAATAGTCGTACGTCGTGGTGCGGGTGACGCTGCCGCCGAGATTCTTCTTTTCCGTCGTCTTCGACGTCTCTTCCCATTGATACATCTCGACTTTGCGGACGAGCTTGATGGCATTGACGGAAATCCCGAATTCGCCGTCCGTCAGCGTGTCGGCCGTCTCCGCCTTGCCGTTCATGTGCACGAGCGCGCCGTTGTTCGCGTCGTCGATCGTCGCGTTGGAATCCACGCTTACGCATACCGACTGCCCTTCATCGAGCGCTTTCGCGGTCTTTACCGTATTGCCCTCGTTGATGAAGAGAACCGGGAAGCCGGCCACGAACAACACGAGCCCGACGAGGATACCCTTGACGGAAGAGCCAAGCCGGGAACCCCAGCCGATCGTTTCGGTTTTCGTTACTGACATTTCTCTTTTCCTTTCTTTCTTTGGTATGAAAGTATTATAGCATATTTGACGCCGCCTTGCCCTGCGCCTCCGGCGCGGTGCATCCGGCTTTCGCGCCGTCAAGGCTTTGCAAGCAGCGCGACCGGGCGGAAAAGCCCGCCCAGCGTGGATAGGCGGGAAAAGGTTCCGCTCGCGACGTCATAGCGCATTGCGTGCAGCTCACCAGAACGTTCCATCGCGACAAGCGCGAGCGTCGGCGAAACGAAAATGAAATCGCGCGGCCAGTCGCCGGCGAGCATTGTCCGCGCCTTGAATTCCAGGCGGCCCGTCTCCGCGTCGAAGTCGAATACGGCAAGAGAGTTTTCGCCGCGATTGGAAACGACGATGCGCGAGAAATCCGGCGTGAAGCGTATGGCGGCGGCGATGGATTGGCGTGCGGCGTCTTCTACTGTCGGGAGAGAGTGGAGAGTCTTGAAGCCGCTCGCGCGATCCCAGGAAAGCGAAGTCGCCAGATTGCCGAGTTCGGAGACGAGGAACGCCAGCTTCCCGTTTGGATGGAAAACGAGATGGCGCGGCCCGGCGCCGCGCGGCGTCGTCTCGAAAGCGCGGGCGGACGGATACTCGAAAATCCTGTCCATCCCGAGATCGCAGACGGCGTAGCCAGCGCCATCCGGAAGCGGCAGCGCCTGGTGACAGTGCGCGGAGCTTTGGCGGGGAAGATTCGGCCCGGAGCCTTCATGGCGATGCACGACCGCCTTGCCCATTCCGCCCCCGGCGGTTTCCACGGAGCCGGCGAAGCCGCCGAGATAATCCGCGAAAACGACATGGCGCGAATCCGGCATCGCGGCGACGTGGCAGACGCAATCGCCCAGCTCGAGCGCGCAGGTCTTCGTCAGTTCCGCTTCCTCGCCGACGGCAAACGCCGCCAGCCCCTCGCCGGTGCAAGAGTAGAGAATCTTCGCGTCTGGCGAGAGCGTCTGGTAAAGCGCGTTCGATACGGGATACTCGCGCTCGACGGACATTTGGAGCGTCTCTTCATCGAGGCGCACGACTTGCAGGCCGTTTGTGTGCGCGGCATCTGTGTAGCAACCGAGATAGATGAACATGGCGACGGGTCTTTCAGTGCAATGCGCGCAAATGCGCTCATGCGCGGCTATGGAGAAGACGGCCGGACGCCGCATCGCGCCGCGGCGCTTCGCGGCTCACGGATGATAGTACTTTACGCTGTCCGGCGGACGGATGTTCGTAAGCGTGCCGACGTAATGCCGCAGCCAGTGGTCGCTCTTCGGATGCGCCAGCGCGGCGGCTTCGTTCAATTCGATTCCGAGGCCGGGACGGTCGGATGGGTACATCAGGCCATCGGCGAAACGCACGTCCTCGTCGATGACATCCTTGCGCCACGGGACATCGTCGAAAAGCGTTTCGTGGATGCAGTAGCCGGGAGTGGAGACGCCGAGCGCGAGCGTCACCGCGTTCGCGACGGGCCCGGAAGGATTGTGGGCGCAAAAAGGAATATGGTGTGCGTCGCAAAGCGCGGCTATCTGCTTCATGCCCGTAATCCCGCCGGCGTGCGAGGAATCCGGCTGGAGATAATCGCATGCGCGAAGTTCGATGGCGTCGAGAATCTGCTGCGTGGTGTAAAGGCGCTCGCCGCACGCGATGGGCGTGCGCACGCGGCTGCGGAGATCGGCGAGCGCGCGCATCGTATCGGGTATGACAGGCTCCTCGACCCAGTACGGCGAATATTCTTCAAGCGCATGGCAGATTCGCAGCGCCGTGGGCAGATCGAAGCGGCCGTGGCATTCTATCAGTATCTCCGCCTTCCCTTCGACGGCGCCCTTCACGGCAGCGACGCAGCGCATCGCCTTTTTGAAATCGTCCGCCGGGAGCTGGCGGTAGTGCTTGCCGAATGGATCCCACTTCAAGCCTTTGAAACCCGCGGAGACGGCCGCCTCCGCCTTCGCGGCGAATTCTTCCGGCTCTTTCGCGCCGGAGAACCAGCAATTCGCATAGCACGGCACGCCGTCGCGGCACTTCCCGCCGATCAATTTCCAAACGGGCAGGCCGAGCGCCTTGCCTTTGATATCCCAGAGCGCCATGTCGATCGCCGACAGCGCCGACATAAGGACGGCGCCGCCGCGCCAGTAGGCGTCGCGGTAGTTCTGGTGGAATATCCATTCGGTATCGAAAGGATCCTTGCCGAGAAGCGCGTGCCGGAGATCGGCAAGTGCGCCGGCGAGCGCGTTTTCCTTGTATTCGAGCGTGCCCTCGCCGATGCCGGACACGCCCTCGTCGGTCTCTACCTTCACGAACACCCAGTTGGTGCGGAAGCAATCGATTTGAAACGTCTTTATGTCTGCGATTTTCATGTCTTGGGAAAATATGTGCGCATTCGCTGCGCGGTGATTGACGCTCTATTCTACCTCAAGCGGAATGTCCTGCTGCTCGCTATGGAATCTCCGGCGTAGAAAGCCACATCGACATGCTCGTCGGAAACTTGCAGCGTATAATGGCCGACGGCGCTGGCGACAAGACAGGTTTTGAGATATGGCAGGTATTCGAACATGACGGCGGTGGCTTTCGGATTCGGCTCTTTACCCGGCAAGCAGCCTGTGCGCGCGAGCTTGGCGTAGCCTTCCGCGCCTTTGACGAGCGGCTTTAGCTCCCTGTCGTCCGGATCTAGCCAGACGCTGTTGAATACAAACTGTGTGATGCGCCCTTCCGGGAACTCGCAATCGACGAATTCGAGACGGTGGGTGTGCCCGCCCAAGACGATCGCATTGCGCCGCGCGAGAATCGCGCGCAACTCCCTGCGCTCCGCATCGCGCGCACGCTCGCCGAGCAAAAACCAGCGCGTCGGCGCCGCCGGTATCACCGGGCCGTGCGTGACGATGAACGTGTAGCGCGCATCCTCGCACGCAGCGAGAAGTTCTTTCACCAGCGGAAAGTCCCGGTTCGGGGAATTGAAATCTACAAAGATGAATACATCCGGCCCGCAGCGATATGAAAACGTCGTCCCGGCGATGCGCGCGCCTGTCTCGCGCGAGATCATCTCAGGATACCATTTCTCGAAAGTCTCTCGCGCGCGGTCGCCCTTCATGGCTCCGCGTATGTCGTGATTGCCGGCGACCGTCAATAGCGGCCTCTTGCCATAGGCGCCCTTCACGAATTTGTAGGCGTCGTCGAGCATCGTCCTGTGCATCTCGCCGTTGCCGCAATCGCCCTGCACGAAATCTCCCATCTGCAAAACGAACGGCGCATCCTTGGCGGCGCATGCGGCGGAGGCGCGCACGAGATTTTGCATGCGGCCGCTCCACATGTCGGCATTGCGTATATGCTCGAGCAGGTGCGCGGCGTAGCGCTTCGCGGAATTGCAGTGGGTGTAGGCGGCGTGGTAATGCTTGGGATTGGAAGAATCGAAATGGATATCGCCGAGAACCGGCAGGGAATACGTCCTGCCGGCCGCAGGCGCATCGGCAAACAGTTTCGGAGCGCCGAAGAACGCGCCAAGGAACGCCGCGCTGCTGCCGGCGAGAAATTCACGTCGTGTCGCAAGTTTAGTCATACAGAAACCTCCGGAATCGGCCATCTCGGATTCGCGGCGCTCCGCGCAAGGCGCTCATACGCCCCGCGCCAGACACCGCTCCAGAAGTACATGCGGATATTATCGCATATTCTCCGGGTTTTGGCTAGGGGGCGGCGAATGCAATTTAGCCCGACCAGACGATAAAAAAACGAGAAACCCGACTTGTTGCAGGGAAACTCCGCCTTGCCGCGTCCGTCGCCCACAACCACGGACGCGACGTTGCCCTGTCTATTGACGGATTCTCGGCTACAAAGGAATTGGCCGTGTAGATCGTGTAGAAGTCGTATGTTTCTACACGTTCTGCACGGCCAATAATTCCAGGCAAAAAGCCTTGCGTCCGCGCGGCGCTAGAGATGGTCAAATGCGCGGGAATTGCCTTGTCACGGCGGGATATTCTTGATCGAGGAAAATCGCCTTGCCGATGCGCGCGGCATCGACAGGTTTGAACGCCGGACGTTCGAGGTCCGGCGGGGGTGTCAGCGTGCATGCGCCCGACGCTTCGTCGATGTGCCAATATTCGGCCGGCACGAACCAATTATCCTCATAGCGGCTCGGATGCTTCTCTTTGGGATAGCGTGGATCGCAAGCGAGAATATTGTTTATGTAGATGAACGCGCCCTGCGAACACTCGAGAGAATCGAGAGAATCGATGACGGCCGTATGGGGCTTGAATACCGGCGTCCTGCGCCTGTCGTTGCTGTAGCGATACGCACCCTTGATGCGATTGCCCGTGAAAGCGACGTTCTTGGCATACGCCCAGACGCCGAGATCCGACATGAGATCGTTGCCCTCCACGAGCACCGGGCCGTGATCGACCTCGAAAAACAAGTCTGCGCTGTTCGCCCAGAGCCTGTTGCCGGAAATTCTCGCGCCCTGCGCCATCCAGTCGAACCAAATCCCGGCGTGCGCGCCGCAATGGTGGATGCGGCAGTTCGAAATCGTGAAATCTATCGCGGCGTGGATTTTTATGCCCGCCATCTCCGCGCCGGTGAACGCTTTCTTCAAGTGGCAGTACGAGATTTCGCAGTCGTCGATAGTCGAGAAAGCGCCGCCGAGATGGCCGCAGATTCCCGCCTGCCCGCAATCCGTGATGCGGCAGCGGCGGATGACGTGGTGCCCGACGCGATCAAGCCCGTTCTCGGTGCTCCGGGCGATCGCGTTGGACTGCTCCTGCGCATTGCCTCCGAGATCGTCGAAAACGTCGCCGTATTTGCCGAGCGTTATTCCGGAGCATTCCGTGCCGGAGATTTCGCAATCCTCGATCGTCCAGCCGCGGCTCCAGTTCGTGCCCACTATGGCGACTTGCTCGCTTGTTGGCGGCGCCCAGTTTGGCCCGGCGTTTTTGAAGGAAATGCCGCGCAATGCAATGTAGTCGCGATATTCCTCGACGGGGTAGAAACACGCCGGACGCACGATCAGCTCTGGCGTCGAGACGTTTGGATCCTTCGCGAAGTTCGCAATGATCGTGCCGGAGACTTCACCCGGCACCAGCACCGCGTGCCCTTCTTCGATCACCTTGAATTCAAGGATGTTCCCGCCTGCCAGAATGGCCTGGCGGGTGTGCAGCTCGAGAGGCTTGCCGTCTTGGATGAGGCGAGTGCGGAAATGCGTCTGGCCGCGCGCGTCGAACCAGTCGCCGCTTATCACGTCGGTAAATGGATTCAAGCCGCCGAAAGTATCGTAGCGCAGCTTGACCATCCACAAGCCTTCGGGGCCGCGCGTCCATCCGGTCACGGGATCCGCGCCGGTGACGACGACGCTTTCGCCCTTCGCCGCCTGATAGACGATCGGCGCGCCTGCGCGTCCGGCATTCGCCGGCTTCACCCATTCGCGATAGACGCCGCCGTGGATCGTGACAACGTCGCCGGCGCGCGCGACATCCGCGGCGCGCTGAATCGTCAGCCACGGCGCGCGCGCCGAACCGTCGTTCGCGTCGTTCCCGTCCTTGGCGACGAAGAACTCCGCCGCGCCGGCAGCGGCGGCCAGACCGGCCGCCGCGATGCAAAGCAGTTTCCTCATGCCCGCACTCCCCCTAGTTGCAGTATGCCGAGAACTCGCGGATGAGCGGCTTTGCAGCCGCCTTTGCCACGTTCAGGCGCAGCGCTTCCGTGTCGATCTTATCGAAGCGGACGATATGCTTGTGGCCGATGCAAGAGCCTTTGTAGATTTCGCGCCACTCTCCCGACGCTTCCTTCGCTTCGATCGCGAACTCCCTCACGCGCTCGCCGCGCGCGATCTGCTCCATGAGCACGACTTGATTCACTGGGCCGGAATCTTTCGGGATCGCCAACTCGACACGCGCACCTTCGCCTTCGGTCTTCGCCAGCATGTTCGAATAGCGCTCCTTGATGCGCCGCCCGAACTCTTCGTAGATCTTCATTTCGTTCTCTGCGATGAGGCCGTCCTGGCGAGGCGCGGCGTTGAGAAGAAGATTGCAGTTGCGCCCGACGGAGCGGTTGTACATCTCGACGAGATACTCCATCGTCCAATACGGATCCTTCTTGTGGTCGGTGCAAAGCCACTTGCCACGGCCGAGCGGCACGTCGCATTCGCCGGGCATCCACTTCTTCCCTTCGGGCGTCCCGGAATACTTTTCGCCCTTCGCCTCCTTGATGCCGTCTGACTGCGTGACGTCCCTGCCGGTGGACCAGCAGGGATAGGGCGCGACGCCGCGCTCGTTGCCCACCCAGCGGATGATGTTCTTCGCGTTCTTGGGGCCTTGGAAAAGAATGGCGTTCGGCTGGAGACGCTCGATTATTTCGAGCGCGCGCGGCCCGCCCTTCTCCGGCGGCAATACGCCGCCGTCGAACCAGATTTCGAAAAGCTCGCCGTAATTCGTCAAAAGCTCGTTCAGCACGGCTTCGCAGCTGGCGACGTACTTCTTCTGCGCTTCTGGGCCGTTGCCGTAGTAGCCGTTTGCATTGACCGTGCCGGCCGGGCGTCCGCCGCGCACGCCGAGGAACCAGTTGTAGTGCATCGCGACATACAAACCGGGGAGCATCCCGTACTTGCGGGCGCTCGTCACGAAATC
>DEWI01000026.1 GCA_002363575.1 Verrucomicrobia bacterium UBA3214 | reverse complement strand
GTCACATGGCAGGCCATGGCCGACGCCGGGTAGAATTGCGATGTGCCCCACTGGATGAAAACGCGCTGGTAGGGATCGGTGCAATCGCTCGTCCAGAACTCGTCGGTATAGCGCAAGGAGGCGAAATCGACATGGCCGCCTCCGGAGGAGCAGGCCTGCGTCATGATATGCGGGCGCTTGGCCTGCAAGCGCGCGAGAAGTTCGAGATAGCCTTTCGAGTAGTCGTACCACAGATTCGGCTGGCGGTCGGCTGCGAGGAACGCGGAGCCGGGATTGTTGATGTCGGCGTTGCAGTCCCATTTGACGTAGGCGAGCGACGGCACCGAGGAATAGACGGCGTCGAGCTGATTGAAAATATTGTCGCGCAGCGCCGGATTGCAAAGATCGAGAACGACTTGCGTGCGGCCGCGTCCGTAGATTTGCGGGCGTGTTTTTTCGCGCAGCATCCATTCCGGGTGCGCATCGACGAGATGGCTTTGGGTGTTGGCCATTTCCGGCTCCACCCAGAGGCCGAAAGCGAGGCCGCGCTTGGCGGCTTCTTCGGCGAGGAAGTTCAAGCCGCGCGGCAGCTTTTCGGGGTTGACGCACCAGTCGCCGAGACCGCACTTGTCCTTGTTTTTCTCGTCGCGCGCGTACTTGCCGCGTCCGAACCAGCCGTCGTCCAGCACGAACATTTCGCCGCCCAGTTCCTTCACGCCGTCCATCATGTCCAGAAGCGTCTGCTCGGTGAAGGAGAAATACGCGCCTTCCCAGCTGTTCAGAAGCACCGGATGGAGTGCGTCGCCATGCGGCATCAAATGCCGGCGCGCCCAGCGGTGGTATTCGCGGCTGACCTCGCCGCGTCCGTTCTCCGACCATACGAGGATCGCCTTCGGAGTGGTGAAGACGACGCCGGGATCGAGCGTGTACGGCCCGGAAGTCATGTCGATGCCGGCGAAGACCTGCGTCTTTTTGCCGTCCCATGTGCGGCGCACGCGGCGGCACGTCGTGCCCGGCCATTCCAGGGCGACGCCGAGGACGGCGCCGTTTTCTTCGCCGACGTCCTTGCCGAATTCTACCATCATCGCCGCGTTGGACTCCCATGCGTTGCGCGTTCCGGAGTTGGAAACGAGTTCGACGATCTGGCCGTTGCCGAGATCGGACCAGCTGACGTTCGCCTCGCGCGCCCATTTGCCGGTCAGCGACATCACGCGCACGGCGTCGGATTCAAACGCGATATTGGAAGCGAAGCTGTCGGCGCGCAGGAGTTTGACGGCGCCAGGCTCGTTGTGGCGGATTTCCACCCACGTTTCGACCGCGCCGCAATCTTCCCAGCTTTTCACATAGCGCGTCACCTCGAAAGGGTAGAATTCGTCCTTGAGATGGATTGCAAGCGTTTTCGCGCCATCCTGCGCTTTCTCTTCGCGGCCGGTCTCGACAAGCCGCAGCGAGACGGCGCCGTCGAAATGGATGGTCTGCAGCCCTGCGAACTTCTCGAGGTGGTTGCCGACATGCTGCCCGAACGCGAGGTATCCCGCCAACGCAATTTCCAAAGTAGTCATCGTCTTCTCCTTTTACATGCAAGATGCGTCTTATTATACCATATTTGCCTGTCGCCGGTAAACAAGCACGGCGCGCCGGCGAACGGCCGCGCGCGGTCGATGGCGGGGTCAATACAATATATACGGCTATGGGCGGACTACGGACATCTTCTCGAGGCGCACGCCGGTGCCGTTGAAGCGCATCTTCCCTTCGGGGACGTTCTTGAAGAACTCTTTGAACGCGCTCGAGGAAACGAGCGGGGTTTTCGCGTCGCCGGCGAAGATTTCGAGCTTGCCGTCTTTCGCGACCACGGCAAGCCGTATCGGGCCGCCGGGATGCTCGAACTCCGCTTTCTCGCCGCCGTCGGACTTGTAGAGTTCCTCCCATTCGCCGAGCGCGACGGTATATTTGCCGCCGGCGGGTTTGACGACGATATACGGCCATTCGTAGCGCGAAAGCTTGTCGGGAGTGCCGGGCTTGACGTGGAATTCGAAATGCCAATCGGCCTTCTTGCCCGTCGGCGCGAAAACGCACGCCATCTTGAATTGCGTCGGGACGGGAGGCGACCATTCGAGCGAATCGCCCGAACTGTATTTGCCGTCGTGGAAGGCGAATTTGCCGTTCAGCCGCCACGCGCCGCCATATGTCAGCCAGCCGTTTTTGTTTTTCGGGAAGGAGGCGGCGACGGGTTTGCCGGCCGGGAAATCCACCTTCAGCCTCGCGTTCCTGCCGTATTCCCCTGCATACCAGGATTCTCCGGAGTCGAGCTTCGCGCGCTTCGATATTTGGGCCAGTTCCTTGAGAAAGGCGGCATGGTCGCCGGCTTCGTAAAGCGCGTGGAGGCGCTGGAACTCTTTGCGGTTCTTGCCGGAGATGCCGTCCCATATCGTCCAGTAGGCGCTGAAGCCGTAGATCGTCTCCCACAGGCCGTTGGGCATCGTATGGTGCGGGAAGGAGCGCCAGACTTCGGCGGCCTTTTCGTAGTCGCCTTTGAGGTACCAGGCGAGCGTGGCGTATGCGCCGGCCTTTTGCCGGATTTTGTTCGTGGCGTTCTTGTTTTTGATTTGCGGCAGCGAGACTTCGAGGATGCGGTCGAGTTCTTCGGGATGCTCTTTGAAATAGTCCTCGGGCTGGATCTCCATGTCGTAGATCATGCGCAGAAGCGCATAGGCGTATTGCACCGGGATCATCGTATCGTGGCGGCCCGTTGCGCGGCAGCGTTCGGCGAAGAGTTTCATCTTTTTGTGCGATCCGCACCATCGCGGGTAGCAGTTGTACCAAAGGAAGTTCTCGTATATCGAGGGAGCGTCGGCGAGCGCCGCGGTGGCGTTCGTGAAGATGGCGTCGTCGAAAGGCCCGAGACTGGAGAACTTGATCTCCGGTTCCGGGAAAGGATGCAGTTCCATCGCGCGTTTGCAGGCGGCGCGGCAGGCGTCTCCATGTTTCTTGAAGCCGTCCCATCCTTTGTCCGTAACGGTGGAAGCCCAGCCGCCGCCGCGGGCATTCCACGCGAGGCGGCGTTCCATGTCGATGCTGAAGACCTTCACCAGCCATTCGTCGATATTCGCTTTCGCCATCGCGTCGATCGTCGCCGAGCCGAGTGTGAAGTTGTTGTCCTGCAGCCAGGCGACGCAGCGCAAGTCCTCGCCGGAGAATTTCTCTTTTTCGAGCCATGCGACAAAGTGGTTGCCGAAGTCGTTGCGTCCGTCCGCGAGGCTCTTGAGCAACGCCGCGAACTCCGGGCTCGCCGTGCGCGAGAGGATTTGGGCGAGCTGTTTTTTGTTTTTCGACTTCTTCAATACGCCGTCGAGGGTAAGCCGGCCGACGGCCTCTTCGAGGATTTTGCGTTCTGCCGCCGTCGCCTTGTTGCCCGGATCCATATGGCGGCGCAGGAAGGGCTTGATGCGCTTGTCGCGAAGCGATGCGAACGTCTCGATCGCCGTGTTGGTGCGCATGTTCTCGCTCCAATCAAAGAGCCAGGACTTTTCCGCCTCTTCGCGCGCCTTCGCGGCTTCGGCGATTCTCTTCCCGGCGGCCTCGCGCCGGCGCTCGCATACTTCGGCGATTTCATCGACGCTTTTCGTCGCCAGGAGCTCCAGATACTCCATCGCGCCCGAAAACTCTTCAAGGGCAACGGCCTTTGCTTTGTCAAGCTCCTGCGGCATTTTGGCGCTTTCCATGCGCGCTTGTATCGCTTTCAACGCCGGGAGGGTTTTTTCGGCGGCCGCTTTCGCGGCGGCTATAGCGGTCTTGTTCGTCCCCTCGGATACGACGAACGCTCTCATCGGCATTTCGATCCCGTCGAGAAGAGCGGAGATTTCCTCGCGGAAAGGCTGAATGTGCCGCTCGACGAGCGGCTGGATGCGCGCGCTTTCGCGGAACTCGTCGATCCACCGCTTTGCGCCGCCGCGCCGGTAGCCGTCGGTGTAGAGCTGCTTGAGCGCGGCGTCGGCGAGTACGACCGTCGGAAAACCGCGCACTTCGAAAGCGGAGCGAAGGCGCGTGCGCTCTTTGCGGACGTCCTCCGGAAGGGAATCGAACGCCTCCGGGAAATCGATCGCGACGAGTTCGTAGGCGTTCGTGGCGACATCGAGGAACTCGGGCTTCGAAAAAACTTCCTTCTCCAGGCGCTTGCACCATACGCACCAATCGCTGCCGGTGAAGAGGATGAAGAGCGGGCGGCCGTTTTTCTCCGCGCGTCCGCGCGCGGCCGCGAAGTCCTCGGTGAAATGCGCCGGCGCGTCGCCGCGCGCGGCCGGGAAGAACGAAAACGCGGCGATCGCCGCGGCTGCGAGACAAGTTGTCGATTTGCGCATATCGATTCTCCTCAAGAGTGGTGATGGGGCGCCGGGCCGTTCGCCTGCGCCCGGCTGCCGCGACCTATTATACCATAATCCCGCCGCCGCGGGCTGACGGAATATGGTATAATACGCCGTGCCATGAAAGATTTGAAAGAAGCATACAAGACGATCGAGGCGGATCATTTCGCGCCCGCGCTCGAAATTTCGTTCATCGATGGCGCCAAGCGCCAGACTCTTCGCTATGAAAAGACGACGTGGAACATCGGCGGCGAGGAGAAGGGCCTCAGGTACGGCGAGAATCCCGGCCAGGAGGCCGCGCTCTACAGGCTGGTGAACGGCAATCTCGCGCTTGGCGAAGTCGAGATGCTTCAGCCGGGCAGGTATCTGGCGAGCGTGCCCGAGCTTTTGCAGTCCGGCAAGCACCCCGGCAAGACGAATATCACCGACGCCGACAACGCTCTCAACATCCTCAGATACCTGATGGAGAAGCCGACGGCGGTGATCGTGAAGCACAACAACCCCTGCGGCGTGGCCACAGGCTCTACGCTCGCGGAGGCGTACTTCCGCGCAAACAAGGCCGATCGCCTCGCCGCGTTCGGCGGCGCGATCGCGCTGAACCGCGAATGCGACATGGAGACGGCGAAGCTGATCGTCGAGAACTACGCGGAAGTAGTAGTGGCTCCAGATTTCCTCCCGGGCGTAATGGAGCTTTTCGCGACCAAGAAGAACCTCCGCGTAATGCGCATCGCAAATATGGCGCGCCTTGCGGACTTCGTCGCAAAACATGTGATCGACTTCAAATCGCTTATCGACGGCGGCATCGTCGCGCAGACTTCGTTCAGCGCCAATGCGCGGCGCGCGGAGGATTTCATGCCCGCCTGGTGCAACAGGAAGATCGTTGACAAGGCGACCGGCGAAACGCGCTTCGAGGAGCACAAGATCGCGCGCATGCCCACCCAGCGCGAATACGACGACCTCGTGTTCGGCTGGCTCGTCGAGGCCGGCGTCACTTCCAACAGCGTGCTCTACGTCAAAGACGGCGCGACGGTCGGCATAGGCACCGGCGAACAGGACCGTGTGGGCGTGGCCGAAATCGCGCGCGACAAGGCGTACACCAAGCACGCCGACTGGCTCGCCTGGGAGAAGTACGCCAAGCCCTACAACGACCTCCGGCTCGTTTTCGGCGAAGAGGACGGCGCGCGCAAGCAGGCCGAAATCATGGAGCAGACGCGCGCGGAGAAGGGCGGCCTTCCCGGTTGCGCGATGGTGTCCGATGCGTTTTTCCCGTTCCGCGACGGTGCGGAAGTCGGCATACGCGAAGGCATCACGGCGATCGTCCAGCCCGGCGGCGCGATCCGCGATTGGGATGTGATCGACTGCTGCAACGCCGCCGGCGTTGCGATGGTCTTCACCGGCCAGCGCTCCTTCCGCCATTGATATATCCCAAGGAGGCCGCGAGAGGGAGCCAAGGCAGGCAAGCGCTTTGCGCCGCTCTCCTCCCGGCTCTTCCGCAAAACCTCGTTTAGAAGCAACCTCCACAAGTCCTTCGCGATGAATACGACTATTACTTTCGAGCAGGCGTGGAATTACGGCGGCCCCTTGATGTGGGTGCTGGCGTTTTTCTCGGTCATGGAATTGACGATGGTTCTCTATCTCTGGGTTTCGCAGCGCCGCGGCGCCGTGATCGAAGAGGGCTTGAGCAGATTGCGCGCGTCCGCCGACCCCTCCGCCGAAGGCGGCCGCATCGCCGCCTCGCTCATGGCTTCGGTGGATTGGCTTGCGGACATTGCGGCGATCGCGCCGCTCGTCGGCCTGCTCGGCACGGTGCTCGGCATGTTCCAGGCGTTCGGCGGCATCGCCGCCGACGTCACCGCCGGCGCGAAGCCGCTCGTGCTCGCGCAGGGCGTCTCGCAAGCGATCGTCACCACGATATTCGGTCTCGTCGTAGCCATACCGGCGCTGCTTTTCCACGCGATTTTCCGGCGCCGCGCCGCGCGTCGCATCGCCGAACTCGAGGAGAGGGCAGATGAAATTCGCCGTTGAGCGCAAGAGCCGCGCGCCCGTCCTCGCGCTCACGTCGATGCTCGACGTGATCTTTCTGCTTCTGTGTTTCTTCGTCACGGCGAGCGTGTATTCCCAGTGGGAATCGGAAATAAACATCCAGCTGCCGACGGCGACAAGCGCGGAGGAGCCGGATCGCCTGCCGGGGGAAATCGTCGCCAATGTCGCCAAGGACGGCACGGTGCGCGTCAATGGCGCGGATGTCTCGCTCATGCAGCTTCACGACAGGCTCGCGAAGATCGCGCGCTACTATCCCGGCCAGGCGGTAATCATCCGCGCGGATCGCGAGACGAGCTATGAAGCGCTCGTCGCCGTGATCGACGCATGCCGCGGCGCCGGCGTGTGGAATTTCTCGCTGGCGACGGCCGGGGAGTGAAAAGGACATCCGCTCGAGCGATGCAAGACGTGAAATTGAGAAAGCTCTGGGCGCAGGCCGCGGAGATGCTCGGAGGTTCGCGCCTGAGCGTCGTCTTGCCCGCGTACAATCTCGGCGCGGAGATCGCCGGGAATCTCGAGACGACGGCGGAGCTTTTCGAGCGCCACGGTTTCCCCGTCGAACTTGTCGCTGTGGACGACGGCTCCGCGGACGCCACGCGCGCGGAGCTGGAGCGTTTCGAGCGCGAGAACGCCGGCCGCTGGCCGCACGTCGCTTTCAAGGCGGTGCTTCTCGAGCGCAACGGCGGGAAGGGCGCGGCGCTGCGCGCCGGCTTCGCCGCGTCGAGCGGCGCATTCGTCATGCTTCTCGACGGCGACCTCGATATCCATCCGAAGCAGACGCCGCGGTTCTTCGAGGCGATGGCGCGCACCGGCGCGGATGTCGTGATCGGCTCCAAGCGCCATCCCCGCAGCGTGCTGCAGTATCCATGGCACCGCCGGATCGTCAGCTTCGTGTATTTCACGCTCGTGCGGTTCTTCATCGGCCTGCCGATCACCGATACGCAGACGGGCATGAAGCTCTTCAAGCGCAAAGTGCTGGGCGAAGCGCTGGAGCGCATGCTCGTCAAGACGTACGCATTCGATCTCGAGCTTCTTGCGATCGCGCATTCGCGCGGCGCTAAAATTGCCGAAGCGCCCGTCGTCATTCGCTTCGGCGACAAATTCGGGGCGTTGAAGGCATCGACGGTGCGCGCGATGGCGCTCGATACTCTCGCGGTCTTCTACCGTCTGCGGATTCTGAAGTATTACAATCACGTCGAGGTGCCGCCGCCGCTCGCCGCCGAGCCGCTCGTCAGCGTGGTGATACCGTGCCCGAATTGCTGCGCGTATCTTCGCGAGTGCCTGGAGTCCCTCGCCGCGCAGACCTACCATCGCTGGGAAGCGATTGTCCTGCCCGACGAGGAATTCGCGCTCGACGACGATGCTGGCGGCCGCATATGCGTAATCCCCACCGGCAAAGTGCGCCCGGCGGAGAAGCGCAACGAGGGCATTCGCAGGGCGCGCGGCGAAATCGTCGCCTTTATCGACGACGACGCCTACGCCGATTCGCATTGGCTCGAATACGCGGTCAAGTATTTCTCCGCAGACGACATCGGCGCCGTCGGCGGGCCGGGCGTCACGCCGCCCGGCGATGGTTTTCTCGCCAGACTCGGCGGGCGCGTGTACGACAACCTGCTCGTCTCCGGCAACTATCGCTACCGCTACAAGGCAGGCGGAATCCGCCGCGATGTCGATGACTACCCATCCTGCAATCTTTTCGTGCGCCGCAGTCTGCTGGAAAAGATCGGCGGCTACCGCACCGACTTCTGGCCCGGCGAAGACACGCTTCTCTGCAAGGACATAGTCGATTCGGGCAAGCGCATCGTCTATGATCCGTGGGTCGTGGTCCACCACCACCGCCGCGCGCTCTTCGGTCCGCACCTCCGCCAGCTCGGCCGCTACGCCTTCCACCGCGGATACTTCTGCAAGCGCTTTCCTTCGAATTCGCTCCATCCCGGTTACTTCATTCCCTCGCTGTTCGTCGCGGGGCTTTTCGTCGCGGGCGCGCTGGCGATCGCGGCTTTCGCGTCCGACATCCGCGCTTTGCGCCTGGCGGCGTCGTTCGCGGCATTGCCGTACGCGGCGTATTTCGCGCTCGTCCTCGCCACGACGTTTTCGTTCAACCCTGCGGCGTGGCTGATTTCCGCGGCAGGGGTTTTCGCGTCGCACGTCGTGTATGGGATCAGATTCCTGCAAGGGCTTTGCGCATCCAAAGCGCCATGCGAATTCATCGGCAAGGATCATCTCTGATGCCGGAGGGGGAATGCGATGGACGATGATTTCTTCATAACCGCCGACCAGGCGCACATACGCCGCGAGCGCGAAAAGGCGCGCGCGCTGCGCGCGACGGACTGGTGGCGCGCGCATCTCCAGAAGGGCGTCTGCCACTATTGCGGAAAGAATGTCGGCGCCGCGAATCTGACCATGGATCACGTGATTCCCGTAGCGCGCGGCGGCAAATCCACGCGCGGCAACTGCGTGCCGTGCTGCAAGGAGTGCAACAACGAAAAGAAGTGCCTTACGCCGGCGGAAATGATCCTCGCGCGCCTGGGCGAGTGACCGCATGCGCGCTCGCCAATCTCCCGGCAACCCGAAACAAAATCATCAAAGCGATATGAAAAACGACTGCATCTTCTGCGCGATCGCCGCTGGCGAAATCCCTTCGTTCAAGATTTACGAGGACGATCTCGTTCTCGCGTACCTCGACATAAACCCCATGTCCGAGGGCCATGCGCTCGTCATCCCGAAGGCGCATTCGCAGGGCCTCTTCGATACGCCCGACGAGATGCTTGCCGCGCTCGTACAGCGCGTCAAAGCCGTCGCCGCGCATATCGTTAAGACGCTAGGCGCGGATGGCTGCAATATCTTGCAGAACAACGGCGAAGCCGCCGGCCAGACCGTTAGGCACATCCACTTCCATATCATTCCGCGCCGCGCCGGCGACGGACTTTCTTTCGTCAGCCGCAAGGCCGATATGGCGGCGCTCGAAAAGCTCGCGGCAAAATTGAAACTCGCCTGACGCCCAGCGCGGACGCGCCGATCCCCCTGCGCGCACGCCATGCGGCGCGCCGGCGACGGCGCGGACGCCCGATTGCGATGATTTCCCCCGGCGAGTTTATCGACAACCCCGCGTGGGCGCAATTCCTCCCCGAGAGCCGCGAGGCGCCGCGCGAGTGCCACGCCGTCGCCCACGAGGATTGTTCGCCGCTCGACGTCGAACGCGCCGCGCGCGCGTTGTCGCGCGGCGGGGTTTTCGGCGCTCTCGAGTCCTACGAAGAGCGTCCGGGGCAGATAGCGATGCTTCGCGCGATCGCCGGAGCGTACAACGCGCGCGAGAATCTCATGGTCGAGGCGGGAACGGGCGTCGGCAAGTCGCTCGCATATCTCGTGCCGTCCATCTTCTGGAGCGCGCAGAACGATGCGTGCGTCGTCGTTTCCACGGCCACGCGCAATTTGCAGTCGCAGCTGATGCAGAAGGATATTCCGCTGGCGCTCGAGGCGCTGAAGGACGTTCTGCCCGAAGGGAAGGAATATCGCGTCGCGCTGCTGAAAGGGCGCTCGAACTACCTTTGCCTGCGCGCGGTCGCGGAATTCTTCGAGCCCGGCTATTGGACGATGGCGCGCGAGGAGCAGGAGCAGATGCCGCATTTCATCGAGTGGCTGCGCTCCACGCCGGATGGCGATCTTGATTTCTACGAAGGGCTTCCGCGCAACCTCCTCGTCTGCCCTGCCGAGGAGTGCCCGGGCAGGCATTGCCAGTTCTATTCGCGATGCTTCGTGTATCGCGCGCGGCGCAAAGCCCGCGAGGCCGATCTCGTCGTCGCCAACCATTCGCTCGTCATCGCCGAAGCCGCCGCGTCGGGCGATTACGCGCTTCTCCCACCGTATTCCCAGCTCGTCCTCGACGAGGCGCACAAGCTCGAAGACATCGCGACCGACCAGCTCGCGCGCGAACTTTCGATGCCGCAGCTTTCGCGGATTCTCAATCGCCTCGCAAGACGCTCGCGCTCTTCCAGAGGCGCGGCCACGGCGCGCCAGCGCGGCATTCTCGCCAATGTCTCGCGCGTTGCGATGAAGGGCGCGCTGCATCCCGCCGTCGCCCAGCAGCTCCAGAAATTGCTGGCGGAGGCGACAAGCGCGCTCGTCCGCGCCGTCAACGCCGCCGATGCGTTTTTCGACAGCGCGTGGCGCCTTCTCGAGGTGGCCCCGCGCCGCGATGTCTGCCGGTATCGCTGCGTGGCCGACGCTTCCGGAAAGCTGCAACGCCAGTATTCGCTCAATTCGCTTTTCGCGCCGCTCGATCCCGCCGTATGGGACGAAAGCGCGCTGCGCGATGCGCAAAGCCGCCTCGAGCAAGCGCTCGCCGAACTCGTCAATATCCTCCACGGCATCCGCGACGCGCTCGCCGACAAAACCGCCGCCGGCGAGCAGGCGGCGAACTTCGCCGACCTCGTCGCGCAGCTCAACCTCGCCGCCGCTTCGCTTGTCGCTTTCGCCACGGACGCGGCTTTCGTGATAGACGGCGAGGACGACGGCTATGCGTACTGGGCGGAGAAGGTGCAGCGCGAGAACAGGCATTCGTACGTCCGCCTCGTCGCCGCCCCGCTCAGCGTGGCGGAAGCGCTCGAAAAGCTTCTCTACAAGCAGAAGGACTCCGTGATCCTGTCATCCGCGACGCTGCGCGTCGGCAGCGATTTCCGCTACATGATGCGCAGGCTGGGATGCGTGGAGCGCTTTCGCGCCGTCACGGCCGCCAGCCCGTTTGATTATCTTCGCCAGGCGCTTGTGCTGGCGCCTTCGGACATGCCCGATCCCGCCGCCGATCCGGCGGCGTATGCCGAGCGGCTCGCCGCGCTCGCCGGGCGTCTTTTCGAAGTCACGCGCGGGCGCGCGCTCGTTCTTTTCACGAGCTATGAGATGATGCGGCGCGTCGCCGCGTTTTCGCGCGAGCCTCTGGAGGAGCGCGGCGTGCGCATTCTCGTCCAAGGCGAAGGCATGGGCAGGGAGGCTATGACGGCCGAACTGCGCTCTTCGCAGCTGAATACAGTCGTATTCGGCGCGTCGTCGTTTTGGGAAGGCGTGGATATCGCCGGAGAAGCGCTTAGTTGCGTCGTGATTGCGCGTCTGCCGTTCGCGCAGCGCGCCGATCCCATCGTCGAAGCGCGAAGCGAGAAAATCGAGCGCGACGGCGGGAGCGCCTTCCGCGACTACTACCTCCCGGAGGCGGTGATAAAATTCCGCCAGGGCTTCGGGCGCTTGATACGATCCAAGGCCGATCGCGGCATCGTCGTTATCACCGACCCGCGAATCGTCACGAAGAATTACGGCGCTTCGTTCCGTCACGCCATACCGGCGACGACGCATGCGATTCCCGATCAAGAGACGCTTGTGGCCATGGCGCGCGATTTCTTCCTCCAAGCCACATAGTGCCCACGCCGTCGCGCATTGTGCCACCCCTTCGGGGTTCGGTTCAATATTGCGCCGCTACCGGGGGTTGCGCGCAACGCGCGCGCAACCCCCGGGATGCGTTCGAAGAACGCACAAACCCCGAAGGGGTGGCACAATGGGCGTTGCGATATCCTCGGAGCATTTGTACCACCCCTTCGGGGTTCGATTCAATATTGTGCCAATACCGGGGGTTCCGCATGCTTCGCATGCTC